>NZ_JBWKKU010000012.1:82957-191045 GCF_056431445.1 Saccharopolyspora sp. NPDC045941
CCTCACACAGAAAAGAAAGGGGGTTTTCCCTCTCCCACACCGGATGTGCTTGTTTTCTTCCCCTTTTTGTGGGGAAGAAGTTTCTAGGGGTCCCCCCCCCCGCCCCCCCCCCCCCCCGGTAGTGCCGTTTCAGCCGCGCAGCAGCGTTTCGACGCCCTGGCCGCGGATGGATGCGTCGAGCACCTGCACGGTGTGCGCCATCGCCAGGCGCTCACCGCGACGCTCGAGCGCCGTGCGGATCTGCATCGAGCACCCCGGGTTCGCCGTCACCAGCAGCTTCGCGCCGGTGGCGAGGACGTTCTCGGCCTTGCGGTCACCCAGTTCGCGCGCAGCCTCCGGCTGGAGCAGGTTGTAGACGCCTGCGGAACCGCAGCACAGTTCGCCCCGGTTGATCTCCTTGAGCTCCAGCCCGGGAATCGCGCGCAGGAGTTCACGAGGCTGCGACCGGATGCCCTGGCCGTGCGCCAGGTGGCAGGCATCGTGGTAGGCGATCTGCACCGGCAGCGGGTGGCGCTCGGCGACCGGGCCCAGCTCGGCGAGCAGTTCGGAGATGTCGCGCACCCGCGCGGAGAAGCGTTCCGCGCGCTCGGCGTATTCCGGGTCGTCCTGCAGCAGTCGCGGGTATTCCTTCAGCGTGGAGCCGCAGCCGGCCGAGTTGATGACGACGTAGTCCACGCCGGATTCTTCGAAGGTGTCCAGCAGTTGGCGGGCGAACTTCACCGCTTCGGGTTCGCGCCCGGAGTGCTCGCTGAGCGCCCCGCAGCAGCCCTGCGCCGGCGGGATGACGACATCGCAGCCTTCTGCGGAGAGGATGCGCGCCGTTGCCGCGTTGACGTCGGGGAAGAACGCGCTCTGCACGCAGCCGGTGATCATGCCGACGGTCGCGCGTCGCTTGCCGCGCGCCGGGATCCGGTTTCCCAGCTTCGGCGCGCGACTGATCGGCGGCGCCAGGGACTCCATCACCTGCAGCCCGTCCGGCAGCTTCGCCAGCAGCCCGGACCGCTTGAGCAGGTTGCCGATGCCGAGCCGCTGGTACAGCGCGAGCGGTCCGCGCATCGCCTTGAGGCGGCGCGGGTACGGGAACAGCGTGAAGATCGCCGTGCGCAGGAGCCGCTCCCAGCGTCCGCGCTGGTGGTTTCGTTCGACCTGGGCCCGCGTCTCGGTGATGAGCGTGCCGTACTGCACCCCGGACGGGCAGGCGGTCACGCAGGCCATGCAGCCGAGGCATGCGTCGAAGTGACCGGCCATCGTGTCGGTCATGGGCTCGCCTTCGAGCCCTTCCTTCATCAGGTAGATGCGCCCGCGCGGCGAGTCCATCTCCTCGCCCCACAGGTCGTAGGTGGGGCAGGTGGGCAGGCAGAATCCGCAGTGGACGCAGTCGTCGACGAGCTCGCGCTGCGGCGGGTGCAGCGCGTCGAAGGCGCCCGGGCGGGCCGGGGTCTCGGTCATCAGATTCCTCCCACGAACCGGCCGGGGGCGAGCCGGTGTTCCGGATCGAACTGGTCCTTGGTGCGACGCATCAGCGCCAGCAGCCCGGGCGGGATCGGCCCCCACGGGTCGATCGCGGCGTCCTGCGGCGCGCGGAGCAGTACCGCGTAGTCGCAGCTGGCGCGCAGCGCTTTGACGAGCTCGGCGACGGCGGCGGCGTCCGCGTCGCCGGGCAGCCCGGCGTTCAGCACCCCGAGTCCGGCGGCGCCGCGGATCGCCAGCGGCAGGCCGTTCGCCGCGGCGGCGTCTTGCGCGGTGTTGAGCAGTCGGGGCAGCGCGGTCGGCTCCGCGCCGAAGCGCAGGCCGATCCCGTCGTCCGGGTCGAACCGGTAATGCCCCCACCACGAAGGGGCCTGCGCCAGCACTTCCGCGCCGTGCCCGATGGCGGCGGCCAGCTCGACCGCGCGGTCGTGCGTGGCGGTGGGCCTGCCTTCGAGCTGCGCGCAGACCGTGATCGGCCCGCCGGGTTCGGCCCGGTCGAGTTCGATCGCGGTGGGCATCGCCTGGGAGTGCCGGACGATGTCGGCGGCGGCCGCGGCGCTTTCCGGGTCGTCGACGGTGGCCGTGATCCAGCGGTGCTCGGCGGCGACCGGGTGCAGCCGGAACACGGCTTCGGTGATCACCCCGAGCGTGCCGAAGGAGCCGGTGTAGAGCTTGCCGAGGTCGTAGCCCGCGACGTTCTTCACGACCTTGCCGCCCGCCGTGGTCACCGTGCCGTCGGCCCGCACGACCGTGATGCCGATCAGCAGGTCGCGCACCCCGCCGAAGAGGTGCCGGGACGGCCCTGCGGTTCCGGTCGCGATGATGCCGCCCAGCGTCGCCGTCGGCAGCGGCTGGTCGATCGCCAACTGCTGCCCGGCGGCGCGGGCTGCGCTGTTGACCTCGGCGATCGGCGTTCCGGCCAGGGCGTGCACCACGAGGTCGCCCGCGGCGTGATCGACGATGCCGCTCGCGGCCGACACGTCGAGCAGCAGGTCCACGGCATCCGGCGCGCAGCCCCAGGCGAGCTTGCTGCCCGATCCCCTGGGCACCACCCGCAGGCCGTGCTCGGCGGCGATCTTCATCGCCACCGACGCCCGCTCCGTTCCGTCCACAGTGGCCACCCAGTGCGGGCGGACGCCGGACACGGCGTCCGCCTCCGTCGCTTCCCGCACGCATTCGGCGCCCAGCGCGGCCACCAGTGCTCCGTGCGCGGCGTCCTTGGTCGCAGTGGGCATCAGAACTGGTCCGCCAATCCCGCTTCGGTCAGTGGGTGCACGCCGCGCCGGGGCCCTGGCACTTCGCCGCAGAGCCTCGGCGTCGGGAAGACCTTGCCCGGGTTGCAGATTCCGACCGGGTCGAAGGCGCAGCGCACACGTTGCATGGTGTCCAGGTCGTCGGCGGTGAACATCCGGCCCATGTACTTGACCTTGTCCGCGCCGACCCCGTGCTCGCCGGTGATGGAGCCGCCGTGCTCGATGCACAGGTCGAGGATCGCGCCGGAGACCGCTTCGGCGCGCTCGTTCGCGCCTGGCTCGGCATCGTCGAAGAGCACCAGCGGGTGCAGGTTCCCGTCTCCGGCGTGGAAGACGTTGGCGACCCGCACGCCCGATTCGGCGGACAGCCTGGCGATCCGGCCGAGCACCTCGGGCAGCGCGGTCCGCGGGATGACCCCGTCCTGCACGATGTAGTCGGGGCTGATGCGGCCCACCGCGGCGAACGCGGACTTGCGGCCCTTCCAGATCATCGCGCGTTCGTGGTCGTCGGCGGCGACCCGGATTTCGAACGCGCCGTGCGCCTCGCAGTGCCGCTTCACCTCGGTGAAGGTGTGCTCGACCTCGGCCGCGGGGCCGTCGAGTTCGACGACCAGCACCGCACCGGCGCCTTCCGGGTAGCCGCACTGCACGGCCTGTTCGGCGGCTTCGATGGCCAGCGCGTCCATCATCTCGATCGCCGCCGGGGTGACGCCGTCGGCGATGATCGCCGACACCGCCGCGCCCGCCTCGTCGGTGGACGGGAACCCTGCCAGCAGGGTCTGCACCGCCTCGGGTTTGCGCAGCAGCCGCACGGTGATCTTGGTGACCACGCCGAGCGTGCCTTCGCTGCCGATGAAGGCGCCCAGCAGGTCGTAGCCCGGGGTTTCCCGCGCGTTGCCGCCGAGTTCGACGATGTCGCCGTCCGGGGTGACGACCTCGAGGGCGAGGATGTGGTTGGTGGTGAAGCCGTACTTCAGGCAGTGCGCGCCGCCGGAGTTCTCCGCGACGTTGCCGCCCACCGAGCAGACCTGCTGGCTGGACGGGTCCGGCGCGAAGTAGTAGCCCTGCGCGGCGACGGCCTTGGTGACATCGAGGTTGATCACGCCCGGTTCGACGACGGCCCGCTCGTTGGCCAGGTCGATCTCCAGGATCCGCCGCATCTTCGAGGTCACCACGAGCACGCCGGAAGCGTGCGGGAGCGCCCCGCCCGACAGTCCGGTGCCGGAACCTCGGGCGACGAACGGGACCTGGTGCTCGGCGCAGATCCGGACGATCTCCTGGACCTGCTCGGCGGTTTCCGGCAGCACCACCACGGCCGGCACGACCCGGTAGCTCGCCAGCCCGTCGCATTCGTAGGTGCGCAGCCGCTGCGGGTCGGTGATCACCGCGTTGGGCGGCAGTGCCGCGTGGAACCGCTGCACGACCTGGTCGAGCGCCGGCTCGATCGCGGTGCTGGTCGACTGCATGCTCAGCCTCCCGGTTACTTCCGTTTTACGGAATGACCCTTCCGGTCATCGGGAACTCTAGTTGTACAACATAGATACAAGAGGTGGACAAGATGTTCCGCCGCCGCGCACAGCATCAGGATCGCGCTCGGCTCCCGCCGTGACCAGAGCAAGGGAACCTTCCTGTCACTTCCACCGCAAACCGAGCCGCCGCCGGGCGGGAAATGACAGGAAGGTTCCCATCCTCACGCCCTTCGGGCCGCCGGGTGACAGGAAAGTTCCCATGCTCGCACCGCCGCGATTGCCGTGGTCCGGAGGCGAGCACCGCGGTCAACGGGACGAAAGCGGAAGACGTCTCAAAACGAGCGGAACCGAATACTTCTCATCAACGTCAAACGCGACGTAGGGTCGACAACCAGTCAAATCACGCTGAGGGGAAGTGCCGCAGTGGGTGGCAATCTGCAGATGACGCCCGGGACGCTGACCGAGCACGGCTCCGGCTGCGAGAGCCTCGCCGACAAGTTCGGGCAGCTCTCCCAGCTTCTGGAGCAGGCGCGCACCGACGACCAGTGCTTCGGCCCGATCGGCAACGCCGTCGGCATCAGCGACAAGTACTTCGAAACCCTGCAGGGCTGCCAGGAGATGGCGCAGAAGGCCCAGCAGTTCCTCACCGAGACCAAGCAGGCCCTCGAAGACACCATCAAGGACTACGACGAGACCGAGCAGCAGATCATCGAGATGCTGAACAAGGCCGGAGAGGGGCTCGCAGGATGACCGGCCCGGGAACTTTCACCGAGCTCAACCAGGGCGACTCCACCCGCAAGAACTGGGCCGAGCAGACCCTGACCCGCGGCTCCTCCATCGCCGGCGCCACCTCCGACCTGAAGGACGCGGCGGCCAACACCAACGGCGGCAGCCTCGCCGACGGCTCCGCCGCGCCCGAATGGACCTCCGCGGTCATCTCGGCGCGCCAGGAGCAGATGGACCTGCTGTCCAATCCCGGCGCGGCGCTGCTGGACAACGGCCTTGGGTTCCTGGTGTCGATCGTGATGACGCCGCTGATCGAGATCGCCGAGCAGGCCATCGGCGACCCCGAGCAGATGCGTGCCACTGGCAAGGGCTGGGACGAGGTCGCGAAGTGGCTCGACTCGGTCGCCGAGCAGGAGCCCCAGCGCGCTGAGGCGACCGCCGGGACGTGGGTCGGCCAGGACGGCGACGCCTTCCGCAAGCAGATGACCGAGTTCGGCGACGGGACCAAGGCCCTGGCGCAGGACGTCCGCGGGCTGAAGGAAACCCTGGACGGCATCGCGGACATGTTCGACATGTTCGTCGAGATGGTCATCAACATCCTCACCGAGCTGATCATCAGCCTGATCGTCCAGTGGCTCGCCGCGCTCGCCGCGTCGTGGATCACCGCAGGCGCGTCGGTGGGCGCGGCCGGCGCGACCACCACCGCGTCGGTCGGCATCACCGGTGGCCGGATCGCCACGCAGGTCGCCAAGATCCAGGCCCAGCTCTACAAGTGGCTGAAGAGGCTGGAAGAGCTGCTCAACAAGATCCGCGAATCCGGCAAGCTCGGCAGGCTGCTCACCCGGGGAATCTCCAAGGGCAAGATCGAGCAGGTGAAGGACCCCAACACCGGCGAGGTGCTGCGCGAGTTCGCCACGTCGAAGACCAGCAACGTCTTCATGAAGGGCCAGGGCCTGCACAAGACCGGAGAGGAAGCGCTGGCCGCGAACCTCGCGGGCAAGGTCATCGGCGGTGCGCTCGGCGGCGAGACGTCGCTGGTCGGCGCTGGTATTAGTGGTGTGACGGAGACCCTCGAAGGACAGGCCGTCAAGGAGATCCCCAAGGCCATGTACGACGAGGCCAACCAGCGGATCAGCGGACAGCTCTCCCCGGAGGAGAGCAAGGCCGCGCAGGAGAAGGGATTCTCGTGACCCCGTGGGAGCGGCGAGCTGAATGACCCTGGAACACCTGATCCTGAGCGCACGCTCGTCGTGGTGCCGGCCGGGGGAGCCGATTTCATGGGCCTTCCCCGACCCGTACCACGTCCCGCTGTTCGAAGTGGGCGGGCTCGACGAGCACGGCAAGAAGCGGCGCGGCATCCTCACCCGCGCCGCGTTCCAGGTGGGCGCAGTGCCGTTCCGCGTCAACTCGCTGTTCACCGGCGGCGACGAGCCGTCCGACGAACGCAACCTACCGACAGCGGTGGTTTCGGCCCGGAGCGTGTCGGAGACCGCCGTGCGGATGACCGGTGCGCAAGGCGAGGCCGCCCCGGGAGAACTCCCCGGGATCCTCGTGGCCACCCCTGACCGGTTGGCGCTGCTGGAGCTGCCAGAATTCCCGGAAGGCTCGCAGGACTGGTTCGACAAGGGCATGGAGACGATCAAGAAGGCCACCGGCCCCGTCTACCGGCTCGCCGACGACTTCGCGGGCACCATGGGCAGCACGGTCAACAACAAGGGCCGGTACTTCGACCATGGCGGGCAGACCCAGGTGCCGCAGGTGATCGAGCGCGCGAGCGTCGGCACCGACCAGATCAGCGGCTACGAGATCGTGCAACGCCGATTCGGCGGTCTCGGGCGCGAACGGGAAGACAGGGCGGCGGCGTACCTGCGGATCACGTTCGCCGACGGCTCGCGGCTCGATCTCCAGGTGCCCGCGAAAGCCCAACCGGACCGGGTGCTCGGTCTGGTCAACACCAGGAGCGGCAGTTGGTAGCCACCCCGAAAGACGTCGCGAAGGTCGCCGAACACGGCTGGCTCCGGCAGGGCGAGGCGTTCCACCGCATCTTCCACCGCGCCCCCGGGTTCCTGGCGTCCACGGTGGCCGGTCGAAACGCCGTGCCGCACGCACCGGCCAACCCCGTGCCGAAGTGCAAGCAGGAAGTGTCGGAGACGTACCTGAAGCCGGCCGACCTCACCGTGCGCGGGGACTACCTCGGCGACGAGTGGGTGCACGACGCGGGAATCCGCGGCTGGGCCACCGCGTCCGACAGCGGCCAACTCGCGATCCAGAGCGCCGACGTGCTGACCGCGGGCAACGGGTACGCCTGGTTGGTCGCCACCAACCAGCGCATGGCCGTGGTCATCCCGGCCCGGTTCGTCGACCTGCCCGCCTCCCGAACCCCGCCCCCCGCGCCGCTGCCGGGGCTGGAAACGTCTTTGATCACGTGGTGGGAACAGCCGCCGAACGCAGTGCGCGGTATCCGCGACGTGCTGCTGGGGCGGACGTTCGTCGGAGCGCCGTTCGCCTCCATCGACTTCGCCGACGGCTCCAACCTCCTGCTCCGGCAGTGACCCCTCGCCGCAGGCGTCGCGAATGACAGGAAGGTTCCCGTGCTGCGGCCCCACTCGGGCCGTGGTGACAGGAAGGTTCCCGTGCTTCACACCGTCGGCAATGGCAGGAAGGTTCCCATGCTGCGCCGCTATGCGGGCGGAGTGACAGGAAGGTTCCCGTGCTGCGGCCCCACTCGGGCCGTGGTGATAGGAAAGTTCCCATGCTTTCGCCGGGTCACAGCTGGGCGAGGGTTTTGATCGACGGCATGGCCGTCTTGCCCAGGCGGTCCACCGCGCGTTGGACGTGATCGCCCGGGTAGCGGAAGCGCAGTTGGTCCGGCACCGCCAGGCCGGTCGTCCTGAACCCGCACAGTCCGGCCGCGACCACCGGCGCCGGGTACGCCGGGCGGCCGTGCAGCTTCCTCGCCCACCCCGGCAGCACCGAGTACGCGAGGTGTCCGAGGGGTAGGTAGCCGAGGTTCACCGGCAGCAGCCACCACGGCGCGAACGGCCGGTGCAGGAAGTCGTAGACCAGGTCGGAGTCGGCCGTCCGCTGCAGTTCGGGCCGGATCTGCTCGAAGTACTCCGCCATCGCGCGGGTCGAGCCGGGCACCTCCGCCGGGTCGAGCCCGACGAGGGCGGCCGCCCGGCGCTGTTCATCGAAGTACCGGTCGAGTTGCGCCTCGGTGAGCGGGAATCCGGCGCGCCGCACGACACCGGCGAACGATGCCACCTCGGCGCAATGCACCCAGCGCAGCAGGTCCGGGTCGTCCAAGCGGATCTCGGCGCCGGTTCTCCGATCGGTCGCGCTGAGCATGCGGTGCACCCGGCGGACCCGTTCGCCCGCGGATTCGGCTTCGGCCGTCGTGCCGTAGGTCGTCGTGGCGACGAAGTTCCCGGTGCGCATCAGGCGTCCCAGCGGGTCTTCCCGGAATCGGGAGTTCTGCACGACGGCCGCCACCGCACGCGGGTGCAACGCCTGCAGGTAGAGGCTGCAGATCCCGGCTATCCACATCGCCGGGTCGGCGTGCAGCTGCCAGGTCACGGTCTGCGGCCCGAACAACCCCTCGTCGCGCATCCGTCCGTCACCCGCCCAACATCAGCACCGGAACCAGTTGTTCGGCCGAGGTGAGCGAGCCGTGGTGACCTCGCAGCGCGGACTCCCCCGGCTCGACCACCGACCGGATCACCCCGGAATCACGCATGATCGCCAGCACGTCGCCGATGCGCGGTCGCACCGAATCGGCGACCACCGGGCCGAACCAGCCCTCGGCGATCGCCTGCTCGCCGGTGAGCACCATGCCGCGATCGCCGATCGTCTCCCGCCAGGCGGCGTGCACATCGGCCAGCGCACCGGGTTCGACGTAGATGTGGCGGGCGCGGACCTCGCCGCCGAGGAGGCGGACACCGGCTCGCAATGCCGGGTCGGTATCGGCGTCGACCGCCTCGCCGGGGTCGATCTCGACCATGCCGTGATCGGCGATCACGGTCAGCACCGCGTCGCGCGGGAGGCGTTCGGCCAGCATCGCCACCAGGCGATCGATGACCGTCAGCTGCAGGCGCCACGGCAACGAGCCGGGGCCGTGGACGTGCCCGAGGAAGTCGAGGTGACCGTGGTAGCCGTAGCACAGCGCCGGGCCGTCGGCTCCCAGCGCGGCGAGCAGTTCGGCGGCGAGATCGCCCAGGGCGTGCAGGCCCCGGAAATCCGCGCCGCGAAACGCGGCCCTGGTCAGCCCGGTGTTCGCGAACTCCGCGGGCACGACGGTCCGGACGTCGACGCCAGCTGCGGCCGCCCGTTCCAGCACCGTCGGCGTCGGTTGGGCCTGTTCCGGCGGCCACTGGTCGAGCAGGCTCCGACGGCCTCCGGCGGAATCGCCCGTCGTGCCGTGGGTCCCCCAGCTCAGCGGGTGCAGCAGGCCGCCCGAGGGCTCGGCGAAGCTGTAGCCGACGAGGCCATGCTCGCCCGCGCACCGGCCGGTGCCCAGCGAGGTGATGCTGGTGACCGTCGTCGTCGGGAAACCGGCCTTCAGCGGCGGCGACGTCAGCAGGCCGGCCATGAACGGCGCGTCTTCCGCGTGCTCGCGCAGCAGGTCCCGGCCGAGCCCGTCGATCAGCAACACGCCCGCGGTGCGGCAGGCCGGGAACCCGATGGTGTCGGAGAACCCGGCCACGTCCATCGCACCGAGCAGCGATGGGAGGACGTCGGGCAGTGCTCGCCCGTCGTCGTCGGGAGCGACGATCCAGTCCATGGCGCCCTGCCTCTCTCGTGGGCGCGTGCGCCCACGACCGTCAGAATCCCATCGACCGCCCGATGACTTCCTTCATGATCTCGGTGGTGCCGCCGTAGATCGTCTGGATCCGGGAATCCAGGTACGCCTTGGCGATCGGGTATTCCGTCATGTACCCGTAGCCGCCGTGCAGTTGCAGGCAGCGGTCCACGACCCGCTTGTTCAGCTCGCTGAGCCACCACTTGGCCATCGAGGCGTGCTCGTTGTCCAGTTCACCGCGAACGTGGTCCATGACGCAACGATCCGTGAACACCCGGCCGATCTCGACCTCGGTGGCCATCTCCGCCAGCTCGAACCGGATGTGCTGGAACTTGCCGATCGGACGGCCGAACGCCGTGCGGTCGCGGCAGTAGTCCTTGGTGATGGCCAGGACCTTCTCGGCGGTGGCGGCCGAAGCGACCGCGATCGACAGCCGCTCCTGCGGCAGGTTCTGCATCAGGTAGATGAAGCCCTGCCCTTCCTCGCCGAGCAGGTTGCGCGCCGGTACCCGCACGTCGTTGAAGAACAGCTCCGCGGTGTCCTGCGACTTCTGGCCGATCTTGTCGAGGTTGCGGCCGCGTTCGAAGCCGGGCATGCCGCGCTCCACGACCAGCAGGCTGATGCCCTCGTACCCGGCGTCCGGGTCGGTGCGGGCCACCACAATCACCAGGTCGGCGAGGATGCCGTTGCTGATGAACGTCTTCTGCCCGTTGAGGACGAAGTTATCGCCGTCGCGCACCGCGGTGGTGCGGATGCCCTGCAGGTCGCTGCCCGCACCCGGCTCCGTCATGGCGATGGCGGTGATGAGCTCGCCGCTGCAGAACCCGGGCAGCCAGCGCTGCTTCTGCTCGTCGGTGGCCAGCCTGATCAGGTACGGCGCGATGATGTCGTTGTGCAGCGGCGAGCCGAAGCCGGAGATGCCCGCGCCGACGAGTTCCTCGTCGAACACCACGTTGAACCGGAAGTCGTCGACGCCACCGCCGCCGTACTGCTCGTCGACGGCGAAGCCGAGCAGCCCCTGCGCTCCGGCGGCCAACCACGACTCGCGGCTGACGACCCCGGCGGCCTCCCACTCCTCGACGTGCGGCACGAGCTCCTTGTTGACGAAGGTGCGCACCGTCTCGCGGAACGCCTCGTGTTCGGGCTCGAACAACTCCCTGCGCATCGGCCACGCCTCCTTTCGATGTTCACGCCGGGCGTGTGTGGAAGGGAACTTTCCTGTCACCACGACCCTGGCGGGACGACAGCATGGGAACTTTCCTGTCACCACAGCCCCAGCCGGACGGGAGGATGGGAACCTTCCTGTCACCGACCGGCGGGGGCGGGTCGCGGTTTCGGGCCCGGGCGCCGGTTGCCGGCGGGTGCGAGGATGGGAACCTTTCTGCCATCCCCCGCCCACGCGGCGACCGGTCGCGGCGGCGCCGCTCATCGGTCCCTCGAACCGAACGCACCGGATTCGAGCAGTTCCGGCGGGACCTTCCAGTCCCGCAGCACCTCCTCCGTGTTCGCGCCCGCCTCGGCGACCGGTCCGGGCGGCGGGTTCGGGGTTCGGCTGAAGCGCGGTGCCGGTGCCGGCTGCAAGACACCGTCGCGTCGCACCAGGGTTTCCCGGGCCGCGACGTGGGGGTGGGTTTCGGCTTCTGCCATGGACAGCACCGGCGCGACGCACGCGTCGGAGCCGGCGAACAGTTCGGCCCACTCCTGCCTGGTGCGCTGCCGGAAGGTTGCGGCGAGCCGTTCGCGCAGCGCCGGCCAGTTCGCGGGGTCGTCGCGGTCGGGCACCTCGCCCGCCAGCCCCAGCCGGTCCAGCAGTTCGGCGTAGAACTGCGGCTCCAGCGCGCCGACCGAGACGTATTCGCCGTCGGAGGTTTCGTAGACGTCGTAGTAGGGCGCACCGGTGTCCAGCAGGTTGGTGCCGCGGTCGGTCTTCCAGCCGCCGGTCGACAGGAAGCTGAACAGCATGGTGCCCAGGTGCGCGGCACCGTCCACAATGGCCGCGTCGACGACCTGTCCGCGGCCGCTGGTGCGCGCTTCGAGCAGCGCCGCCAGCACACCGACCGCCAGGTACATCGCGCCGCCGCCGAAGTCGCCGAGCAGGTTCGCGGGAACCTGCGGCGGCCCGCCTTCGCGGCCGATGGCGTGCAGCATGCCGCCGAGGGAGATGTAGTCGATGTCGTGCCCTGCGGTCGACGCCAGCGGCCCGTGCTGGCCCCAGCCGGTCATCCGCCCGTAGACCAGCTTCGGGTTGACCGCCCAGCACTGCTCCGGCCCCACACCCAGGCGTTCGGTGACCCCGGGGCGCAGTCCTTCCAGCAGCACGTCCGCCCGCTCGGCCAGCGCCAGCACCGCCTCCGCGCCGCGTTCGTGCTTGAGGTCCACCTGCACCGATCGCTTGCCGCGGTTGAGCAGGTCGGTCTTGCCTCCGGCGGCAGTGGGCCGGTCCACTCTCACCACGTCGGCACCGAGATCGGCCAGCAGCATCGCGCAGAACGGGGCCGGCCCGATACCGGCGAGTTCGACGACTTTGATCCCTGCCAGCGGCCCGCCTGTTCCCGTCACGCCACACCTCTCCGCAGCCTGTGTCACGCACCACAAGTATCGCGACGCAATTAGTGTTACACCGTTGGTGTTACAGCGGTCAAGGCCTTGACCTGCCCCGAAAGCCCTGCGTTCGGGGCAGGTCCGGCAGACGTGCATCACAGCACACGGAACATGCACTCGGCTCCCACGCAGCGCTCGCAGTGGTGCCGTCGGCGCTCGGAACGAGACGTCCGTTTGCCGCCAGCCCGGTGCACCTCCCGCCGCAAGGATGGATCGCATGACGGCAACAACCTCGACGCATACCCGGATCGAACCCGGCATCCTCTACTTCGGGACACCGGTAGTGCTGATCTCCACGCTGAACGAAGACGGCTCCGCCAACCTCGCCCCGATGTCATCGGCCTTCTGGCTCGGCTGGCGAGGCATGCTCGGGATGAGCGCCCACTCGAAGACCATGCAGAACATGCGGCGGACCGGCGAATGCGTCCTGAACCTGCCGTCCGATTCGCTCGCGCACGTCGTCGATCGGCTGGCGATGACCACGGGTTCGAATCCGGTTCCGCCCTACAAGCACGAGGCGGGCTACCGGTTCGAGTCCGACAAGTTCGGCCGCGCGGAACTCACGCCGGTCGCCTCCGAAACGGTGTCGCCGCCACGCGCCGCCGAGTGCCCGGTGGCGATGGAAGCCGTCGTCGAGGCAGAGCACCCGGTGGCCGAGGACGACGAGGCGCAGCGCGGCGGGATCATGGTCCTCGAGGTGCGCATCCAGCGCGTGCACGTGCACGAGCAGATCCGCATGGAGGGCACCAGCGACCGCATCGACCCGGACGCGTGGCGACCGCTGATCATGAGCTTCCAGAAGTTCTACGGGCTCGGACCGCAGGTGCACCCGTCCAGGCTCGCGCAGATCCAGGAAGGGTTCTACCGCGGCCCGGACATCGAACGAGGACGAGAGGCCCCGACGCTGCGGGTCGGCTAGGCCCCGAGCGCCCCGGCTCGGACCGCTGGCGGCCCGTGCATGCGGATGGCCTGTTCTCGCGCCTGCGAGAACAGGCCATCCGCATGACGATCGACCAAGCCGCTGGAGCGGACAGCAGTAGTCCGACCTGCTTGAACCCGGACAGCCGGGATCACAGTGCCGATGAGACACCGTTGGTGTTACAGCGGTCAAGGAGTAACGTTGCGGCCATGCTCCGAACTGCGGACGAAGAGCTCACCATCGACGAACTGGCCGCCCGCGCCGGAGTCACCGTGCGCACCGTCCGGTTCTACTCCTCTCGCGGCCTGCTGCCGCCGCCGCGACTGCGCGGCCGGCTCGGCCTCTACGGCGGCGACCACCTGGCCCGACTCGACCTGATCCGCGAACTGCAGGCACTCGGCTTCACGCTATCGGCGATCGAGCGCCATCTGGAGCGCATCCCGGCCGATGCCTCGCCGGACGAGCTCGCGCTGCAGCGCGCGCTGATCGCGCCGTGGACGGACGATCACGCCGAGGACCTGGAGCGCCACGAGCTCGATCGCCGCGCCGGCCGGCATCTCGACGACCGGCTGGTCGAGCAGCTCATCGAACTCGGAATGCTGCAGCGGATTCCGGATTCGACGCGGCTCCGGCTGCCCAGCTCGGCGATGCTGGGCGTCGGCCTGCAGATCCTGGACCTCGACCTGCCGCTGGAAATGCTGTTGCAGGCCAAGGGAATCGTGGAGCAGCACACCGCGCAGATCGCGACCGAGCTGCGCGAACTGTTCGCCGCGAACGTGCTCCGCCCCTACGTCGAGCGCGGCCGACCGGAAGATGAGCGCGAGCGGGTCCGCGCGGCGACCGACCAGTTGCGGCCGCTGACCATCCAGGTCCTGGTCAACGGGTTCCAGCGCGCCGTCAACGACGTGATCCGCGACCACGTCTGAATTGACCGGATCGGGCGGCCGATTCCGGCTTTCGGCGCTGGCCAACAACACCTCCCATGAGGTTTCATCTCGTCGTGACGCGTGCCACACCCGAGCATGCGCGGAGGGGAGACCGGATGCGATGAGCGCTTCGGAAGCCTGGGCCACGGCCGCGTCGGAGACGACCATCCCGCAGCTGTTCTCGCGCAACGCCGCGGAGTTCCCGCAGCACCCTGCGCTCACCGACAACGGGCGCGAGCCGCGCGCCTGGACCTGGGCCGAAGCGCGCCACGAGGTCCACGAGCTGGCCGCCGGGCTTACGGCATTGGGCTTGCAATCAGGCCAAACGATGCTGATCATGATGGCGAACCGCCCCGAGCACTGGCTGATCGATGTCGCGGCGACGCACATCGGCGCGGTGCCGAGCACCCTCTACCCCACGCTCAGCCAGGACCAGGTGCATTACATCGCCCAGCACAGCAGGGCCCGGGTCGTCGTGCTCGACGGCGCCGACCAGTTGCGACGCTGGTCCAAAGTGCTGCGCAACGTGTCCACCATCGAGCACGTCGTGGTGCTGGACGAGGCGGCGATGGTGTCCGCGGATCACCGGTTCCGCACCTGGGAGCGCTTGCGGGTGCTCGGCAAACAGCGCTTGCGCGACGATCCGGACCTGGTGCAGCGGACGGCGGCGGCGATCGCGCCGAACCACCCGGCCGCGATCCTCTACACCTCCGGTACCACCGGCGAGCAGAAGGGCGTGGTGCTCACGCACCGGAACATCTGCTTCGCGGCCGCAGCGCTGCACCAGATCACGCGGCCCGAGCAGCACGCGCCGCGTCTGTGCTACCTGCCGCTGGCGCACATCGCGGAGCGGATGGTCGGGCTCTACGCCGCGATCCACGACGCCGCGCACGTGCACTTCTGCGCCGATCAAGGCCGGATCCTGGCTGCGCTGACCCACGCACGACCTGCGCTCTTCTTCGGCGTTCCCCGGATTTGGGAGAAGCTCGCCGCAGCGATTCAGAAGATCCCGGCCGAACAGCACGCCAACCAGCAGGCGCTGCGCGCCCGCATCGGGTTGGACCGCGCCCTGTGGCCGTCCAGCGGCGCTGCCCCGATCGACACCGGCCTGCTGGAGTTCTTCAGCACGATCGGCTTGGACATCTTCGAGCTCTGGGGCATGACCGAAACCACCGGCTGCGTCACCACCAACTCCGCCGGTGCGCGCCGCCCCGGCACCGTGGGCCGCGCCGTGCCCGGCGTGGAGATCCGCACCGCGCCCGACGGCGAGGTGCTGGTGCGCGGCCCGTTGGTGTGCGCGGGATATCTGCAGCCCGACGGAGTGATCCGGCCGGCCGCCGACGCCGACGGCTGGCTGCGCACCGGCGACGTCGGCGTGTTGGACGCCGATGGTTTCCTCACGATCACCGGCCGGAAGAAAGAGCTGATCATCTCGGCAGGCGGCAAGAACATCGCGCCCACGGCGGTGGAGAACGCGCTCACGGCGCATCCGCTGATCGGGCACGCGCTGGCGTTCGGGGATGGCCGCCCGTACCTCGTCGCGCTCCTGGTGCTCGACGAGGACACCGCGCCGAAGTGGGCGCGCGAGCGCGGCATCGCCTTCCGGGACCGCGCCGACCTCGCCGCGCATCCCGCGGTCCGGTCCGAAGTGGAGGCCGCGGTGCGGGCCGCGAACGAACGGCTGAACCGGCCCGAACAGATCAAGCGCTACCGGATCCTCGGCCAGCAGTGGGGCGTCGAAGGCGGCGAGCTGACGCCGACGCTGAAGCTCAAGCGCCGGGTGATCCACGACAAGTACGCCGACATCATCGACCAGCTCTACGGCGACTGACCCGACAGCGCAAGCATGGGAACTTTCCTGTCACCGCGGTCCCGGCGGTGCGAGCACGGGAACCTTCCTGCCACTTCCAGCCTGGCCACTTGGCAGAAAGGTTCCCATCCTGTCGCCCGACAGCAAGGGAACCTTTCTGTCACCACGGTTCATGACGGCCGCGAGGATGGGAACCTTCCTGTCATTTCAGGGACCCGACGACGTGAGGATGGGAACCTTCCTGTCACCCGGCCCTGCTGCTTGGCAGCATGGGAACCTTCCTGTCACCGAGGCCCGTGGCGATCTGGGACGGGAGGTTCCGTCACCGTGACGACAAGCTCGGGTTCAGGCACATCCGGCGCCTGTCTTGACGCCGCCGGGCGACTGGTTCCGGTGGCACCAGCCGTCCCGTCGGCGGCCGGTCAGATCGTCGCGGGTTCCGCTTCGCGGGCCCAGCGGGTCGGTTCGCCCGTGATGACCAGGCATGTCACCGTGATCAGCGCGCCGATCACCAGGTAGACCGCGATCGGCCAGGACGCTCCGCCGGAGGCGGTCAGCAGTGCCGTCGCCACCACCGGCGACAGCCCGCCGCCCAGCACCGAGCCGCTCTGGTAGCCCAGGGACACGCCGGTGTAGCGGACCTTCGTGGCGAACAGTTCCGCGCAGAACGCCGCCATCGGGCCGAAGACCGCCGCCGAGCCCGCGTATCCCAGCGTCATCGCCAGCACGATCAGCGCCGGGGTCGCGGTGTCCAGCAGCCAGAACATCGGGAACGCGTACAGCGCCAGGAAAATGCCGCCGCCGAGCATCACCTTGGTGCGGCCGAGGCGGTCGGACAGGTGCGAGAACAGCAGGATTCCGGCGATCTGCGCCGCCGATCCGCACAGGCTGCCGAGCAGCATCACGTCGCGGCTGACGCCGAGCTTCTCCGTTCCGTAGGTCAGCAGGAACGTCGTCAGGATGAAGATGAACGTGTTGAAGCCGAGGTTGACACCCGCCGACAGCAGGATCTGCCGCCAGGAACTGGAGAACGCCTCGGCTACCGGCAGGCGGGCTCGCTGTCCGCGTTCCCGGATCTTCGCGAATTCCGGGCTTTCGGCCAGCCGCAGCCGCACGTACAGGCCGACGCCCACGAGCACCAGGCTCACCAGGAACGGGATCCGCCAGCCCCAGGTCAGGAACGCGTCGCCGGAGATCGCGGTCGCGCCGGCGAATGCCCCGGTCGCCAGGAACATGCCGCTCGGGGAGCCCAGGAAGGTCCACCCGCCGTACCAGCCGTGGCGGTGCGGCGGCGCGTGCTCGACGGCCATCAGCACCGCGCCGCCCTGCTCGCCGCCGAGGAAGAAGCCCTGCACTAGCCGCAGCACCACGAGCATCACCGGCGCCCAGACCCCGACCTGCTGGTAGGTCGGGAGCAACCCGATCGCCGCCGTGCACACGCCTGTCACGCTCAGCGTGATGACCAGCATCAGCTTGCGGCCCACCACGTCGCCGAAGTGCCCGATGACCGCCGCGCCGAGGGGCCGCGCGAGGAAGCCCGCGCCGAAGGTGGCGAACGCGAGCAACGCCCCCACCCAGGGGTCTCCCGCCGGGAAGAACAGCTTGTTGAACACCACGGCCGCGGCGGTGCCGTAGATCAGAAAGTCGTAGAGCTCGATGGTGTTGCCCACCGCGCTGGCGAACGCCGCCTTGCGCACCGTGGCGGTGTCCGGCCCCGCAGGTACCGTCGCCATCAGGCCTCCCGTCTGTTGCGGACACCGGAGAGCCGCCCGGCGTCACGTGGTTCCGCACCACAATGACCAGTGATCGACAAAAGGTCCACCACCTTATTGAGCAGCGCACCGCTTGTGGGCGACTTCCCGCCCTGTGGGGCAACGCCTTTTCGTGACGGGTCGTGATGGAAACCGGTTCGGGCGAACCACGTTTCAGTGATCCGCCGTCGCATCTGCCGCATTTCGCTCGACCTCGGCGATAAAGAGAAGCGAATCGTCTGCTTCACCAACCCAGGAGGATTGACGAAATGGCTGCAAAACGGCTCATCGGCCGAACCTTGCTCGCCGCCGCCACGCTGGCCGGCACCGCGCTGGCCCCGGCGCTCGCCCACGCAGAACCCGCGTCGGCCGCGCACGGCAGCATGATGAACCTCTCGGTCCGCGGCGAAGGCCGCGACGACCTCCGGAGCGCGTTCCTGATGTGCGAGCCCGCCGGCGGCTCGCATCCGCACGCGCAAGACGCGTGTTCGGCGCTCAGAGACGTCAACGGCGACTTCAACCTGCTCAGCACCGGTAACTCCACGTGTCCGCTGGTGTACCGACCGGTGACGCTCATCGCGCAGGGCAGGTGGCAGGGCAAGCCGGTCACCTTCGAGAAGACCTACTCGAACGAATGCGTCGCCGGAGCCGCGACCGGCAAGGTGTTCTCGTTCTGAGGCTGCTGTCGGGCCCCGCCGCGTGCGGGGCCCGACGCGTGCCGTGACCTGTGGAACACGCCCTCTCGCCGTACCGCCGTTCGGGTTACCGTGACCCCATGGCGACCGATCGAGAAGACTGCGATTCCCGCTGGCCGCGACGGCTGTACCGGGACGGCTCCGATCCCGACCCGAGGTTCACCCTGGCCAACGAGCGCACCTTCCTGGCGTGGATCCGCACCGCGCTGGCGCTGATGGCCGGCGGCGTCGGCGTCGAGGCGCTGAGCGCGGCCACCGGTCAGCCGAGTCCACTGCGGACCGCGTTGGCGGTCCTGCTGCTGCTCGCCGGGGTGCTTTGCAGTGCAACGGCTTTCACGCGCTGGTGGACCACCGAGCGGGCGCTGCGGCGCGGCCGACCGCTGCCTGCGCCGCGGCTGGCGCCGGTCCTCGGCTACGGGCTCGGCGCGATCGGCGTGGCCGCCTGCGTGCTCTTGTTCGTGACCGGGTTCTGACGTGGCGCGCCCCGACGGGCCCTGGGATCCGGGGCTGCAGGTCGAGCGGACCACCCTCGCGTGGCTTCGCACCGCGCTCGCGTTCGTCGTCGGAATGCTGGTGCTGCTGCGGCTCCTCGCGCACGAGAGCGTCATCGCGGCGGCGGTTTGCGCCGCGCTCACCCTGCCGCTCGGGCTTGCCATCAGCTGGCTCGTCTGGCACCGGCACCTCCGGGGCGAACGCAGGCTGCACGCCGAGACCCCGCTGCCCGGCGGGGCGCTGCCGGCGGCGGTCGCCGTCTTGGCGGTGCTCGCCGGCAGCTCCGGCCTGATCTACGTGCTGTTCTCCTGAGTCAGGCGACCCGCAGTTCGATCTCGACGTTGCCGCGGATCGCGTTCGAGTACGGGCAGACTTGGTCCGCCGCGGCGACGAGCTCTTGCGCCTGCTCGCGCGGCACGCCCGCCAGGTCGACGACCAGGCCGACGCTGAGGCCGAATCCGCCGGCGTCGTTGCGGCCGATGCCGACCTGGGCGGTGACCGACGAATCGGCGATGTCGGCCTTGGCGCGGCGCGCCACCACCTGGAGCGCGCCGTGGAAGCACGCCGCGTACCCAGCGGCGAAGAGCTGTTCGGGGTTGGTCGCCGCACCGCCCGGGCCGCCCATCTCCTTCGGCACCGCGAGGTCGAGGTCCAGGACGCCGTCCGAGGACCGGGTCCGGCCGTCCCGGCCCGCGCCGGTCGCCGTCGCTTCGGCCGTGTAGAGCACTGTCATCGCTGACCCTCCCGCTTGTCTTCCGCCTGTTGTCGCGCCGCCGAATCCAGGGCGGCCGTCAGGCGTTCCAATGTGGACTTCAGTTGTTCGAGCTCGTCGACCCGCAGTCCGGTCGCGTCCACCATCCGGTCCGGGATGCATCGGGCCTGCGCCCGCATTTCCGCACCGTCCGCCGTCAGCGCGACCGCCACGGACCGCTCGTCCGCGAAGCTGCGTTGACGCGTGATCAGGCCGCGCGCCTCCAGCCGCTTCAGCAGCGGCGACAAGGTGCCGGAGTCGAGCCGCAGAGCGGCGCCGAGCTCCTTGACCGTCACCGACTCGTGCTCCCACAGCACCAGCATCACGAGGTACTGCGGGTAGGTGAGCCCGAGCTCTTCCAGGACCGGCCGGTACAGGCCGGTGAACGCCCGCGAAGCGCTGTACAGCGCGAAGCAGACCTGCCGGTCCAACGCCAACCTCGACTCATCCACAGGGACAAGGTAGCTCGAAATTCAGTTGTGCACAACTCAGTTGTGTGCCGCCGATTGTGAGCATGGGAACTTTCCTGTCACCCCACCCACCCGCGGCCCGGCTGACAGCATGGGAACTTTCCTGTCACCCCACCCCCGCGCAGCGAAGGGCCCTCGCCGCCGGGAGCCGGTGGCGAGGGCCCTTCACCTGCGTCGGGTCACTTCTCCAGGCAGAACTCCTTGATCGGGTAGCCGACGTGGCGGTCCTCCGCCGGCAGGTAGCCGAGCAGCCGGTCGCCCGGCTTGAGCTCCGTGCTGTTGAGGACCACTCCGCCCGGGCCCAGCACCCGGACGTGCCAGTCGTCCTGCAGGATCAGGTTCACCTGCTGGCCCGTGGTGCTGACCGCCTCGATCGAGATCAGCGGCCGGCTCTCGATCTTGACGCGGCCGACCGTGACCACCCGGGTGCGGCCCTTGGTGTCCACCGCGAGCACCTTGCTGCCCGACTTCAGCTCGCTCAGGTAGTTGGTGCGGCCCTGGTGGGACACGGTGTAGGAGTGGATGGCCCCGGCGTTGACGCGGAACGGGCGGGTCGGCATGTACGGCAGCGGGTGCGTTTCGCTGACGCAGAGGATCATGCCCTTGGAGTGGGAGCCGACGAGGATGCCCTCGTCCTCGCGGAAGTAGGTGCAGGTGTCCACGCACGCCCGCTCGCCCATGCCGACGTGCTCGGTGCGCACTACCTCAAGTTCGGTCAGCTCCAGGTCGGCCGAGCCGCCCGCTGACGCCGCGACCAGGTCGGTAGCGTCGCCGACGCGCTGCGGCTTGAGCAGCACGCCGTCCGAGCCGTGCTCCAGAACACCGAAGACGATCTCGGCCTCCTCCACGTCTTCGACGACCGTGACGATGCTGCCGGAGGCGCCGGCCGCGGCGGCGAGCACGATCTCCAGCGGGATCTTCGTCGGGTCGCGGAACCACAGCACGCTCCACCGCTGGGTGCGCGCCGCCTCGCAGGCGACCTCCAGCGTCGGCGCGTCGACGATCTCCACGAACGGCCCGAACTCGACGCCCGGGTGGCGGGCCGCAAGCACCGCCGGGTCGCCGTGGCGCTCCGGGTCGACGATCACCACGTCCGCCGGCCCCAGGTCGTCGGGCAGCGGGCCGCGCGGCAGCAGCACCTTGCGCACCGTCGGCGGCAGGTCGACCAGCTCGCCGGGCTCGTCGGCCACGATGGCGCTCACCCGCTGGTGCACCGCCTCCTCGACGATGGCGGTCTTGATCTCGGCGTCGACACCTCGGATGTCCAACCACGTCAGTCTCATCACGCGCTCCTCGGTCAGGTCTCGGTGACTGTTGGCGGAACTCGGTTCGCGCAGGCGGTCCCCCGCGCTGGGTGGGGCCGGGCTGGTCAGGAGGCCAGTTCCGGCACCAGGTCGTCGGCGAACTCGCGGGCGGGGTGGATCAGCGCCGCCACCCGGCGGGCCCGCTCCCCGGGATCCGGGGCCTCGAAGATGTTGCGCCCCATCGCCACGCCTGCCGCGCCTGCGCGCAGTACTCCCTCGACATGGGCGAGGACTTTCGCTTCGTCGTCGACGCGCGGGCCGCCCGCCGCGACGATCGGCGCGGGGCAGGAGTCCACCACTTCGGCCATGGCCTCGACCGTGCCCGGGTAGACGGTCTTGACCAGGTCCGCGCCCAGGTCGGCCGCGAGGGTGGCGGCGTGCGCGACGAGCCGCACGTCGCGCGGGTCGGTGATCTGCGGGCCGCGCGGGTAGATCATCGCCATCAGCGGCAGGTTCCAGGCGTCGCACGCCTCCGCGACGGCGGCGAGGTCGGCGACCTGGCGGCGTTCCTCCGTCGAGCCCAGGTTGACGTGCACGCTCACCGCGTCGGCGCCCAGCCGCAGCGCGGTTTCCACGCTGGCGACGAGGTACTTGGCGTCGGGGTCCGGCGCGTGCGCCGTGCTGGCGCTGAGGTGCACGATCAGCGACATGTTCACGAACGCCGCCGGGTCGATGTAGCGCAGCGCGCCCTTGTGCAGCACGATCGCGTCGACGCCGTTGGCGGCCAGCTGCGGCGTGAGGGTCGCCGGGCCGCCGGGCGTCGGTAACGGTCCGTCGGTGACGGAGTGGTCCATCGGCACCAGGAGCAGGCGGTCGTCGCCGTTTCGCGACATCCGCCGGAGCCTCAGCTGCGCGCCGAACGATCGGGTGGTGGACACCGGGTCCTCCTGTTCACGAGGTGGGGACGGGATCGGGGCGGGGTCGGTCCAGTTCGAATTCGTCGTGCAGCGCGGCCACCGCCGCCGCGGTGTGCTCGGCCGGTACCAGCACCGAGACGCGCAACTGGTTGGTGTGCAAGGAGTTCGCGGTCACACCCAGGTCTTCGAGGGTGCGCAGCACCCGCACGGCGTATTCCGGCCGGGTGAGCATTCCGGTGCCCAGCAAGGAGATCTTGCCGAGTTCGCGCTGCACCGCCACGTCGCGGCCGGCGTCCGGCACGGCCAGTTCCACCTGCCGCCGCGCCTGGTGTACGGCGGCGCCGGCGACCGTGAAGCTCAGCGCCGGCCGGTCGTCCGCCCAGGTCACCAGGTCGACCGGGATGACCTGGTCGGCGATGGCGCGCAGTGCTCGGTGCGGTCGTTCCGGGTCGTCGGGGTCGAGCCGGATGGTGAACCGGGCGATGTCCGCGTCGTGGGTGATCGCGGCGACGAAGCCTTCCTTCTCCAGCATGCCGATGGGGCTCCCTCCGGTGATCGTGGTGCCGGGGCGGTCGTGCATGGCGCTCGCCACGAGCAGCGGCACGTTGCGGACCGCGGCGAGTTCCACGGCTCGCGCGTGCAGCACCCGCGCCCCGGCGAAGGCCATCTCGGCCATCAGCGGCGCCGCGATCTCCGGCAGCGGACGTGCCTGCGGAACCAGCCTGGGGTCGGCGGTGTAGACGGCGTCGACGTCCGTGTAGATCTCGCACCGGGCGTCGAGCGCAGCGGCGAGCGCCACCGCGGTCGTGTCGGAGCCGCCGCGGCCCAGCGTGAACAGCTCTCCCGCCGGGTCGATGCCCTGGAAGCCGGCGACGACCACGACGGAGCCGCGTTCGAGGTGGGCGCGCACCGCCCGGGTGTCGATGGTGTCGATCAGGGCGGCGCCGTGCGGCCCGGTGGTCCGGATGCCCGCCTGCGCGCCGGTGAGCGAGACGGCTCGGGTGCCCCGGCGGTGCAGGGCGGTGGCCACCAGGGCGGCCGAGGCCACCTCGCCGGTGGCCAGCAGTTGATCGGTTTCCCGCGGCGCGGGGTGCGGGTGTAGCTGCTTGGCGTCGGCCAGCAGGCGGTCGGTGGTGTCGCCGCGGGCCGAGACGACCGCGACCGTCGGGCGACCGGTCTGCCGGGCGGCGTCGATGCGCTCGGCCACCCGGCGAACGTGTTCGGCGGTGCTCAGCGAGGTGCCGCCGTACTTCTGCACCAATGGTTTCATCGACACCTCATCGCGAGGGGCGCGCCGCAGCCGACGCCGGGACGAAACGTTCTGTCGTGCAACATCTTTCTAATCGACCGCTTCGTCGAGGGGCATCGCGGGAACACGTGATTGTCGTGGTGGCGGGCTGATTTGCCGCGCGATATCACGGAAAGACGTGCTGCGCGGCGCGTGCTCGCGCGCGTTGAATCGGGCGGTGCGATGTCGGCCGGGAGATTCGAGGATGCCGTGCGATCGAGGGGAACTCCGATGCGGATCTGCGTGATCGGTGCGGGCCCGCGGGGCCTGATGGTGCTGGAGCGGATCTGTGCCAACAGCCGCGAACTCGTCGGCCCGGCGGAGCCGGTCGAGGTCCACCTGGTGGATCCGCACGTGGGTGCGGGTGGCCGGGTGTGGTGGACCGGGCAGAGCTCGCTGCTGCTGATGAACACGGTCGCCTCGCAGGTCACCGTGTTCACCGACGACAGCGTGGAGTGCGAGGGACCGCTCCGGCCCGGGCCGAGCCTGCACGAGTGGGCGCGCGCCGATCCGGACGAGGTTCCGCTCGGGCCGGACGACTACCCGACGCGCGCCTCGTTCGGCCGCTACCTGGCGTGGTTCCTGGACCACGTGATCGCGACCGCGCCGCCCAACGTGACCGTCCGGCTGCACGCCGAGACCGCCGTCGCGCTGCAGGACGACGCGCAGCACCAGCGGGTCCGGCTCGCCGACGGCAGCGTGCTGACGGCGGATGCCGTGGTGCTCGCGCAGGGGCACGTCGACGCCGAGTCCGCCGGTGCGCCGCGCGATCTCGCGGAGTTCGCGCGGCGGTACCGGTTGCGCTACGTGCCGCCGAGCAATCCGTCCGAAGTGGACCTTTCGTCGATCGTCCCTGGCGAACCGGTCGGGCTTCGCGGTCTGGGCTTGAACTTCTTCGACTACCTGGCGTTGCTGACCGCCGGGCGCGGCGGCCGGTTCGTGCCGGCCGGCGGGAAGCTGCGCTACATCCCTTCCGGTCGCGAGCCGGTGTTGTACGCCGGTTCGCGCCGGGGCGTGCCGTACCACGCGCGCGGGCGGAACCAGAAAGGCGTGTCGGGGCGGCATGAACCGCTGTTCCTGACGCCGGAGGTGATCGCCGGGCTTCAGCAGCGGGCCGCCGAGGGCGCCGCGCCGGGTTTCCTGGACGACGTGTGGCCGCTGGTGTCCAAAGAGGTCCGAGCGGTGTACTACATGACCTGGATCGGGCAGCACCGCAGCGCGAGCACCGCCCGGGTCTTCCGCCGGGACTACCTGCGCGCGATCGACGACGAGATCGCCGAGCGCTGGGTGCTGCGCCGCTACGGCGTGCCGCCGGGCGAGTGGTGGGACTGGGACCGGGTGACGCGTCCCTGCGCCGGGCGGGTCTTCGCCGGCCGCGACGAGTTCCACGGCTGGCTGCTGGAGCACCTGGAACGCGATCTCGTCGAGGCCGAGGTGGGCAACGTCGCCGGGCCGCTGAAGGCGGCGCTGGACGTGCTGCGGGATCTGCGCAACGAGATCCGGCTGGTCATCGACCACGGCGGGATCGCAGGCGGCTCCTATCGGGACGAGGTGCAGCGCTGGTACACCGGGGAGAACGCGTTCCTGTCGATCGGTCCGCCGGCGCGGCGGATCGCCGAGCTGATCGCGCTGGTCGAGGCGGGTGTGGTGCACGTGCTCGGCCCCGGCATGCGGGTGTCGGCCGTGGATGCGTCGTTCGTGGTCTCCGCGCGTGGCGTGGCGGCGCCGCCGGTGCCGGTGACGACGCTGATCGAGGCCCGGTTGCCGGAGCCGGACCTGCAGCGTTCTGCCGATCCGCTGCTGAGCTGGCTGCGCCGGACGGGGCAGTGCGTGGCGTACCGGATCGCCGATCCGGACGGCGCTTTCCGGACCGGTGGGCTGGCGGTGACGCGCCGCCCGTACCACCTGATCGACGCCGCCGGCCGCCCGCATCCGCGGCGCTTCGCGTTCGGGGTGCCGACCGAGGCCGTGCACTGGGTGACCGCGGCCGGGGCGCGGCCCGGCGTGAACTCCGTGAGCCTGGCCGACGCGGACAGCGTCGCGCGGGCGTGCCTGTCGGTGCCGCGCAGCGAGCCCGGCCCGCGGCGGGCCGCGTTGTACGCCGACTACCACAATCCGCTCGCCTGGTTGCCGACCAGCGCGCCGCGGCGAGCGCGTGAGGGGGCGGCCCGATGAGCCCCGGGTTGGATGCGGGCCTGCTTTCCCCGGTGTGGGCGGGCACTCCCGTGCACGCCGCGACCTCCGACGGCGCGTGGCTGGCGGCGATGCTGCGGGTGGAGGTGGCACTGGCGCGGGTGCAGGCGCGGCTCGGGGTGATCCCGGGATCCGCGGTCGCGGTGATCGAGTCGGTGGCGCGGCCGGAGCGGTTCGACCTCGGCGAGCTGGCGGTGCGGGCGCGCGAGGCCGCCAACCCGGTGGTGCCGCTCGTGTCGACGCTGACCTCGCTGGTGGCCGCGGAAAGCCCGGCGGCCGCCGACCACGTGCACCGCGGCTGCACCAGTCAGGATGTGCTGGACACCGCGTCCATGCTGGTCACCAGGCGGGCGCTCGCCGAGATCGAGTCCTGTTTGGACCGTTGCGCGGCCGCCTTCGCGGCGCTGGCGGAGCGGCATCGGGACACGCCGATGGCGGGCCGGACGCTGACGCAGCACGCGGTGCCGACGACGTTCGGGCTCAAGGCGGCCGGCTGGCTGGCCGGGGCCGGCGAGGCGCGCCGCCGGGTGCACCGGCTGCGCACCGAGGGGCTGCCGGTGTCGGTCGGCGGCGCGGGCGGCACCGCCGCCGCCTACGCGGCATATGCGCAGGCGGCCACCGGCGCCGATCTCGTGGGCGAGCTCGTCGAGGGCATGGCGGGCGAGCTCGGGCTCGCGGTGCAGGCCGTGCCGTGGCACACGCAGCGGGTGCCGCTGGCGGATCTCGGCTGGGCGCTCAGCGTCGTCGCCGGGGTGCTGGGCAAGTTCGGCGCGGACGTGCAGGTGCTGTGCCGCACCGAGGTCGGCGAGGCCGTCGAGCCTGGCCCGGCCGGGCGCGGGGCCTCGTCGGCGATGCCGCAGAAGCGCAATCCCGTGCTGTCGACGCTGGTCGTGGCCGCCGCGCGGCAGGTCGCCCCGGCGGCGGGGGTGCTGGCCCAGTGCATGCTCGCCGAGGACGAACGTCCGGCGGGGGCCTGGCACGCCGAGTGGCAGCCGATGCGGGATTGCCTGCGCGCGGCGGGCGGCGCGGCGCACACGTCCGCCGAACTGGCCGAGGGCCTCGCGGTGTTCCCCGCCAGGATGCTGGAGAACCTGCACCAGACCGGTGGCGCGATCGTCGCCGAGCGGGTCAACGTCGCGCTGGCCCCGGTGCTCGGCAAGGTCCGCGCGAAGCAGGTGCTGGCCCGCATCTCGGCCGAGGCCGCCGCCGGGCGCGGCACGTTCGACCAGCTGCTCGCGGCCGCACCCGAGCTCCGGGAGTCCGATGTGGACGCGGAGGCGGTGCGGGAGCTGCTCGCCCCGCAGAACTACCTCGGCGCGGCGTCCTGGTTCGTGACGCGCGCCCTCGACGAGTACGGCACCTGATCACGAGTTGCGGCGCTTTCGCGCGAAACCGGCCTGTTCGTAGGGGCCGACGCCTTTTCGCGCGAAATCGGCGTTTGCCGTGCGTGGGGTGCGGTGATTCCGCGAAATCACCGCACCCCGCGCGTGCCGTGGTGATTCGCCGCGAAATCGCCGCCCGGCACAGCCCGGTCCTGACGCGAGTCGGCCGCGGGTGGCGTTGCCTCCCGCGGCCGCTGCGCGTCCGGTCAGGGCAGCCTGATCGACTGGGCGTGCTTGAACACGTCCCTCGGGTCGTAGGCCTTCTTCGCCTGCTGCAGGCGCCGGTAGTTCCCCTTGAAGTACAGGTCGTGCCACGGGACGCCCGAGGCGTTCCACGCCGGGTCGCTGATGTCGATGTCGCAGTAGTTGATGAAGCAGCCGTCGGTGACGTCGTTGGGCACCGGCACGCCGCCGGTGTCCCGGTAGACGGCCTGGTAGAACCGCTGGTGCCAGCCCACGTGGCGGTCGTCGTCCGCGGGGCCCTGCCAGGCGGTGCCCCACAGCAGCTTCATCACCGAGTCGCGGTGCGGGTTGGCGGTCGCGTCGGGCGCGACGGTGTTGACCTTGCCGCCGAAGGACGCGATCGACACCACGAACGGCAGCTGCGCGTAGTCGGTGTTGGTCAGCTGCTCGTACAGCGCGGCGATCTGCGCGTCGGTGAAGCCCTTGCGGTGGTAGCTGGACTTGTACTTGTAGCGGTCGGTCGGGTTGCTCATCCACATCCCGGGCCAGCCGGTCGCGTGCAGCCACGGCAGCTTCCGGTGGTCGGTGACGGTGGGCGTCACGCCGACGCCTTCGCCGACCGCGTTGAGGAAGTCGTTGAGCAGCCGCGCCGCGTTGGGCAGGCCCGCGTCGATCTGCACGACCAGGTGGAACGGGCCGTACGCGCGGGTCGTCAGCTCCAGCCGGGAGAACAGCCCGGTGTAGGGGCTGTCCGGGCCGCTGTTGCGCTCCATCCAGGTGCCGTAGTTGCGCAGCAGCCGGGCGAACCGCTCGGGCGTCATCTGGTCCCAGGCCCACTCGCGGCGGTGGATCCACGCCTCCCGCGGCGGGACCGGCAGCAGCTTCGCCGGGTCGGTGCCGGTGGCGTTCGGGGCGCGGAACCAGAACCGCGTGACGACGCCGAAAGCACCACCGCCGCCGCCGGTGTGCGCCCACCACAGCTCGCGGTTGGGGTCGTTGGCCTCCCGGGTCGCGACGATCGCCCGCGCGTTCCCGCCGGCGTCGACCACCACGACCTCCACCGCGTACACGTGGTCGCTGATGTAGCCGTGCCGGCGGCTCAGCGGCCCGTAGCCGCTGCCGGTGACGTGCCCGCCGACGCCGACGGTGTAGCAGGAGCCGCCGGGCAGGCAGACGCCCCACCGCTTGTAGAGCGTGTCGTAGACGTCGCCCAGCTCCGCGCCCGCCTCGACCATGATCGCGTTCATCCTGGTGTCGTGGGCGATCGCGTTCATCTGCGTCATGTCGATGAGGACCCGCACGTCGGGGTTGTCGACGAAGTTCTCGTAGCAGTGCCCGCCGCTGCGCACGCCGATGCGCTTGCCGCGCCGCGCCGCGTCGCCGACGGCCGCGACCACCTGCTCCGTCGTGGACGGCAGGCACACGCTTTCGGGGTTGCTCACGAATCGCTGGTTCTGGCCCCGGGTCAGGCCGGCGAAGCGGACGTCCGCGGGGCCGACGGTGATGGCCGGGTTGGCGGCCGGTCCCACCTGCTGCGGAACGGTTGGTGCCGCGAGTGCTTCGGTGGTGGAGAGGACGGCGGCCGAGCCGCCGAGCGCCGCAGTCCAGGTGAGCAGGTTGCGGCGCGATAACGCGCTCATGCGAACTCCTCCGAGAGTGACTTGGTCCCCTGCGCCGTCGCGATCCGCGGACAGGCCGGACCGGCATCGACCTCATGGAGCAAAGGGCGGATGACGCAGAGTCGCGGCCGCAGCGTCGATCACGGGCGGCTACACCCAATCGTGTAGATCCCTGCGCCAAAGGACATCACGTGATCACGTGATTGACTCACTCTCGGTGGCTGCCCCGTTCGGCCTACCCGGATGACGGGACCCGGCCACGCGACTACGACCACGCGCCCGCCGCGGCGGCCCGGGCTACGTAGTCGCCGAAGTCGACCGGTGCGCGCCACAGGCCCTCGTCGAAGTTCTGGTTGAAGTTGTTCGGGTGGACGATCGGACATGTTCCGCGTACGCGAAGCCATGGCCGCCCCGCGCCGCCGCCGGTTGACTGCTTCCCACGACGACACAAGCGGATTCGATCCTGGTGCGTCGACTGGCGGATGACCTTGGCCGCCGACCTGCTGGCCGAATCCACCGACCCGGTCGCCGCGATCGCGCATCGGGTCGGATACGCGGACGCCTTCGGCTTCAGCGCGGCTTTCAAGCGGTTCCACGGCGTCAGCCCCAGCAAGTACCGCCAGGACGACGAATCAGCGATCCAGTGTGGACGATACACATAGGACACATTTCCGAACGAGGACCGTGCCCGGCCGGGAATCGGCCGGGCACGGTCCTCGCGAACGGTCAGGCGGGGGAGGCCACCAGCACGCTGGTCGGGGAGCTCGTCGCCCGCGTCTCCTCGTGGCGCAGGCCCGCCTTCTCGAACAGCGCCGTCAGCTCCGGCTCCGTCCGGACGTGGCCCGACAGCAGGCTCAGCATCACGATGTCCTCGAACTTGCCGAAGTGCGGGGTGTCGCCCGGCGGCAGCACCTCGTCGATCACCAGCAGCTTGCTCTCCGGCGACATCGCCGCCCGGATGTTGCGCAGGATGCTGATCGCGTCCTCGTCCTTCCAGTCGTGGATGGTCCAGGACAGCACGTACACGTCGCCGCCGGTCGGCACCGAGTCGAAGAAGTCGCCGCCGGCGCACGTCGCGCGATCGGACAGGCCCGCCGCCCGCAGCACCTCTTCGGCCTCCGGCACCACCCGCGGCAGGTCGAAGACCTCCGCCGTCATCTCCGGGTAGCGCGCCAGGATGGTGGCCACCAGGTGTCCCTGCCCGCCCGCGACGTCGACGAGGTGCCGCACGCCCGTCAGGTCGTAGGCCTCCAGCATCGCCGAGTTCACCATCCGGGCCATGCTGCCCATCGCGTCGTTGAACAGCTTCGCCAGCTCGGGGTGGTCGGCGAAGTGCGCCCACCACCCGCGGCCGTGCACGTGCTCGAAGGCCGGGCGGCCGCTGCGCAGGCTGTAGGCGAGCGCGCCGAAGGAGCGCTGCCGCTCCGGCAGCCCGACGTAGCGGGCCAGGGCGCGCATGGAGCCTTCGCCGTCGCTGCGCAGCGTGGCCGCGAGCGGCGTCAGGTCGAACACCCGGTGCTCGACCTCGGTGAACACCCCGACGCTGGCCAGCGCCCGCAGGCCCCGGTAGAGGCTGTCGGCGTCCGCCTCGACGCGCGCGGCGATGTCGTCGACGTGCGTCGGCTCGCCGTGGATCGCGTCCGCGACGCCGAGCTCGGCCACGGCGATCAGCAGCTGGCTGACCAGCGAGCTGTAGAGCATTTCGTACATGCGGACCGCGGGCGGCGCCTGCGTTCCTTCCGAGAGCACGCCGTAGGGCGTCGCCGAGCCGGGTTCGTTCATGACTCCCCTTCCCCATCCGGGCGCAGGCACGCCCGGGCGCAGTGATCGAGAAACGGTTTGCGCCGCTCGTAGAACGGGCGTCAGACGTTGGTGGTGATCAGGTGGTCGGCGAAGCGTTCGCGGAGTTGCCGCTTGAGGACCTTGCCGGTGGCGCCGGTCGGGAAGTCCGCGTCGCCGCGGGCGACCACCGATCCGTCTACTTCGGACAGTCCGGCGGCGGTGAGCGCCGCGTTGATCGACGCGGTCAGGTCCGCCACCGGCTCGGCGTCGGGGTGCAGGCGCACCACGGCCAGCGGCACCTGCGCGCCGGGCGAGCGGGGATCGCTGACCCCGATCACCGAGCAGTCCGCCGCGAACCGGCAGCCGATGAGGATCGCCTCCTCCAGCGGCAGGCTGTAGACCGGGCCGTCGGAGGTGCGGATCACGTCGGGCACCCGGTCGAGGTGGATGAACCGGCCGCGTTCGTCGCGGTAGACGACGTCGCCGGTCAGCCAGTAGCCGGCGAACGACGACTTCACCGTCTGCTCGGTGTTGTTCCAGTAGCCGGGGGTCCGGGTCGGGGTCAGCACGCCCAGCCGCCCGGCGCGGCCCGGCCCGAGCTCGCGGCCGTCGTCGTCCAGGACCACGGCGCGGCGCACCACCTTGATCGGCGTGCCCACGCAGCGGCCGTAGTCGGTGCTGCCGAGCTCGCTGACCTTGCGGAACAGCGCCATGCCCATCTCCGACGAGCCGAGCCCGTCGATGAACCGGCTGCCCGGCCGGGACCGGAGCAGGCCGGGGCGGCGGCCGTGCCGGATGAGCGCCTTGATGTGCGCCTCGTGCGCGGCGTCGCCGGTGTTGATCCACGTGTGCACGTGCCGGGCGTCGGCCGCGTCCAGGCCGGTTTCGGCGAGGTCGGCCCAGGTTTGCGGGAACGCGGCGACGATGGTCGGCCGGAACCGGCGCATCGCCGCCCGCACCGCCGGGCCCCCGGTGTCGGCCATCACCAGCGTCGGCAGGCCGAGCAGGGTCGCGGTCATCAGGTAGCTGATGCCCGCCGAGTGCGACTGCGGCAGCGCGGTGAGCAGCCGGTTGCGGGCCGCCGGCGGGAAGTTCCACAGCCGCCCGCGCTTGCCGAGGAAGAACTGGCGGTGGCCGAAGCTGGCGGCCTTCGGCGGGCCGGTGGTGCCGGAGGTGTGGCAGACCATCACCAGGTCGTCGTCGGCGTGGACGTACGGGAAGACGCCGGGATGGGTGGCGTCGGCGGCGGGCGTGGTGGGCAGCGCGGTCGGCTCGGTGTGGAACGCGAGCCGCCCGGTGTCCAGGCCGGCGTCGCGCAGCCGTTCGAGTCGGGGCCCGTCGGCCACGACGCCGAGCGCGCCGATGCGGCCGAGGTACTCGGCCGCGACCTCCGGCTTCATCCGGCCGTTGACCAGCGCGGCGATCGCGCCGAGCGAGGTCAACGCCAGGAAGTGCAGGAACGAGTCGACGCCTTCCGGGACGTGCACGCCGACCACGTCGCCCTTGCCGACGCCGTGCGCGTGGTACCAGGCCGCGTAGGCGTTGCGCACCTCCACCAGCCGGGCGAGGCTGTAGGCCTCGATCTCGCCTTCCGGCCGCTGGGCGAACAGGAACGCCCGGTCCGGGGCGGGGTTGTGCGCCGCCGCGCGGTCCAGGAAGTTGCCCATCCCCAGTTCCCGGTCCAGCAGCAACTTCAGCCGCGCGGGCAACGGAAGGCGCGCGTCGGGACGGATGTTCTCGAGTGCGATCATGCTGGTGCTCCTTCGGGGACCGCCCGGGGCGCGAACCGGCCCGGGCGGACGGCAGGAGGAAACGGCACGGCGCACCGCGAACGGGGCCGCGCCGACGAACACAATCGTCCACAGGGGACAAATCCCTGTTTCTTGAGCGGCGCGGGACCAGACCTGCACCGCCTCGGGTTCTCAGACGTCGTCTGGCGAGGACAGCCCCGACGCCTCGTATGGACCGGCCAGGCGGCGGCCGCAATTCCCGCAGGAGGCCGCCACCCGCACCGCCAAGCAGAACCAGTCCGGAAGCAGTCCCTCGGAGGGCTTCTCGCGAAGACGCGGCGAGAAGGCCTCCGAGGTTCCGCCGCCCGCGCCGCCGCGCAGGACGGGCCTGCTAGACGGGCTGACCTTCGTAGACGGTGATCAGGTAGCCGTCGGGGTCCTCGAAGATGAACTCACGGCCGCAGGAACCGTCGCAGATCGGCTTGCTGATCGGCACGCCGGCGGCGGTGAGCTGCTCGTGCAGCTTGTCGGGGTTCTCCGCCTTGATCCAGACGACGACGCCGTGCCCGACCTTGGCGACCTCGTCGAGGTCGATGGTGGCCTGGCGCAGCGCGATGCGGATGGGCGCGGCGGCCAGCACCGCCGCTTTGGGCACCTTGGATTCCACAGTGGAGAATCCGACGACCTCGGTGTAGAACCGCCGCGCCCGCTCCAGGTCGCGCACCTGCAGGGTCAGGAAGTCCGGTCCGACTACGTTTGTGGACACCACAGCTCCTAACGGGAATCGGGTGATCGGGGCCGGTGGAAAGGACTTCCGCCTTCTTCGGCGGGTCTCCGACCGGCTCGCAACCAGCATCCCCGCCCGGGCCGCCGACGGTCATCACGTGTTCGCGTGAGTTGCCGGCTGGTCGTGCGTCATCACGCGTCGCGCCAGCTCGACGCGGCTGGTGATGCCCAGTTTCGCGAAGCTGTGCCGGAGGTGGCTGTCCACAGTGTGCGGTGACAGGTACAGCCGGTTCGCGACTTCCCGGTTGGTGAGCCCCTCGGCGACCAGCCGCACCACGCGCAGCTCCGCGCGGGTCAGGCTGCCCCAGCCCGTCTTGCGGGTGCCCTGCCGCCGCGGCTCCGGGAGGTTCGGGGTCCGGGCCAGCAGCCCGCGCATCCGGGCGGCGTCCAGCAGCGCGTCGCACCGCGCGTACCCGGATTCGGCCTCGATGAGCAGCTCGGTGGCCTGGTCGCGGTTGCCGAGATCAGCCTCGGCGGCCGCCAGGTCTTCCAGCCCGTGCGCCAGCAGCACCGGCTGCGAGCCCGCCCGGTAGTGCTCGACGGCGGTGCGCAGCGACCGCACGTCCCGGCGGTGCAGGCCGGCTCCGTGCGCCGCGGCGCCGAGGAACACGTGCACGTCGGGGTTGCGGCGGCCCAGCTCGACCGCGGCGGCGATCACCTGGGCGGCCGCGTCGTCGGCGCCGACCCGCATGGCCAGCCGCACCAGCACCGGGACTCGTTCGGGCGAACCGACCAGCAGCGACCTGCTGCGCTTGAGCCGGTCGAGGACTTCCACCAGCTCCAGCCGGATCCGGTCCGGATCGCCTTCCACCCCTTCGGCGAGCAGCCGCGCCCAGACCAGCAGGTCCGGCATCCTCCGCCGCCCGGTCTCCACGATCTCCTGGGCGCGGTTGAGATGCTGCCACGCGGCCGACACGCCATCGGCCCGCAGCGCCACCACGGCCCGCAGCGCGAGCAGCGGAACGGCCAGCGCTTCCGCGGAAAGCTGTTCGGTGAGCAGGATTCCGGCTTCCGCTTCGGCCGCGGCGTCGTTGAGCCGGCCGGTGGCGAACAGCAGCTCGGCCCGGCACAGGTAGCGCGGCGGCTGCGACCACACCGTCTCCAGCTCGGCGACGTCCTGCTCGTCCCGGCCCAGCTCTTCCTCCGCCTCGCCGAGGCGGTCGGCGGCCGTCAGCGCGGCGGCCAGGTGCAGCCGGGGATGCCGGGTGCGCCCGATGTCACCGGCGCGGTCGCCGAGCCGCACCGCTTCGGCCGCGTACCGGATGGCCGACGCGATATCGCCCTGCGCGAGGGAAACCCGGCTCCGCGCGCCGGTTCCGCACACCAGCGCGCCGAGCGTGCGGGCCCGGTTGGCGACGTGCACGGTGTTGGTCGCCGCGGCCGCCGCCGGTTCGATGTCGCCGACCGCGACCAGCCCGTGCGCGTGCATCGCCAGCAGCTCGGCGCGCACCATCGAATCCGATTTGGCGCGGGGCAGGGCGAGCACCGTGTGCTCGATGACCGCGGCGTGCTCGCCGACGGTGTGCAGCGCTTCGGTCAGCCCGAGCAACAACATCGCCTCGGTGTTCGGTGGCAGCCCGCTGCCGCGGAAGCGCTGGCCGAGCTCGATCGCCTCGGCCGGGCGACCCGCCAGCACCAGCAGCCGCACCGCCTCGGCGGCCAGTTCCGCGCGGATCGGGCTGCGCTCGTCGATCAGCGGCAGGCTGCGGAGGATCAGGTCGGCGCCGGTGTTCGGTGCCGCCGGGGCGATCTCCTGCACCGCGCGCTTCACCACGGTCGCCACGTCCACCCAGCCGCCGCCGCTGAGCAGCAGGTGCTTGACCTGCTCGGTGGCCGACCGGCCGTGCTGGGCGAGCACCGACGCGGCCTCCTGGTGCAGCGTCGCCCGGGTCGGCTCCGGCATCCGGTGGTAGAGCGCCTCGCGGATCAGCTCGTGCCGGAAGCTCAGCTTCGCGCCCTGCTCGACCAGCACCTCGGCGTCGACGAGCATCGCGACGGTGCCCAGCAGGTCCACCGCCGGACGCCCGAGCAGCGCGGCGACCTCGTGCACCCCGAAGGGCCGGCCGAACACCGTCATCGCGTCCAGCGCGCGGCGGGTGTCCTCCGGCAGGTCCTGCATCCGTTCGCCGACGGCGTCGAAGAACGTCGGCGTCATCGCCGCGGGCGGCTCCTGCGGACCGTCCCCCTGCAGCCCGCGCAGCATCTCCCGCAGCAGGAAGGGATTTCCGCCGCTGCGCGCCGCGTAGGCCAGGGTCACCTCGTCCGGTTCGAAGCCGAGTACCTCGGCGCACAGCTGCGCGACCGCGCCGTCGGAAAGCGGTTCGAGCTGCCGCTTCTGGGCCCCGTCGCCGATCAGCCAGTCCAGCGCTTCCTGCGCGCAGCTGCGGATCGGGTAGGGGCGGCGGGTGAAGTACCAGAGCACGGGTTCCGAGCGGAGGGCGGGCACGAGCACGCGCAGCGCCAGCGCGGTCGCTTCGTCGGCCCAGTGCGCGTCGTCGAGGGCGATCAGCATCGGCTGCTTCCGGGCCTGTTGCGCGATCATCTCGCCCACCTGGTCCACGGCCCACAGGGTGGAGGTGTTCAGCTCGGGCCCTGCCGGGATCTGCGGTCCGAGCAGATGGCACGATCGGAACAGCGAACGCAATGTGATCAACGGCGTGTTCTTGTCCAGCTTCACGGCCTGCGAAGAGATGACTCCGAGACCCAGTGCGTGGCTTTCGGCCTCCACTTCCTGCAGCAGTCGGCTCTTGCCGATGCCGGCCGACCCCTCCACGACGACGCAGTTCCCGGCTCCCTCGGCGACCTGCAGCAATAACTCGCGCGATTCACCTAAGACACGTTCCCGGCCGATCAGCGGTAACGCATCAGTGTCCATCGTGTGTTCCCCTCGGTGAGCAGCATCAGACGAACGCAGATAGCTGACGCGACAGTACCCGAACAATCAGCAGCAGGCGGGTTGTTCCAAAAGCGCCAAAGGGAAGGCATTCACCCGAGTGTCGCAGGAGGATGCCGCCGGTAGATCTTTACCGCGCGGGGCTTTTTTGGTATCAAAGTCCGTAACCCTCCGTCCATTTCCTTTTCACGGCATATCCGCCGCGACGCATCCGGTGAATTCCCGTCGGCGGAATCGTGTGCCACCGTTCGGCCCAGCGCGGCGCGAGCACCCCGAAAACGGGTGATATTGGACACATCGCACGGGGCGGTCGACTGGGAACGGCCGGTCAAGGGGAATCCCGCGATGACGTGATGCCCGCACCCGGCCCGATCGCAGAGGCTCGACAGCGCGCACCCGCTGGTCGAGAGGAGTCTGAACATGAGCGCACCGGAGGTCACCCGCCGGGTGATCCACGTCCCGCCCGGCGCGGGCCAAAGCGTCTGGGCCTTCAGCGGCGACCGCTACACGCTGAAGGTCGGAGCCGAGGACACGGACGGAATGATCGGGGTCATGGAGGGCGAGATCCCGCCGGGCAGTGGCCCGCCGCTGCACGTCCACCAGTACGAGGACGAGGCTTTCTACCTCGTCGAAGGAAGCCTCCAGGTGTTCGACGGGGACCGTGAATTCACCGCCGAACCGGGTTCTTTCATTTATCTTCCGCGCGGTTCGGCGCACCGGTTCAAGAATATTTCCGATACGCCCGCGAGAATGCTCATGCTTTTCGTTCCGAGCGGGTTCGAAAAATTCTTCCTGGAGGTCGGCGTGGAGGCGGTGCCCGGTCAGCCGGCGCCGCCGCCGAGCCAATTCGAGGCCGATGTGGAACGGTCCATGCGGATCGCGTCGGAGAAGTACGGCATCGAATAGTCCGGCCGGCCCACCGCAGCGGGCGCGCACCCCGGGCACCGGCCTGCGCCGGTGCCCGGTCGACGCGCTCGGATCAGGCGGGCACGGCGTCATCGCGACGCACCTCCGGCGCGGCCATCATCCCGTCCCAGGCCAGCATCGCGCAGTCGATGACCGCGTGCACGGCCTCGCGGGAGCTCCCATCTCTGGCCTGGATGGACAGTCCTTGCAGGACGGTCAGGCAGAACGAGGCGATCTTCTCCAGGTCCGCGCCGGCAGGCACGTCGCCGTCGGCGACGCCGCACTCCAGTCGCGCGAGCACCGCGCGGAAGTCGTCCTTCCGGCACTCCGCGAGGAAATCCCAGATCCGCTCGTTCTCCGGCGTGCAGTTGGTGGCCGCGAGCACCACCATGCAGCCGCGCGGCGTGTCCGGATCCACGTAGGCGTCGGCGTTGTCGCGCAGCATCGCCTCGATCGCGCGCCGCGCCGTCGGCTGGCTCTGCAGCGACCGGTCGCCGACCGCCTCGTCGGCGCTGTTGTAGAGCGCGACGGCCTCCCGGAACAGGTCCTCTTTGGACCCGAACGCGGCGTAAAGGCTCGGCGAGCTGATGCCCATCGCGCCGGTGAGGTCGCTCAGCGACGTGGCCTCGTAGCCGCGTTCCCAGAACAGCTCCATGGCGATCCGCAGGGCGGCTTCCCGGTCGAAGCTGCGCGGACGTCCGCGTGGCGACATCGGCTTCCCTCCTCCCCGGATGGCGCCGGTTCGCACCGGGCCTTCCCCTGTTGACACCCGAGAGTAGCGATGATAGCCATTTATATATCGTTCGACACAGAAAAGCGAGGGGCTCATGACAGGTCTGGACGGCAAGGTCGCGCTGGTCACCGGTGGCGGACGCGGCATCGGTGCGGCGGTCGCCGAGCGACTGGCCGCGGACGGCGCCGACGTCGCGATCACGTACAACACCTCGGCCGACCGTGCCAACGGCGTGGTCGACAAGATCAAGGAAGCAGGCCGGCGCGGTGCCGCGTTCGCGGCCCCCGCCACCGACGCCGCGGCGGTGACCAGCGCTGTCGAGCAGACGGTCGCCGAGTTCGGCCGGCTGGACATCCTGGTCAACAACGCCGGGATCTTCCCGTGGGCCCCCATCGACGAGCTGACCCTGGAGCAGTTCGACGAGACCGTCGGCATCCACGTGCGCGCGGTGTTCGTCGCCGTGCAGGCCGCGGTCAAGCACCTGCCCGAGGGCGGCCGGATCATCAGCGTCGGCAGCAACCTCGCCGACCGGACCCCCGGTCCCGGCCTGAGCCTGTACTCGCTGAGCAAGTCGGCGCTGACCGGCTTCACGCGGGGCCTCGCCCGCGACCTCGGTCCGCGCGGCATCACGGTCAACCTGGTGAACCCGGGCTCCACCGACACCGAGATGAACCCGGCCGACGGCGAAGAGGCCGACGGCGAGCGCGCCCTGACCGCCCTGGGCCGCTACAACGACCCGGCGGACATCGCGGCCGCGGTCGCGTTCCTGGCCGGCGAGGGCGGCCGCAACATCACCGGCACCGGCATCCTCGTCGACGGCGGCGCCAACGCCTGACGGCGTTGCTCCGACCTCCTGGAACAAGGGAAACAGCAATGGCTTGGGTCATCCTCGTCGCAGCGGGCCTGCTCGAGATCGTCTGGTCGCTGGCGCTGAAGCACGCCGAGGGCATGACGCGGCTGTGGCCGGCGGTGCTGGGCATCGGCGTCGCCATGATCAGCCTCGGCATGCTTTCGGTAGCGCTGAAGGACCTTCCCGTGGGCAGCGCCTACGCGATCTGGGTCGGCATCGGCACCGTCGGAGTCGCTGCGGTGGGGATGATCTTCCTGAGCGAGCCGGTGACCTTCTCGAGACTGGCGTTCTTGGCATTGATCTTGGTCGGCATCGCCGGCCTGAAATTCGTGGAGGGCTGACCAACTTCTTCGTTCCAAACGCCTTTTGCGTAGCGGTGCGGGTAGCGGCCCCCTGCGGGAGTTACGGCCACCGCCTGGACTCCGCGTCCTCGCCAGACGACGTCTGAGAACCCGCGGCGGTGCGAGTTGCGAGGGTGAGCTAAGCGGCTGCACCGCTTCGAAGAACAAAACCATCCCTACCGCACCAGATCGAGAATGGCCACTGTAGACGATCCGATTTCCTTTCCTTCCCCGGAAGATGCCGCCTCGCCCGAGCGAGGCGGCATCTTCGCTTCGCGACCGGCTCCCGAGAACACGTGATGTCGCGGCCGGGCCGGGCGAAGCATGCTGGGTTCCGGCTGCCGCAAGGAGAACCAGACGCCGGCAAACGGCTGGAGGAGCGGAAAGATGGCTGAGCACAAGAGGGAACTGGACATCGCGGTGATCGGCGCCGGGGTACTCGGGTTGTCCACCACGGAGGCCCTGCTGCGGCGCGGCGCGAACGTGAAGTGCTTCGACGGCCGCCGGCCCGGGTCGGGCCAGTCGGGCGGGCTGTCCCGCACCTTCCGGCACCGGCACGACGATCCGCACATCGTCGACCTGGCCGCGCGCGGCCTGGCCGGCTACCGCGAGTGGGAGCGCCGCTCCGGCGTCGAGATGGTGGGCACCGAGGGCTGCGCGTACCTGGGCACCACCCCCTCCGACACCACCGGCCTGAAGATCCACCAGGTGCCGCATCACTACGCGCCGGCGGCCGGCCGCGCGGAGGTGTTCGGCGCGCTCGGGCCCATCGACGGCCCGCTGCTGGTCGACCCGACCGCCGGGGCGCTGCGCGTCAACCACGTGATCGAGACGCTGACCGGCTGGGTCGGCGACCACATCATCGCCAACGACATCCACAGCCTCCTGGTGCTCGACAACGGGAAGGTCGAGTTCCAGACCGCCGACGCGATCTACCACGCGCGGCACGTCGTGCTCTGCGCCGGCGTCGACACGCCGCGCCTGGCGGCCCGCCTCGGCTGGGACATCCCGCTGGACTGCGCGCTGCACGCCCGCCCGCACTACCGGATCCGCGAGGAGCTGCGCGGCGCGCCGACGCCGTGCTGGGTGGACAAGTCCGGCCAGTTCGGCGAGATGGTGTACGGCTCGGTGATCCCCTACACCGACCAGTACGTGCTGGGCCTCATCGGCGACGGCGTCGACGTGCCGTTCGACGCCCGCGGCGCGCTGACCGGCGAGGAAGGCATGGAGGACCACGTCCGCCGGGTCACCGGCTACGTCGAGCGCGCCCTGCCGGGGCTGATCCCGGAGCCGATCGGGGTGCGGGTGTGCATCATGAGCAAGCTGCCCGCGGGCAGCGACGCGCTCCGCGCCTGGCACGCCCCCGGGGTCACCGCGATCGCCGGGCACAACCTGTTCAAGTTCGCCCCGGAACTGGGCGAACTGCTCGCGGACTCGGCGGTGCACGACCGGCTCCCGGCGGACCTGGAGCTCGCCGGGGCACGCGCGCTGGGGGCGGCGTGAGCGGGCCGGTCATCGCCGTCGCGGGCGCATCGGGTGCCGTCGGGCGCGCGGTGACGCGGGAACTCGTGCGGCTCGGCCACCGCCCGCGCACGCTGGTGCGCCCCGGCTCGCCGAACCGCGCGCCCGACGCGGCGGTCATCGAGTGCGACCTCGCCGACCGCGCCTCGACGCTGAGCGCGCTGCGCGGCGTGGACCGGTTGTTCATGCTCACCCCGTTCCACCCGGAACAGCTTGTGCTGCAACGGAATCTCATCGCGGCCAGCGGCGAGGCAGGGGTGAGCCGGGTGGTGAAGCTGTCCGCGCTCGGAGCGCTGGCGGGGGCCGAGTCGAGCATCCACCACCAGCACGGCGTCGGCGACGACGAGCTGCGCGCCGCGGGCATTCCGCACGCGGTGCTGCGCCCCAACGCTTTCATGCAGAACGCGCTGCAGTGGCTGCCGACGATCCGGGCGCGCGACGCGATCGTGCTGCCGGTCGGGGCGGCGCGGGTCAGCATGATCGACGTCGAGGACATCGCCCTCGCGGCGGTGAGCCTGCTGACCGCGGACGTCGCGGCCGGGGACTACGACCTCACCGGGCCGGAAGCCCTCGGCTACCGGGAGGTGGCCGAGATCCTGTCCGAAGTGGCCGGACGCCCGATCCGGCACGTGGACGCCGCGCCCGCCGAGGTCGCGGCGGCCATGCGATCGGCGGGAGTGCCGGACTGGGCGGTGGCGGCGCGCCTCCAGCTCTACGCCACCTACCGGGCCGGCGAGGCGGAGGTGGTGACGACGGCGGTCGCCGACATCACCGGCCGGCCGCCGCGCGACTACCGGTCGTTCGCCGCCGGACTCGCCGAGCAACTGCGGAACTGAAGGGGAACCGATGCACGTATTCGCCATCGGGGCCAGCGGGGTCCTGGGCCACCACCTCGTCCCGATGCTGCTGCGCCGCGGACACGACGTGACCGCCATGGCGCCCGGCGACCGCCTCGACCGTCTGCCGGAAGAAGCCCGCCGGATCCGGGCGTCGCTGCTCGACCCGGTCGCCGGGCGACTGCTGGCGACGGAGTTCAAGGACGTCGACGCGGTGGTCAACGCGGCCACCGCGGTCCCGCCGACCGCGGGCAGCTGGGCGCTGAACACGGCGCTGCGCAGCACCGGAACCGCGGTGGTGACCGACGCGCTGCAGGAAGCCGGGGTGGGGCGCTTCGTCCAGATGAGCATCACGATGGCCTACGCGGACGGCGGCGACACCCCGCTGACCGAGACGGCGCCGTTCGATCACCGGCCGGAACGGACGACCATCGTCGCCCCGGTCCAGGCGATGGAAGCCGCGGTCCGCGAACTGCCCGCCGACGAGATCGCGTGGAGCATCCTGCGCGGCGGACGCTTCGTGGGCCCCGCGACGGTGCAGGACCAGCAGCGGGCCCGGCTGCGCGCCGGGCGGCTGCCCATCCCGGGCGACGGGCGGTCGTGGGCGGCGATGGTGCACGCGCGGGACTACGCGGAGGCGGTGGTCGGCGCGCTGGAGCGCGGCTGCGCGGGCGAGACGCTGAACATCGCCGACGAGCCCGTCCGGGTCGCGGACTACTACCGCGAGCTGGCCCGCACGGACGGCAGCCCGGCCCCCGGGCAGGCGCCGGACGAAGCGGCCGAGCCGTCGCACCGCGTCAGCAGCGAAGCGGCGCGACGCCTCCTCGACTGGTCCCCGGCGCACGGCATCTGGCCGGTGCGCGGCGGGGAGCGGTGACAGGAAAGTTCCCATCCTCGCACCGGAGCCGACGGCGGGAAGGCTCCACCACAGGAGCCCGGTGGCTCCTCGGTGACAGGAAAGTTCCCATGCAGTCACCGCAGGAACCGGCCTGGTGACAGGAAGGTTCCCGAGCTCGCACCGCACGGCTCAGTGGTGACAGGAAGGTTCCCATGCAGTCACCACACGGCCTGGCGGTGACAGGAAAGTTCCCATGCACTCACCGCGGTGCTGAGCGGCGCTGACAGGAAAGTTCCCATGCTCGCGCTACGGACCCGGTGGCAGAGAAGTTCCCATCCGCATGCCACCAGGCCCCGGTGCGGGCGGTGACAGGAAGGTTCCCCAGCGCTCACCGCACAGCCCGGTGGTGACAGGAAAGTTCCCATGCACTCACCGGGCGTGCGGCGGGTCAGCACTCGATGACGTTGACGGCGAGGCCGCCGCGAGCCGTCTCCTTGTACTTGACCTTCATGTCCCGGCCGGTCTCGCGCATGGTCTTGATGACCTTGTCCAGCGAGACGAAATGGGTGCCGTCGCCGCGCAGCGCCATCCGCGCCGCCGTGATCGCCTTCACCGACGCGACCGCGTTGCGCTCGATGCACGGGATCTGCACGAGACCGCCGATCGGGTCGCAGGTGAGCCCGAGGTTGTGCTCCATCGCGATCTCCGCGGCGTTCTCCACCTGGCTCGGGGTCCCGCCGAGCACCTCGGCGAGCCCGGCGGCCGCCATCGAGCACGCGGACCCGACCTCGCCCTGGCAGCCGACCTCGGCACCGGAGATCGACGCGTTCTCCTTGAACAGCACGCCGACCGCACCGGCCGCGAGCAGGAAGCGCACCACGCCGGCGTCGTCGGCGCCCGGCACGAACCGCATGTAGTAGTGCAGCACCGCGGGGACGATCCCGGCCGCGCCGTTGGTCGGCGCGGTCACCACGCGCCCGCCGGCCGCGTTCTCCTCGTTCACCGCGAGCGCGAAGAGCGTCACCCACTCCAGCGCATCGTCGTGCTCGGTCAGCGAAGCGGCCAGCTCCGCCGCCCGTCGCCGGACCTTGAGCCCGCCGGGCAGTTCGCCGGAGTTCCGGCATCCGTTGTCCACGCATTCGCGCATGACCTGCCAGATACCCAGCAGCTCCTTGTGCACGGCGTCCTCGCCGCGCCAGGACAGCTCGTTGGCCAGCATGACGCCGCTGATCGGCAGCCCGGACTCCTCGGTGCGGGCGAGCAGTTCCGCGCCGGTCCGGAACGGGTACCGCACCGGGGTCGCGTCGGGCTTGATCCGATCGGTGCCGGTGGCGTCCTCGTCGACGACGAAACCGCCGCCGACCGAGTAGTAGACCGCGCTCTCCAGCTCGACCCCGTCGGTGCCGGTCGCGGTGAACCGCATGCCGTTGGGGTGCAGCGGCAGCGACTTGCGCCGGTGCATCACCAGGTCGCGGTCCACGGTGAACCGGATCTCCTGCACGCCGTCGAGCCGCAGCCGCCCGGTCTCCCGGATCTCGGCGACCCGGCCCTCCACCGCCGCCGGGTCGACGGTCTCCGGGCTGTGCCCCTCGAGACCGAGCAGCACCGCCTTCGGGCTGCCGTGCCCGTGCCCTGTCGCGCCGAGCGACCCGAACAGTTCCGCCTTGATCCGCTTGACCTGCGGCAACCGGCCCTCGCCGTGCAACCGCTGCACGAAAAGGCGGGCCGCGCGCATCGGACCCACCGTGTGCGAACTGGACGGCCCGATACCGACCGAGAACAGGTCGAAGACGCTGATCGCCATTGACCGTCTCCTCCCTCGCCTATTCCCCGCTACTCCGCGATCACCGCGGCGTACTGCTCGGCGGTGAGCAGGGCACCGGTGTCGGAGGTGCGCACCTCCAGCAGCCAGCCCTCGCCGTAGGGCTCGGAGTTGACCAACGCCGGATCGTCCACGACGGACTCGTTGATCGCCACGACCTCGCCGGTGACCGGCGCGAACAGGTCGCTGACGGACTTCGTGGACTCCAGCTCGCCGCAGGCCTGGCCCGCCTCGATCTGCTCCCCCACCTCGGGCAGCTGCACGAAGACGATGTCGCCGAGCGCGTCCGCGGCGTGCTGGGTGATGCCGATCCGGACCAGCTCGTCGCGGTCCTCGATCCACTCGTGCTCTTCGGTGTAGCGCAGGTTCGCAGGCAGGGACATGTCGGGAGGCTCCAAGGCTTTCGGGGGCAGAGATGCCCGGGGCTGGGCCTCCCCCTCTGTTTCGGAACCTGAGAGCTTCGCCGCGGTTTCTCGCGGCTTGCACCGTGGGTGGAGCGTCAGGGATGACGCGCGCTTTCCAGAGTTGCCTCGCCCGAACGGTCATGGGTGCCTGAGAGTTTGTGGGGAGTCTTGCTCCTTCGGCGCCCTGACGGCTCGGTATGAGCCCTCAAGGTCTCTCCCGCACGGGGTCGACGGCCGGTATGCAATTGTCGATGTGCTCAGCAACGATAAACGGGCCAGCCCTGGTGTCAATGCCCTCCCCCACCTGACTGGCGGCGGCCCGAAGCACTCAGGAGGCCGGTGATGCTGGACATCCGGGCGCTGGTCGAACGGGTCGGCCCCACGCTGCTGCGCACAGTGGTCAGCCCGGAGCCGACGGTCTGCGTGGGCGACGTCGTCATCGCCGAACCCGATGAGCCGCCGACCGCGGCGGGCGGCGACCTCGTGCTGGGCGTGGCAGTCGCGGATCGCGAGCAGGCGAAGCGGCTGGCGAGGGCCTGCGGCGCGCAGGGCGCGGCAGCAGTGCTGCTCAAGCCGCCGATCTCGGCGGACGACGCGGTGGCCGCGGCGGCCGAGGAAGCCGGGGTGGCCCTGGTGGAGGTCCGGCCGGGTACCGGCTGGGCGCAGTTGGTGTGGCTGATCCGGGCGGCGCTGGGCGGGACCGGCATCGAGGAGGCCGACGCGCGCGGCACCGGGGTCGGCGACCTGTTCCGCCTCGCCGACGCGGTCGCCGACGTGGTGGACGCGCCGGTCACGATCGAGGACGCGCACTCCCAGGTCCTGGCCTACTCCGCCCGGCAGGACCTGACCGACCCGGCGCGGGTGTCGACCATCATGGGCCGGAAGCAGCCCGACGAGGTGCTCGCCAAGTTCCGGGCCCGCGGCACGTTCCGCCAGCTCAGCAAGGGCAGTTCGGCGATCTTCGTGCCCGCCCAGCAGGACGGCACCCTGCCCCGCCTGGTGGTGCCGATCCGGATGGGCGGCGAGCTGCTCGGCTCGATGTGGGCCGTGGTGCCCGGGGAGGTCTCCGAGGAGCGGTCCACCGCGTTCGCCGACACCGCCCCACTGGTCGCGCTGCAACTGCTGCGGTGGCGGGCAGTGGCGGACGCGGAGCGCCGCCGGTCCGCCGAGCAGGTGCGGCTGCTGCTGGAAGGGGGCGAGGGCTGGCGGGTGGCCGTGAACGAGCTGGCGGTGCCCAACGAGGCGCATCGGGTCGTCGCGATCGAAATGCCATCGTCCGCCGGGCCAGCGGAGGGGCACCGGCTGGCGATGTGGGAGTGGATCACGCGCGGGATCGGGCGGCGCCCGCTGGTCACCGAGATCGGCACCATGCTCTACGCCCTGGTGCCGGACCGGGCGGGCGCGGGCGGCTGGCCGGACCTGCGGGAAGCGCTCGTGTCCCACGACGCTTCGCCGCGCCCGCTGATCGCGGTGGGCAATGCGGTGGCGGTCGCCGACCTCCCCCAGTCGCGCGCGCAGGCCGAGGAGCTGGTCGGCCTGCTGCGCACCGGCCAGCTGCGCGACCGGGTGGCGGTGTACGAGGACAACTGGCACCTGGTGGTGCTCAGCCGGATGGCCGGTGCGTCGACCGACGCGGGCGTCGGCTCCCTGGGCCCGCTGCCGGTGCTGCGCGAGCACGACCGGACGCAGGGCACCGAATACCTGGCAACCCTCCACGCGTGGCTGCGCCACCCGGGCGACCCGCGGCAGGCGAGCCGGGAGCTGCGCGTGCACCCGAACACCTTCCGCTACCGGATGAAGCGGCTCACCCAACTCGTGGACATCGACCTGGAGAACCCCAACGTCCGCGCAGCGCTGTTCGTGCAACTGCTCGCCGACCGCTGGGCCCAGCACGGCTGACAGCAAGGGAACTTTCCTGTCACCCCGCCCTCGCCGAGCCGCGCCCCCGGCGGCTGCGAGAGAGGGCACCTTCCTGTCATCACCACACCCGTGACGCACGTGCGCTGACGTGTGAAAGGGAACCTTCCTGCCACCGCATGACAGGAAAGTTCCCTTGCTTTCACTGGCCGCCCGGGTGGCTGCGAGCAAGGGAACCTTCCTGTCACCCGGGCCGTCCTCGCCGGGCCGTTTCCGCCCCTCTCGACGCGTTGGCGCCGTCGCAGCAGGCTTTGTGCTGCGGGCACAAAGCGCGCGGGGCAATCTCATCCTGCGGGAATGATGCGCCCCTTTCGGCTGCAGCGGATCGTGGTGCGCAACAGGAGACGAAAGGATTCCGCCGTGAAGATCGCAGTGCCACGCGAGATCAAGAACAACGAGTACCGGGTCGCGATCACACCTGCGGGCGTGCACGAGCTGACCACCCGCGGTCACGACGTCTTCGTCGAGACGAACGCCGGCGCCGGTTCCTCCATCCCCGACGAGGACTTCCTCGCAGCCGGGGCGAAGGTGCTGCCCACCGCCGAGGAGGTGTGGGGCGAGGGCCAGCTGGTCCTCAAGGTCAAGGAGCCGATCGCCGAGGAGTACCCGCGGTTGCGCCGGAACCAGGTGCTGTTCACCTACCTGCACCTGGCGGCCTCCGCCGAGCTGACCGACGCGATGCTGAAGTCCGGGGTCACCGGCATCGCCTACGAGACGGTGCAGACGGCCAACGGCGCGCTGCCGCTGCTCGCGCCGATGAGCGAGGTCGCCGGGCGCCTCGCCCCGCAGGTGGGCGCCTACTCGCTGATGCGTCCCAGCGGCGGCCGCGGCGTGCTGCCGGGCGGTGTTCCCGGCGTGCACCCGGCGCGGGTCGTGGTGATCGGCGGTGGCGTCGCGGGCCTCAACGCCGCGCGCGTCGCGCTGGGCATGGGTGCCAACGTCGAGCTGCTCGACACCAACGTCGACAAGCTCCGCGAGATCGACCGCGACTTCCACGGCCAGATCCGCACCGTGACGTCCAACCGCTACTCGGTCGAGCAGGCGGTGCGGGCCGCCGACCTGGTCATCGGCGCCGTGCTGATCCCGGGCGCGAAGGCGCCGAAGCTGGTCTCGAACCACCTGGTCTCCGAGATGAAGCCGGGCAGCGTGCTGGTCGACATCGCCATCGACCAGGGCGGTTGCTTCGCCGACTCCCGCCCGACCACGCACGACGACCCGACGTACCGGGTGCACAACTCGGTGTTCTACTGCGTGGCGAACATGCCGGGCGCGGTCCCGAACACCTCGACGCACGCGCTCACCAACGTCACGTTGCCGTACGTGCTGCGCATCGCCGACCAGGGCTGGCAGCAGGCCTGCCGCGCGGACGACGCGCTCGCCGGTGGCCTCAACACCCACGACGGCAAGCTGGTCAACGAGCCGGTCGCCGAGGCGCACGGGCTGACCAGCACCCCGATCAGCAGCGTGCTCGCCTGATCTCGCCTGCGAGCGGGGGAACCTTCCTGTCACCGCGCGGCAGGGCGGTTCCCCCGCTCGCGGCGTTTTCGCATGCGGGAGCCCGTCTGGGACGTGTTCTCGGATCGTCGCCGCGAATGCACCGAACAGGTGATGGGCTCACACAGCCGAACGGGGCGGCCCGCTCAACCAGCCTGGGGGTCACCGGGAGCAGGCCGCCACTTTCAGTGTAGGCCACGATCGCCCATTTGCCGAAGCAGCGAGCCCCCGCTCAGCCGCCAATTTCGGACCGAATCGATAACCACTCGATGGAGTGAGCCTCGAGTGGTGAGTGTGCAGGCGTGCGACTCGACTGCCGATGTCACCCGATGGGGGTCGTCGGGGTGCTCCGCTCCGCGATCTCCACCGGCAACACCGACGCACTCGCAACGTTCGACGGTGGGAGACGAAGTGACGGACACGGCGCTGCGGAAAGCTGTCCTCGACCGACTCGACAGGGTGGATCTGGCATCCGAAGACAACGCACCCGAGGTGCTGTTGCCGCTCGCCCGCTCCGAGCTCTACCGGCTCACCGAGGGCCTTCGCGCCCTGCTCGACGAACACGAACCGGCTGAGGACGGCAGGTGCCGGTCCTGCCAGGGCACGCTGCGCAGCCGACCGTGGCCTTGCACGATCTGGGTAACCGCGCACCGGCTGCTGATCGGGGACCACACCGGCGAGCCCGCGCACGCCCGCGGCAGCGGGCTGGACGCGCTGCGCCGGAGGTTGCGGCGCAGGTGGGACGACGAGGCGAGGGACATCGCGGTCATCCCCGAGCCGATCATCTCCTCGACCGGCCCCGGGCCCAGCGACTGGGACACCAACGAATTCCTCCGCCCCGACCTGACCACGGACCCGACCCCGCCGCTGGTCACCGGTCACCTCGATGCGGCTCGCGGCACGATCTACCGGGCCGCCGTGATCGACCGGTCCATCCGCTGGCCGTAGGCGCCCGCACGTGGCGATACCCGTCACACCGCAGGGCCGCGACCACGCCCGGCGCTGAGAACAAGCTGGGAAAACGCTCCTTCGCACCTGACCACCCGGGCCTGTCCGGCAGGATGGGCCCTGTCGGTTGAACGGGTGATGATGGAGGGCGTGTGCACGACGGCAGTGGCCGGCTCGTCGTTGAGGGTCTCAGCAAGAGCTTCGGCCCGGTCAGCGCGGTGCAGGACCTGAGCTTCACGGTCCGCCCCGGGGCGGTGACCGGGTTCCTCGGTCCGAACGGGTCCGGCAAGACGACGACGCTGCGGATGCTCCTCGGCCTGGTCATGCCCACCTCGGGCACCGCCACCATCAACGGCCTGCCGTTCCACCAGCTGCCGAACCCGGCGAGCGTGGTCGGCGCCGTGCTCGACGCGCAGAGCTTCCACCCCGGCCGCACCGCCCGTCATCACCTGCGGTGCTACGCCGCCGCGATGAACGTGCCGGACACGCAGGTCGACCGGGCCCTCGAACTCGTCGGGCTGGGCTCCGCGGGGAAGCGCAAAGCGGGCACGTTCTCGCTGGGCATGCGGCAGCGCCTGGCGCTGGCCACCGCGCTGCTCGGCGACCCGCAGGTGCTGGTGCTGGACGAGCCGGCCAACGGGCTGGACCCGGAGGGCATCGCCTGGCTGCGGAACTTCCTGAAGGCCTTCGCCGCGAGCGGCCGGACGGTCCTGATGTCCAGCCACTTCCTCCGGGAGATCGAGCACACCGTCGACCAGCTGGTGATCATCAGCCGCGGGCGCTGCGTCTTCGACGGCCACCTCGACGAGCTGCGCGCCGCGCAGCGATCGCGGACGCTCGTGCAGGCCGCCGACCCCCGCAAGCTGATCGAGAAGCTGCACGCAGCCGGATTGAGCGTCGACTACGTCCCGGACGGCCGGCTCGCGGTGACCGGCGCCGACTCCCGCACGGTCGCGGACCTGGCGCTGGAAGCCGGGATCGCGCTGTACGCGATGCAGGACGAGCGGATCGGCCTGGAACAGCTGTTCTTCCAGCTCACCCACGGCCAGTACACCGGCGTCCAGCAGCACGGCGCGCAGGCAGCGCCGGACGCCCGCGGATTCGGGGGGACCGCATGATGGTCGCGCTCGTCAAGGCGGAATTCCGCAAGATCTTCACCACGAGCCTGTGGTGGGGGATGCTCGCGCCGGTGGTGCTGCTCGGCTTCGGCGCGGGCTCGCTGGGCGGCCCCATGGCGGCCCTCATCGACTCGGTGAAGGAGCTCGACCGGCCGGTCCCGCTGGGCCTGCTGTCGCTTTCGATGTCGACGAACTTCAGCACCATCTTCGCGGGGCTGTTCGGGGCCATGGCGTTCGCCGGCGAGCACCGGAACAGGACAATCTCGACTACGTACCTCACCGGCAACCCGCGCGGCGCGGTGCTGGCGGCGAAGCTGCTCGCCTACTCGGGCATCGGCCTGATCTACGGCGTGACGAACGTGCTGTCCGCGAGCCTCGGCAGCCTGGTGGGCGCGGGCATGGACTTCGGCACCTTCGGCAGCCTGGCCGACTGGCTCAGCGTCGGGGCGGCCGGTGTGCTGACGATGGTGCTGTGGACGGTGCTGGGCGTCGGGTTCGGCGCGCTGGTCGCGAACGCCGTGCTCGCGATCATCCTGCCGCTGATCTACAAGTTCATGGTCGAGTTCATCCTGTCGCTGGTCCTGATCGGATCGCCGATCTCCGGCGTCAGCCCGTACCTGCCCGGGACGGCCGGCAACGGCATCGTGGCGAACATGGCGGTGCCGCTGTTCGTCTCCGCGGTCGCCGGGCCCGACGAGCCGGACACACCGCGGGCGATCTTCGAGATCCTGCACTTCTTCTTCGGCGGCAGCTACGGCCATCCGTGGTGGGCGAGCCTGCTCACCTTCGTCGGGTACGCCGCCGTGTTCATCGCCGGCGGCTGGCTGGCCGGCCGCCGGCGCGACATCGCCTGACGCGCACCACCTGTGGAAGGGAACCTTCCTGTCACTGCGGCGCCGGTGGCAGAAAGGTTCCCTTCCTGCCATCGGCCGTCGGCCGCCGCCAGGCAGGCCCGCCGCCCGAACCCGGAACCGGTGGGTGGCGCATGGGAACCTTCCTGTCACTCCGGCCTCGGTCTGGGCCGTCGTGGTGACAGGAAAGTTCCCATGCTCGCACCGCCTCCTCGGGTTGGCGGGGTCACAGCGACCGTCCGGCCGGGCTGCGTCGTCGGTGGGGCGGCATAACCTGGCGAGGTGAGCGACTCCGGTAATCCCCGCCCGACTTCCGGCGGTTGGATCCGTCGCCTCTTCGCCGCCTGTCGCCGGCACCCCGTGGCCCTGACGTTGGCGATGGGTGCGTCCGTCACGGCAGTCGGGTTGGAGGCGCTGGTTCCGCTGCTGACCAAGCTGGCGGTGGACGACGCCGTCGCGCGCAGCACCGACCGCCTGTGGTGGATCGTGATCGCGCTGCTCGGGCTCGGCGTGTTCCGGTTCGCGTCGGCGTTCGTCCGCCGCTACAGCGCCGGGCGGCTGGCCCTCGACGTGCAGCACGACCTGCGCCGGGCGGTGTTCGCCGCGATGCAGCGGCTGGACGGCGGGAAGCAGGACGCGCTGCGCACCGGCCAGGTCGTGTCCCGCTCCATCAGCGATCTGCAGATGGTGAACTCGCTGCTGTCGATGCTGCCGCTGGCGGCCGGTACTGCGGTGCTCGCGCTGTTCGCGATCGTGGCGATGTTGTGGCTGTCGCCGCTGCTCACGGTGGTTTCACTGATCGTCGCGCCGCTGATCGCGGTGATTTCGGCGCGCAGCAAGAAAAGCTTGTTCCCCGCGACGTGGTCGGCGCAGCAACGCGCTGCGGACATCGCGCAGCACGTCGAGGAAACGGTCACCGGTGTCCGGGTCGTGAAGGGCTTCGGCCAGGAGGACCGCGAGGTCGGGCGGCTGGCGGGCCGCGCGCGGCGGCTGTTCGCCGAGCGGCTGCGCGCCGCCAGGATGACGTCGAAACCGGCGGCGAGCCTGGCCGCGCTGCCCTCCGCCGGGCAGGTCGGGGTGCTCGGCCTCGGCGGCTGGATGGTGCTGCAGGACCAGGTGAGCCTCGGGACGTTCGTCGCCTTCGCCGGGTACGTGGCGATGCTGGCCGGTCCGGCCCGGATGTTGTCGAGCGTGATGATCCAGGCGCAGCTCGCCCGCGCCGGTGTCGAGCGCATCCACGAGCTGATCGATTCCCAGCCCGAGGTGCAGGAGAAACCCGGCGCGGCGACCCTGCCCGACGGGCCGCTGGAGGTCCGGCTCGACGACGCGAGCTTCGGCTACACCCGCGATCAGCCGGTGCTCCGAGACGCGTCGCTGCGCGTCAGCCCCGGCGAGACCGTGGCGCTGGTGGGCCCGGCGGGTTCGGGCAAATCGACGGTTTCGCTGCTCCTGCCGCGCTTCTACGACGTGCACGCGGGGAGCATCCGGATCGGGCCCGCTGAGGACGGCGACGCGAGCCACGACATCCGCGACCTGCGGCTGGATTCGCTGCGCGCAGCGGTCGGGGTGGTGTTCGAGGAGGCGTTCCTGTTCTCCGACACCATTCGCGGCAACATCGCGTACGGCCGCCCCGACGCTTCGGAGGCCGATGTGATCGCCGCGGCGAAAGCCGCGGAAGCGCACGAGTTCATCACCAGCCTCCCCGACGGCTACGACACGACGGTCGGTGAGCGCGGCCTGACGCTGTCGGGCGGGCAGCGCCAGCGCGTGGCGCTCGCGCGGGCGCTGCTCTCGAACCCGCGGATCCTGGTGCTCGACGACGCTACGTCGGCGGTGGACCCGGCGACCGAAGCGGCCATCCACGACACCCTCCGGTCGGTGACCGCGCAGCGCACCACCCTGCTGATCGCGCACCGCCGGTCGACGCTGGCGCTGGCCGACCGGATCGCGGTGCTCGACGAGGGGCGCGTCGTCGACGTCGGCACCGAGGCGGAGCTGAACCAGCGGTGCGAGCTGTTCCGGTCGCTGCTGGCCGGCCCTGGGGAGTCGATCGACAGGCGCAGCGACGGCCACGTAGTGGCCGACCTGGACAGCATCACCCCGGAGCTCTGGCCGGCGGTGGACGACGCCGAATCGGCCGCCGCCGACGCTGCGACGATGCCCGGGTCGGGCGGCATGACGATGCCGCCGACACCCGAGTTGGCCGAAGGCATCCGGAAGCTCCCGCCCGCGACCGATCAGCCCGATCTGCGCGGCGAAGACGCCACGGCGCCCGACCCCGACTTCAAGCTGTCCCGGCTGCTGCGGCCGATCCGCTGGGGCCTGCTGCTGACCGTGCTGCTGGTGGCCGGGGACGCGCTGACGTCGATCTCGTTGCCGTCGCTGGTGCGCTACGGCATAGACGGCGGGGTGGGCTCAGGCCACACCGACGCGCTGTGGATCGCCACCGGCCTGGGCGCCGTGGTCGTCGTGGCGGGCTGGCTGGTCGTCAGGTTGCAGACCGTCATCACCGCGCGCACCGGCGAGACGCTGCTCTACCTGCTGCGCTTGCGCAGCTTCGCGCACCTGCAGCGGCTCGGGCTGGACTACTACGAGCGGGAGCTCGCCGGCCGGATCATGACCCGGATGACCACGGACGTCGACGCGCTGTCGACGTTCCTGCAGACCGGGCTGGCGACGTTCGTGGTCAGCGTTCTGACGCTGTTCGGCATCGCGGGCGCGCTGCTGGTCACGGACGTTTCGCTGGCGCTCGTGGCGATGGCGGTGCTGCCGTTCCTGCTGGTGGCCACCGTGATCTTCCGCAAGGTCTCGTCGACCGCTTACGCCGAAGCGCGCGAGCGGGTGAGCACGGTCAACGCCGACCTGCAGGAGAACGTCTCCGGGATGCGGGTGGCTCAGGCGCACCGCCGCGAGGGGCACGCCGCGAAGGTGTTCGCGCAGCGCAGCGACGCCTACCGGCGGTCCAGGCTGCGCGCCCAGCGCTACATCGCCACCTACTTCCCGTTCGTCGCGCTGCTGTCGGAGATCGCGCAGGCGGCGGTGCTGGGCGTCGGCGCGGCGCGAGTCGCGTCGGGCGATCTGACCGCCGGCGTGCTGGTCGCGTTCCTGCTCTACCTCGGCCTGTTCTTCTCGCCCGTGCAGCAGCTGTCCGGCGTGTTCGACGGCTACCAGCAGGCGAGGGTGGGGCTGCAGCGGATCGGGGACCTGCTGCGGACGCCCACCTCGGTGCCCGCCGCAGCCGATCCCGCTCCCGTGCCGGAGCGGTTCGAGGGGGGCGTCGAGCTCCGGTCGGTGTCGTTCCGCTACCCGGGCACGGAGCAGTTCGCGCTGCGCGACATCGCGTTGCGGGTGCGGCCCGGCGAGACCGTGGCTCTGGTCGGGGCGACCGGTGCCGGGAAGTCGACGCTGATCAAGTTGATCGCGCGGTTCTACGACGCCACCGACGGCGCCGTGCTCGTCGACGGGCAGGACATCCGCCGCTACGACCTCGCGGCGTTCCACCAGCGGCTCGCCGTCGTCCCGCAGGAAGGCCACCTGTTCACCGGGGACATCGCCAGCAACGTCGCCTACGCGCAGCCGGACGCCGATCCGGCGGAGGTCGAGGCCGCGGCCCGGGCGGTCGGGGCGCTGCCGGGGATCGCCATGCTGCCGCGCGGGTTCCGGCAGCAGGTGGGAGAGCGCGGGCGGGGCCTCTCGGCGGGTCAGCGGCAGCTGGTCGCGCTGGCGCGCGCCGAGCTGGTGGACCCCGACGTGCTGCTGCTCGACGAGGCGACCGCCGCGCTCGACCCGGCTACGGAGTCGATGGTGGTCGCGGCCAGCGACCGGGTGGCTGCGCAGCGCACGACGTTCGTCGTCGCGCACCGGCTGGCGACGGCGGCGCGCGCCGATCGCATCGTGGTCATCGACGGGGGCCGGATCGTCGAGCAGGGCAGCCACGCCGGACTGCTCGCGGACGACGGCCACTACGCACGCCTGTGGCGGGCAGCGGACGGCGCGCCGGGCGAGCGGGAGCGGGACATCGACGCGACCAACATCGCTTGACCGATGTGAGCAAGGGAACCTTCCTGTCACCACCGGGCCCTGTGACGTGAGGAAGGGAACCTTTCTGCCATCCACCGGCCTGCCGTGCCGCTGCGGATTGAGAGGAAGGGAACTTTCCTGTCATCGCCGGGCCCTGCGGTGTGAGCAAGGGAACCTTTCTGCCACCGAACCGCACGACGCCCCACCGGGGTACACCGAAAGGAACATTTCGGACACGCTCCGCAACCGCGGCCCCCTGTCGTCACACCTGCGCGGGACGAATGGGGCCGGAGTGTCACCGAGGCCCGAACTCCGCGGATGTCGATTAACGGAGAGGGAACACAGCGTGTCGGTGAAACGTCATACTGGTGTCGGACGACAACCCGGATGGAGTAGTACCGAGCAACGCCGATCTTGAGTGGTGCATGCCGAAGTGCGGTCGATGATCGTTCGTCCGAGCCGGACGGGGCCCGTTCCCCGCGAGCTGGGCTTTCCTGATCGATTTTGTGACCGACCTCGTCGGCCGAACGGCCGTCCTGTGTGTCAACCGCGCGAATCGGACCGCTAGCCTGGTACCTGAGTGTGTCTGTAAATCACGAGCATATGGATCGAGGCGAACGCCAGCCGTGTCCAGCAGCCCTGCGTCACAGTTCGGCCCCAACGAGTGGTTGATCGAGGAGATGTACGAGCAGTTCCTCAACGATCCCACTTCCGTAGACTCGGCGTGGCACGAATTCTTCGCCGACTACAAGCCGGGCCAGGCAGCCACCGAGAACACCGCTGCTGCCGCCGCTGCAGCGGCCCCGACGACCACGGCCACCGCGACGCGCCCGAGTGAGACCAATGGTCAGGTCCCGCCGGCCGCCGCTGCGACCGCGCCCCCGGCGAGCAAGCCCGCCGCCGCGCCGAAGCCGTCCCCGCAGCAGGCCGCCAAGGCCGCTCCGGTGAAGGAGCCCCAGGCCGGTGGTGATGTGAAGACGCTCCGCGGGGCCGCGGCTGCGATCGCCAAGAACATGGATCAGTCGCTGACCGTGCCGACCGCGACGAGCGTGCGCGCGGTGCCGGCCAAGCTGCTGTTCGACAACCGCATCGTCATCAACAACCACCTCAAGCGGAACAAGGGCGGGAAGGTCTCCTTCACGCACCTGATCGGCTACGCGCTGGTCCGGGCGGTCCGGGACTACCCGAACATGAACCGCCACTACGGCGAGGACGCCAAGGGCAAGCCCGCGGCCGTCACGCCGGAGCACATCAACCTGGGCCTGGCCATCGACCTGCCGGGCAAGGACGGGTCGCGCAACCTCGTGGTCGCCTCCATCAAGGGCTGCGAGGACATGACGTTCCAGCAGTTCTGGCAGGCCTACGAGGACATCATCCGCAAGGCCCGCAACAACGCGCTGACCGCCGACGACTTCGCCGGCACCACGATCTCGCTGACCAACCCCGGCCCGTCCGGCACCAACCACTCGGTGCCGCGGCTGACCAAGGGCCAGAGCGCGATCATCGGCGTCGGGGCGATGGACTACCCGGCGGAGTTCCAGGGCGCCAGCGAAAAGGCGCGGGTCGACATGGGCATCAGCAAGATCGTGACGCTGACGTCCACCTACGACCACCGGGTCATCCAGGGCGCCGAGTCCGGTGACTTCCTGCGCAAGATGCACCAGCTGCTGCTGGGCGAGGACGGGTTCTTCGACGACATCTTCGCGTCGCTGCGCATCCCGTACGAGCCGGTGCGCTGGACGCAGGACATCCCCGAGGGCGCGGTGGACAAGACCGCCCGCGTGCTCGAGCTGATCGACGCCTACCGCACCCGCGGCCACCTGATGGCCGACATCGACCCGCTGAACTACCGGCAGCGGCGGCACGAGGACCTCGACGTCCTGTCGCACAGCCTCACCCTCTGGGACCTGGACCGGGAGTTCGCGGTCGGCGGGTTCGCCGGCAAGGAGCACATGAAGCTCCGCGACGTGCTGGGCGTGCTGCGCGACTCGTACTGCCGGACCGTCGGCGTCGAGTACATGCACATCCTCGAGCCCGACGAGCGCGAGTGGCTGCAGCAGCGGGTCGAGAAGCCACACACCAAGCCGGAGCCTTCGGAGCAGAAGTACATCCTGTCGAAGCTCAACGCGGCCGAGGCGTTCGAGACGTTCCTGCAGACCAAGTACGTCGGGCAGAAGCGCTTCTCGCTGGAGGGCGCCGAGACCGTGGTGCCGCTGCTGGACGCGGTGCTGGACACCTCGGCGGCGCACGAGCTCGACGAGGTCGTCATCGGCATGCCGCACCGCGGCCGCCTCAACGTGCTGGCCAACATCGTCGGCAAGCCGATCTCGCAGATCTTCCGGGAGTTCGAGGGCAACCTGGACCCGGGCCAGGCGCACGGTTCCGGCGACGTCAAGTACCACCTCGGCGCCGAGGGCAAGTACTTCCGGATGTTCGGTGACGGCGAGACCAAGGTGTCGCTGACGTCGAACCCGTCGCACCTGGAAGCCGTCGACCCGGTGCTCGAGGGCATCGTCCGCGCCAAGCAGGACATCCTGGACAAGGGCCAGGAGGGCTTCACCGTTCTGCCGGTGCTGCTGCACGGCGACGCCGCGTTCGCCGGTCAGGGTGTGGTCGCCGAGACGCTGAACCTGTCGCTGCTGCGGGGCTACCGCACGGGCGGCACGGTGCACGTGATCGTCAACAACCAGGTCGGTTACACCACCGCGCCGGAGCACTCGCGCTCCAGCAAGTACTGCACCGACGTGGCGAAGATGATCGGCGCCCCGGTGTTCCACGTCAACGGCGACGACCCCGAGGCCTGCGTCTGGGTCGCGAAGCTGGCCGTGGCGTACCGCCAGGCGTTCGGCAAGGACGTCGTGATCGACATGGTGTGCTACCGCCGCCGCGGTCACAACGAGGGCGACGACCCGTCGATGACGCAGCCGAAGATGTACGACGCGATCGACAAGATGCGCAGCGTCCGCAAGGTCTACACCGAGGCCCTGATCGGCCGCGGCGACATCACCGTCGAAGAGGCGGAGAAGGCGCTGAAGGACTACGCGGCCCAGTTGGAGCACGTGTTCAACGAGGTCCGCGAGCTGGAGAAGCACCCGCCGTCGCCGAGCCCGTCGGTGGAGTCCGAGCAGCAGGTGCCGCGCGGACTGGCGACCGCGATCTCGCAGGCGACCTTGGAGCACATCGCCGAGGCGCAGATCAACCTGCCGGAGGGCTTCACCCCGCACCCGCGCGTCAAGCCGGTGCTGGAGCGTCGCGCCAAGATGGGTCGCGAGGGCGGCATCGACTGGGCGTTCGGCGAGCTGCTGGCGTTCGGTTCGCTGGTCATGGAGGGCCGCCAGGTCCGCCTGACCGGTCAGGACAGCCGGCGCGGCACGTTCGGCCAGCGGCACTCGGTGCTCATCGACCGCAAGGACAACGCCGAGCACACGCCGCTGCAGAACCTGTCGGACGACCAGGCGAAGTTCCTGGTCTACGACTCGGCGCTGTCGGAGTACGCGGCCCTGGGCTTCGAGTACGGCTACTCGGTCGGCAACCCCGACTCGCTGGTGTTGTGGGAAGCGCAGTTCGGTGACTTCTTCAACGGCGCCCAGTCGGTGATCGACGAGTTCATCTCGTCCGGTGAGGCCAAGTGGGGCCAGCGGTCCGACGTGGTCATGCTGCTGCCGCACGGCCACGAGGGCCAGGGCCCGGACCACAGCTCGGCCCGCATCGAGCGGTGGCTGCAGCTGTGCGCCGAGGGTTCGATGACCGTCGCGATGCCGTCGACGCCGGCGAACTACTTCCACCTGCTGCGGCGGCACGCGCTGGACAACATCCACCGCCCGCTGGTGGTGTTCACGCCGAAGTCGATGCTGCGGTTGAAGGCCGCGACCAGCCCGGTCGAGGACTTCACCAACGGCAGCAAGTTCACCTCGGTGATCGACGACCCGGCGCAGCCGGACCCGGCCAACGTGCGCAACATCGTGCTGTGCACCGGCAAGCTCTACTACGAGCTGGCCGCGCACCGCGACAAGGAGGGCATCACCGACACCGCGATCGTCCGGCTGGAGCAGCTCTACCCGCTGCCCCACCGCAAGCTGGGCGCGCTGTTCGAGCGGTACCCGAACGCCACCTCGATCCGGTGGACGCAGGAGGAGCCGGCCAACCAGGGCGCGTGGCCGTTCCTCGGCCTGGCCCTGCCGGAGCTGTTCCCGCAGCTGGTCGGCAAGCTCCAGCGGGTCTCGCGCCGTCCGATGGCCGCCCCGGCCACCGGTATGGCCAAGGTCCACGAGGTCGAGCAGGCCGAGGTCGTGCGCAACGCCTTCGCCTGATCACGGCTGAAGCGGGCCGCCGGTTCCCTCCTGGAACCGGCGGCCCGTTTTTTTGCGGCTGCAGCGGATTCCCCGAAGCGCTGCGCTGGATACCGCCGGATCCGGTTGCCGCACAGCTTGCTTCGAGGGAGACCGCCGGGTGATCGCGCGTGAGGACCTTGCCGCGGTCTTCGGGGAGGAGAACCTCGTCCGCCTGGACGTGTCCGCGGCCGCCGGTTCGTCCGACGCCGGCCGGCAGATCCTCACCCGGGTCGGCCTGCCGCGTTCCGCCGGTGAGCTGTTCACCACCGAGGTCGTCGGCCGGCCCCGGCTCTTCGACGTCGAGGAGTTCACCGCGAACGGCGCGGTGAGCAGGGTCATCTTCATCGGCGGGCCGGGGGACGGCTTCAGGACCGTTCTTCTCCGACGAGCGCGACGGATTCGTGGTGCTCATGGCACTGACCTCCGGCGGCAGCGAGGCGGGGGCCAGTGAACGGTTCGCTGCGCGACTTCCTGGAGTTCCTCTTCTGGTACGCGGTCCGCTTCGAAACGCCGGAGAACTCCAGGGCGGAAACCGACGCGCTTTCCGTGCGCCTGCGCCAGCAGGACCCGCACGCCTTCCACTCCCCCGACAGCTGGCGCTCGACGCCCTCCTGGAAGCCGGGAGCGCCCGACCCCGCACTGCGGCGTGGAAAGGTGACAGGAAGGTTCCCATGCTTCCACGGCCCCGGCTCGATGCGGTTGGCCGCGTCGGATTAGAGTCCTGCTCCGGCCTTGTGGCGTTCAGTCCCGGAACTTCGCAAGCACAACGACATCCCCGCCGTTCGGGGCGGTTCCCGTCGCCGCCGGAATTGCGTTTCGTACTCTGCTGTTCTGCCAACCCCGATCGCACCGGTCACGGACGGAAACAACTAGGAGGACACGGTGTACTTCACCGACCGCGGCATTGAGGAACTCGAAGATCGTCGCGGTGACGACGAGGTCACGCTGGCCTGGGTCGCCGACCGAATGCGGGCGTTCGTAGACCTCAACCCCGACTTCGAGGACGCCACCGAACGCCTCGCCACGTTCCTCGCCCGCGACGACGCCGACGACGAGTAACCAGCCCCGAGGTTCGACCAGCACCGGGGCGACCGGTTGGTGACAGGAAGGTTCCCATCCACTCGCCCCGGGCCGTTCCAGAGGCGAGCGCCGGCCTGCCGGTGACAGGAAAGTTCCCTTCCTGCCACGGCCGTCGGGCCGGCGGATGATCGAAAGGTTCCCTTCCTGCCACCCCGCCGCACGTCCCGCACGTTGGTGACAGGAAGGTTCCCTTGCTCCCCCCGTCAGGCCCGGTAGCGGGTCAGGCTGCGGTGCAGCCGGTAGAGGTCGCCGGCGGCAACGGTTTCCGGGTGGTGGGTGCTGCTGGCGACTGCGGCCTCATCGGCCCATTCCTCGTAGATCAGCACCCGAGTGCCGTCGACGCTGATGTGGAAGTGCGCGGCGATGAGCCCCGGCGGCAGCTCGGGCGTGATCCGGCCGCGCGCATCGTCGGCCAGCTGCCGCGCCTGCTCGATGTCCTCGGTGTCGTAGGTGAAAACCGCGATTAGATTGCCGCGACCAGGCTCTGGTGCGGAGACGCTGCTGTGCAGGCGGTACCTGACGAGCCCGGGGCGTTCGATGCCCGGCACGGCCTCGTCGATGCCGCGGACCAGCGTCGGCCGGTAGGTCCGGACGAATTCGCGGTGGGCGTCGTCGTCGGTCCACTGCGCGTAGTTCAGCACCGTGGTGCCGTCGTCGCTCACGAAGCAGTTCAGCGACAGGAATGCCGGCGGCCACGGTGCGACGCGCCATTCCGCGATCGTCGAGTCCACCGCGTCGCGCTGCCGCTGCGGGGTGCCCACGAGCCACGGGCTGACCAGGATCGTGCCGACGTCGGATCGGGTGATGTCGGGCATTTCGGTGTGGCCGGTCGTCATCGGGCCTCCTCGTGATCATCGGCTTCGACACGATCCTCAAACCTGTACCTAGGTAGAAGTCAAGTCGTCGCCGCTGGCCGCCGTGGATCGACAGGAAGGTTCCCTTCCTCGCTGAGGCGCGTTGGGCATCGGGAGATGAGCAGCCGGTCATCTCCCGATGTGTGATCGGGTTGCCGCTGCTTCGCGGCAGCGAGCTCCACGCCGAAAGCCCCTGTCCGAAATCAGCTGCTTCGTCTTCCACTGGGATTGCGGGGTCGCGCCGTTCGCAGACGGACAGGTGCCGGGGCGAACCATTCGTGCGTCTGGAGGTAGCCATGTCGACGCTCTCGCCGCAGACGCACGGTTCGTCCGGATTCGCGACGAAAGCCGTGTTGCGAATGGGGCAATCCGGGGACGCCGAGGCCTGTGGGCGGATCTGCTACGACGCCTTCGCCGCCCTCGCCCACGAGCACGGATTTCCGCCCGATTTCCCCTCCTCGGAAGTAGGGGTGACCGCGCTGCGCGGCCTGCTTTCACACTCGGGGTTCTACTCCGTCGTAGCAGAACTCGGCGGGAAGGTCGTCGGTAGCAATTTTCTCGACGAGCGTTCTGCCATCGCGGGCATCGGTCCCGTCACCGTCACCCCTGGAGTGCAGGATTCCGGCATAGGCCGGCAGCTGATGATCGACGTGATGCGGCGTGCGGAGCGTCAGGGTTTCCCCGGCGTGCGGCTTCTGCAGGCGGCTTATCACAATCGATCGCTGAGCCTCTACGCCAAGCTCGGGTTCCAGATCCGCGAACCCGTGCTGAACATGCAAGGGGAACCAGTCGGCGGGACGTTGCCCGGTTACGTCGTACGGCCGGCGACGTTCAACGATCTTGACGAGTGCAACCGCGTTTGCTGCGACGTGCATGGCCACGACCGTGCGGGCGAGGTGAGCGACGCACTGGTCCAAGGCGCTGCTCAGGTGGTGGAACACGACGGGCGGATCACCGGATACACGACAGGCGTGGGCTTCTTCGCGCACTCGGTCGCAGAAACCGACGACGGCCTGCAGGCGCTCATCGCTGCGGCGACCGAGTTCAGCGGTCCCGGCTTCCTGCTCCCTGCCCGGAACGGCCGCCTCGTGCGGTGGTGTCTCGACCACGGTCTTCGAATCCGCATGGTGACAACGCTGATGACCATCGGGCTTTACAACGAGCCTTCCGGGGCCTATCTGCCATCGATCCTCTACTAGTGGCCTGCCTCGTCGATCCCGGTGTGCCTGACTTGATCATGGCGATTCGGTGGGCCGGCACCGCATAGCCCCCGCAAATGACAGAAAGGTTCCCCTGCTCTCGTCCTCGCCCCCCAGAGCGGCTGGCCCGCAGGTCTCGCGAGCCGTTCCCCGCGCCGACAGGGACGGCTCCCCTGGCCGGGTGGCCGGGGATGTGGGGGGATCCCCCACGGAGTGACGTGCGCGGCGCCCGGGGCCGATGTGTGATCGCCTCTGCGCTGGCAATGCCACCGCACTACGGAGGAATCGATGCGACGTCTGCTTGCCAGCACCCTGCTCACTGGTCTCGCCGTGCTGGGCGCCGCCGGAACGGCCGCTGCCGCCGATGGCCCCCAACCGTCGGCGTCGGACCCGTTCCTCGCCGCGATCGTCGGCAGCCTGCAGGGGCCGAACCAGCAAACCCAGGTGAGCCACAACGAGCAGCACAAGTACCACCACGTGAACCAGCACCACGTGAAGACCTCTTCCCCGCATGGGCAGCAGAGCTTCTCCCACACGCACGAGCAGTCGTCGAACGGTTGACCAGCCGCCGACGCCGCGCCCCATTCGTCGAAGGCGGGTGGGGCGCCGTGCGCTGTGCAGCACCGCTTACCAGCCAGTGCAGAAAGTCGCGATGGACCTGCGCCGCGGCACCGGGCCAGACTCCACTGCGACAAGCATCGAGAGCGGAGGAACCTTGCGCGCTCTGGTGAAGACCTCACCCGCGCCCGGCCTGGAACTGGCCGAGCTCCCCGACCCGACCCCGGGCCCCGACGAAGTCGTGGTGCGGGTGATGCGGACCGGGATCTGCGGTACGGACCTGCACATCGCGTCGTGGGACGAGTGGGCCGCCCGCACCGTGCCGACGCCGCTGGTGGTCGGCCACGAGTTCGCCGGTGAGGTGGTGGCCATCGGCGCCGCGGTCACGCGGGCATCGGTCGGCGACTTCGTCAGCGGCGAGGGACACCTGGTGTGCGGCCGCTGCCGCAACTGCCTCGCCGGGCGCCGCCACCTGTGCGCGCACACGCAGGGCCTCGGGGTGCACCGCAACGGCGCGTTCGCCGAGTTCGCGGTGCTGCCCGAGCAGAACGTCTGGGTGCACCGCGGCGACGTCGATCCGGACGTGGCGGCGATCTTCGACCCGTTCGGCAACGCGGTGCACACCGCGCTCAGCTTCCCCGTCGTCGGCGAGGACGTGCTGATCACCGGTGCCGGGCCGATCGGGCTGATGGCCGCGGGGGTGGCCAAGCACGCCGGTGCCCGGCACGTGGTGATCACCGACGTCAGCGAGCACCGGCTGGAGCTGGCCCGCCGCGTCGGGGTGGATCTGGCGGTGGACGTCTCGCAGACCCGGGTCGCCGACGCGCAGCAAGAGCTGGGCATGAGCGAGGGCTTCGACGTAGCGATGGAGGTCTCCGGGAAGCCCGAGGCACTGCGGGAGGCCGTGGCGAACATGGCGCACGGCGGCCGGATCGCGATGCTGGGCCTGCCCGCCGAGGACTTCCCGCTCGACTGGAGCGCGGTGGTGTTCAAGATGCTCACCGTCAAGGGCATCTACGGCCGCGAGATGTTCGAGACCTGGTACTCGATGTCGGTGCTGCTGGAGTCCGGGCTGGACCTGAGCCCGGTGATCACGCACCGCTTCCCGTACACGCAGCACGAGGAGGCCTTCGAGACGGCCCGCAGCGGCCGCTGCGGCAAGGTCATCCTCGACTGGACGACGAAGGGGCCCGCCTGATGTACACGATCGCTGACGACGTCCGCGCCGAACTGGCCGAGATCCGCGCCGCCGGGCTGTACAAGGACGAGCGGGTGCTGGACTCGCCGCAGAGCGCCCGGGTGGGTGTCGGCGGTGCCGAGCTGCTGAACTTCTGCGCGAACAACTACCTGGGGCTGGCCGATCACCCCGCGCTGCTCGCCGCCGCCGAGGAGGCGCTGGCGAAGTGGGGTTTCGGGATGGCGTCGGTGCGGTTCATCTGCGGCACGCAGGCCCCGCACAAGGAGTTGGAGCGGCGGCTCTCGGAGTTCCTGGGCACCGATGACACGATCCTGTACAGCTCGTGCTTCGACGCCAACGGCGGGGTTTTCGAGACCCTGCTCGATGACCGGGACGTGGTGATCTCCGACGAGCTCAACCACGCGAGCATCATCGACGGCATCCGGCTGTCCAAGGCCCGCCGCGGCCGGTACCGGAACCGCGACATGGCCGATCTCGAGCGGCTGCTCAAGGAGAACTCCGACGCGCGGCGCAAGCTCGTCGTCACCGATGGCGTGTTCTCGATGGACGGCTACCTGGCGCCGCTGGACGAGATCTGCGCGCTCGCCGAGAAGTACGGGGCGATGGTGATGGTCGACGACTCGCACGCGGTCGGGTTCACGGGCCCGAAGGGGACGGGCACGCCGGACCTGTTCGGCGTCGCCGACCGGGTCGACATCGTCACCGGCACGCTCGGCAAGGCGCTCGGCGGCGCCAGCGGCGGCTACGTGTCCGGGCGCGCCGAGATCGTCGAGCTGCTGCGGCAGCGTTCCCGGCCGTACCTGTTCTCGAACTCCCTCGCGCCGTCGATCGTGGCCGCTTCGCTGGCCGCGCTGGACCTGGTCGCCGCGCAACCGGAGCTGCGGGAGCGGCTGCGGGACAACAGCTCGCTGTTCCGCCGCCGGATGGCCGAGGAGGGCTTCGACCTGCTGCCCGGCGAGCACCCGATCATCCCGGTGATGATCGGCGACGCGGCCGAGGCGGCGCGGATGGCGGACCTGCTGCTGGAAGAGGGCATCTACGTCATCGGCTTCTCCTACCCGGTGGTGCCCAAGGGCAAGGCCCGCATCCGCACCCAGATGTCGGCCGCGCACAGCACCGAGGACGTGGAGCGGGCGGTGTCGGCGTTCGTGGCGGCCCGCGATCGGATGGGTACCATCGCCCGGTGATAGACCCCCGGCGGCTCCAGGTGCTCCGCGCGCTCGCCGACCACGGCACCGTGCGCGCGGCGGCGGAGAAGCTCTACCTGACGCCGTCGGCGGTGTCGCAGCAGCTCACCGCGCTGGAGAACGAGGTCGGGCAGCCGCTGCTGGTCCGGCAGGGCCGCCGGGTGCGGCTGACCGCGGCCGGTGAGCTGCTGGTCGAGCACGCCAAGGCGGTGCTGGCGGAGCTGGAGCGCGCGGAGGCGAGCTTGGCGGCGTGCGCGGCGGGCACCGTCGGCACGGTCGAGGTGGCATCGTTCGCCTCGGCGATCACGCAGGTCGTGGCGCCGTCGATCGTCGCGTTGCGGCGGCAGACGCCGGACGTGCGGGTGCTGGTGCGCGACGCCGAGGCGCACAACAGCCTGATGATGCTGCTGGCCGGGGAGATCGACATCGCGATCTCGATGGAGTACACGTCGACGCTGCAGGCGGACGCCCGCCGGGTGAGCCGGTTCCCGCTGTACGCCGAGCCGTTCGACGTGGTGCTGCCGCCGAACCACCCGCTCGGTTCTGCCGCGGAGATCGCGCTCGACGCGCTGCGCGACGACGACTGGATCGCGCCGCTGCCGGGCAACCCGTGCCGCGCGGTGGCCCAGGTGTCCTGCGAGAACGCGGGATTCGTCCCGAACATCACGCACACCTCGGACGACTTCCACGCGGTGGTGGCGCTGGTCGCGGCGGGCACCGGTGTCGCACTGGTGCCCCGCACCGCCATCGCGGCCGGCCTGGACGTGGTCGCGCTGCCGGTCGCGGGCAAGCCGCCGACCCGCCGGGTCTTCGCCGCCGTCCAGTGCGGACGGGAGGAGCATCCGCTGGTCCGCGTCGTGCTGAACGCGCTGCTGACGAGCAAGGACCGCTAGGCCACCCTTCCCGGTCCTGCGTCGCGCGGATTGACAGGAAAGTTCCCATGCTCGCGCACCTGCGCCTGGGGTGACAGGAAAGTTCCCATGCTGCGATCAGGCCTGGGATGGCAGGAAAGTTCCCATGCTCATGCTGCGGGCGGCGCTGCTCGGCCCTGGGGATCAGCGGCCTTCGAGAAGCGCGACGCGAGCATGGGAACCTTCCTGTCACCGCGACACTTCACGGCAGGAGCAGGGTTCGGCCTGGTGTGGTGCGGGCTGCGATCGCCGCGTGTGCTTCGGCGGCATGTTCCAGCGGGAAGGTCTGGCCGATGGTCGGTTTGATCCGCCCTGCCGCGGCCTCCGCCAGCGCGCGTTCGGTCACCTGCTTCTTCTGCTCCGGGGAAGGCTGGACGTCCAGCAGCCCCACCACGGTCACGCCGCGCCGCTGCGCTTCCGCCGGGTCGATCTCGGTGAAGTCGCCGCTGGCCGCGCCGTACGAGTAGAACCGGGCACCGTTGTTCGTCGTCTCGAACGCCGCGCTCCCAAGCGCACCGCCGACGCCGTCGAAGACCACGTCGACGCCACCGGTCAGCTCCCGCACCCGCTGTTCCCAGTCCGGTTTCGCGTAGTCGACCGGTTCGCCGCCCAACTCGCGAACCAGGTTCAGCTTCGCGTCGCCGCGCGCCGCGCCGATGACGTGGGCACCGGCCGCCCGCGCCAGCTGGACCAGCACCGAGGCCGCTCCCCCTGCCGCGGCGTTGACCAGGACGCGTTCGCCGGGCTGGATCTGCGCGTGCTCCGCGAGGAACAACGCCGTGGTCGCGTCGTGCAGCAGCGCGACGGCTTCGCGCTCGCCCAGCCCATCCGGCACCGGGAGCAGCTCGGACTCGTCGACGACGACCAGCTCCGCGTAGGTGCCGCCGTTGCTCGTGCTGGCGACCACCGACCGCCCGATCCAGCTCGGGTCGACGGATTCGCCGACCGACACCACGTCTCCGGCCACGCCGTCACCGGGCACGTACGGCGGCGACTGACCGAAGAACTCCTTGCCCCACCCCTCGCGCAGCTGGGTGTCCAGGAACAGGATGTCCACTGCGGACGCTCGCACGAGCACCTGTCCCGCGCCGGGTTCGGGATCGGCGACGTCCGCCACTGCCAGCACTTCCGGCCCACCGAATCCGGTCACCTGCACCACGCGCATATCGCTCAGCCTCCTTCGTTGGCTGCCAACAGCCTCCGACTTCGACTTAACTGGAGGTCAACATGCCGGCGCGACGACCGGAAAGTGCCCTTGCTCACGCCTCCAGGAGGTGTGAGCAAGGGCCGGTGACAGGAAAGTTCCCATGCTCGCGTCAGCCGACGCGCGCGCCCTTGCGCCAGACGGCGTGGGTGAGGGGCACGCCCGGCCGGTAGGCGAGCCACGTCGTGCTCGGGGCGTCGAGGACGTGGACGTCCGCCCGCGCGCCGGGCCGGAGCACGCCGACCGCGCCGTCGCCGGTCTCCCGGCGCAGCGCCCGCGCGCCGCCCCAGGTCGCCGCCCGCACCGCCTCTTCGATGGTCATCCGCATCTGCAGCACCGCCGTCGCCACGCAGAACGCCATCGACGACGTGTAGGACGAGCCGGGGTTGCAGTTGGACGCCAAGGCGACCGCGGCACCGGCCTCGATGAGCGCCCGGGCGTCCGGCAGCGGCTGCCGCGTGGACAGGTCGCAGGCGGGCAGCAACGTCGCCACGGTGCCCGAACCCGCCAACGCGTCCACATCGGACTCCGTGAGGTAGGTGCAGTGGTCCACGCTCGCGGCGCCGAGTTCGACGGCCAGCTGAACGCCCGGCCCGGGGCCGAGCTGGTTGCCGTGCACGCGCAGCCCCAGCCCGCGTTCCTTCGCCGCCACCAGGATTCGCCTGGACTGGTCGGCGTCGAACGCGCCCTGCTCGCAGAACACGTCGCACCAGCCGACGTGCGGCGCCACGGCGTCGAGCATCTCCCCGCGCACCAGGTCCGCGTAGGTGTCCGCGTCCTCGCCCGGCGGCACCAGGTGCGCGCCGAGGAACGTCACCTCGTCGGCCTCGACGGCGATCTTCGCGGCCCGCAGCTCCTCGGCGACCGTCAGCCCGTAGCCGGTCTTGGTCTCCATGCACGTCGTGCCCTGCGCGGCGGCTTCCGCGATGTGCTTGCGCAGGTTGGCGGCCAGCTCCTCGTCGGTGGCGGCCCGCGTCGCCTCCACGGTGACGGCGATCCCGCCCGCCTGGTAGGACTGCCCGGCCATCCGGGCGGCGAACTCCGCGGTGCGGTCACCGGCGAACACCAGGTGCGTGTGGCTGTCGACCCAGCCGGGCAGGACCGCTCGCCCGGCCGCGTCGAAACGCTCGTCGGCTTCCGGCGCGGCGGCCACGGGGCCGGCCCAGACGACCCGGTCACCGTCGATGACCAGCGCGGCATCGGTGAGCGTGCCGAGCTCGTCGTCGTTCGTCGTCAGCTCGCCGATTCCAGTAATAACAGTGCTTGTCATCGCTTCCTGATCCTCGTTCGTATTACTCATGCGCGCAGCGCGGCGATCGCTTCGCCGAGCTCGCCCGCCGCGTCGATCGCTTCGTGCTTGCCGTCCTGCACGATCTTGTGCCCGTCGGCGATCACCACCCGGACGTCGTCTGCCCGCGCGACCGCCGGGACGGCCTCGGGCGCGACTCCGGCCAGCCGGGTCGAGCCGAGGTCCACCGCCACGAAATCGGCGCGGGCACCGGCTTCGAGCCGGCCCGCGTCGGCCCAGCCCAGGGACCGGTGCGCGGCCTCGGCGGCCATCGCCAGCAGCTCGGCGGCCGCGAAGTGCCCGCGGGTCTCGGTGTCCAGCCGCAGGTAGGACTCGACGGCCTGCACCTCCGCGAACGGGTCGATCACGGAGTGCCCGTCGCTGCCGACGGAAAGCGGGCTCCCGGCGACGGCCAGCGCCGCCGCCGGGCCGATCCCGTCGGCCAGGTCGGCTTCGGTCGTCGGGCACAGGCACACCCCGGTCGCGCTACCGCCCAGGAGCGCCACGTCGGACGCGGCCAGGTGCGTGGCGTGCACCGCCGTCACGCCGGGCCCCAGCGCGCCGCGCGAGGCCAGCAGCTGGGTCGGGGTGCAGCCGTGCGCCGCCAGGCACGCTTCGTTCTCGGCGCGCTGTTCGGACAGGTGCACGTGCAGCGGTGCTTCGTTCTCGCGCGCCCAGCCGGCCACTTCCGGGATCTCCTCGGCGGGCACCGCGCGAACCGAATGCAGCGCCGCACCAAGGCGAACCCGGTCACCGTCCACAGTGCACCGATCGATCCGGTCGGTCCACTTCGCCGCCGAATCGTCCGAGAAGCGCAGCTGCACGCCGTCCAGCGGCCGCCCGAAACCACCTGCCAGGTAGCACGTGTCCAGCAGCGTGAGCCGGATCCCCGCATCCTTCGCGGCGTGCGCGAGGGCCTGGCTCATCGCGTTCGGGTCGTCGTACCGGATGCCGTTCGCGGCGTGGTGCAGGTAGTGGAATTCGCCGACGCAGGTGATCCCGGCCAGCGCCATCTCGGCGTAGACACCGCGGGCGAGCCCGTAGTAGCTGTCTGGATCCAGCACCTCCGCCACCCGGTACATCTGTTCGCGCCAGGTCCAGAAGGTGCCGCGCGCGCCGTCGTCCCCGCCGCGGAGCGCGCGGTGGAACGCATGGGAGTGCGCGTTGGCGATGCCGGGCAGCGTCATGCCCGGGAGCCGTTCGGCGTGCTCCGGCGGGTTCTGCGCGGAGCCGACGGCGGCGATGCGGCCGGCGTCGACTTCGAAGAGCACGCCCCGCTCCGGTCCGCTCGGCAGCCAGGCCCATTCGCACCAGTAGGTGGTCAACCGCCTCACCCTGCCAGGTCTTCCAGGACCTGGGCGAGCGCGTGCGCGCCGGACTCGCAGTCGCCGGGCTCGGCGTGTTCCTCCGGGGCGTGGCTGATGCCGGTCGGGTTGCGCACGAAGAGCATCGCCGTCGGCACCTCGGCGGCGAGGATTCCCGCGTCGTGCCCGGCTCCGGTCGGCAGCGCCGGGGCGTCGTCGAGCAGGCCCGCGAGCCGGTCCCGGAACGCGGCGTCGAAGTGCACGGTGTCGCCGTAGGACTCCTCGGTCACCTCGACCTGGCAGCCCTCGTGTGCGGCGAATTCCGCGGCCGCTCCGGACAGGTCCTCGACCATGGACCGCGTCGACCGGTCGTCCGGCGACCGCGCGTCCAACCAGATGTCCACAGTAGACGCGATGACGTTGGTGCCGCCGGGGTTCGGGACCAGCCTGCCCACCGTCGCCCGGCCGCCGTCGACGCCCGCCGCGATCCGGCGGGCTTCGAGGACCAGCCGCGACGCGGGCAGCATCGGGTCGTGGCGGTCGGCGATCAGCGTCGCGCCGGCGTGGTTCCCCTGGCCGCTGAACCGGAACCGCCACCTGCCGTGCGCCAGGATCGACGACGCGACCGCCACCGAGCGGTCCAGGTCGATCAGTCCCCGGCCCTGCTCCACGTGCAGCTCGACGAACTGCCCGATGCTCCGCAGCGCCGCGTCGTCGCGCCCCAGCCTGGCCGGGTCCGCGCCGAAGGACCGCATGGCCTCGGCGAACGTCACGCCGTTGGGGTCGCGGAGCGCGCGGGCCCGGTCCGCGTCGATGGTCCCGGCCAGCAGCCTGGAGCCCAGGCACGGCACCCCGAACCGGCCGCCTTCCTCCTCGGCGAAGACGACCACCGCGAGCGGCTTCCGGGGCGTGAAACCCTTGGCCCGCAACAGATCCACCGCGCTCAAGGCGCTGACCACGCCGAGCGGGCCGTCGAACGCGCCGCCGCCGGGCACCGAGTCCAGGTGGCTGCCGGTCACCACCGCGTCATCGCCCGGCTCGCCCCACCACGCCCAGATGTTCGCGTTCTGGTCGGTGGTGACGAGCAGGCCGCGTGCCTCGGCCTGCTCGACGAACCACTCGCGCAGCTCCCGCTCGGCGTCGTCGAAGACGTGCCGGGAGTACCCGCCCCGGCGCCGGTCCGCGCCTACATCGGCGATGGCCGCCATCAACTCGTTCGGTCCCGCCACACCCGCTCCTTCCCGAACACCCGCGTCCCGGGCAGCAACCCGTCAGTTCCAGAGATCGTGAGCGTTTTTGGTCGCTATAGCGACGAAGAACGCTCACGAGTGCTCAGCCGACCAGGGGCGTGCGGACGCCGCGCTCGGCGGCGACCTGCTCCGCCCGGTCGTAGCCCGCGTCGACGTGCCGGATCACGCCCATGCCCGGGTCGTTGGTCAGCACCCGCGCCAGCTTCTGCGCCGCGAGTTCGGTGCCGTCGGCGACCGTCACCTGACCCGCGTGCAGCGACCGCCCCATGCCGACGCCGCCGCCGTGGTGCAGCGACACCCACGTCGCCCCGGAGGCCGTGTTGACCAGCGCGTTCAGCAGCGGCCAGTCCGCGACCGCGTCCGAGGTGTCGGCCATCGCCTCGGTCTCCCGGTACGGCGAGGCCACCGATCCGCAGTCCAGGTGGTCGCGGCCGAGCACCACCGGCGCCGCGAGCTCGCCGGAGGCCACCATCTCGTTGAACCGCAGGCCCGCCTCGGCGCGCTCGCCGTAGCCGAGCCAGCAGATCCGCGCGGGCAGCCCCTGGAAGGACACCCGCTCGCCGGCCAGCCGGATCCACCGCGCCAGGTGCTCGTCCTCGCCGAAGAGGTCGAGGATCGCCCGGTCGGTCTTGGCGATGTCGGCCGGGTCGCCGGACAGCGCCGCCCACCGGAACGGGCCCTTGCCCTCGCAGAACAGCGGCCGGATGTAGGCGGGCACGAAACCCGGGTAGGCGAACGCCCGCTCGTAGCCGCCGAGCTGGGCCTCGCCGCGCAGCGAGTTGCCGTAGTCGAAGACCTCCGCGCCGCCGTCGAGGAACCCGACCATCGCTTCCACGTGCTTGGCCATCGAGTCGCGCGCCCGCTCGGTGAACTCGTCGGGCTTCTTCGCCGCGTAGTCGGCCCAGTCGTCCACGTCGACGCCCAGCGGCAGGTAGGACAGCGGGTCGTGCGCGGAGGTCTGGTCGGTCACGATGTCGGCGAGCACGCCGCGCCGCAGCATCTCGGGCAGCAGCTCGGCGGCGTTGCCGATCACCGCCACCGAGTACGCGCGCCGCGCTTCCTTGGCCGCCACGGCCTTCTCGATGGCGTCGTCGAGGCTGTCGGCGACCTCGTCGAGGTAGCCGTGCCGGACGCGGCGGTGCGCGCGTTCGGCGTCGCATTCGACGACGAGCGCGACGCCCTCGTTCATCGTCACCGCCAGCGGCTGCGCGCCGCCCATGCCGCCGAGCCCGGCGGTGATGGTCAGCGTGCCCGCGAGGCTGCCGCCGAAGCGGCGGGCCGCGATCGCGCCGAACGTCTCGTAGGTGCCCTGCAGGATGCCCTGCGTGCCGATGTAGATCCACGATCCGGCGGTCATCTGGCCGTACATCATCAGGCCGAGCGCGTCGAGGCGCCGGAACTCCGGCCAGTTCGCCCAGTCGCCGACGAGGTTGGAGTTGGCGATCAGCACCCGCGGCGCCCACTCGTGGGTCTGCAGCACGCCGACCGGCTTGCCGGACTGCACGAGCAGCGTCTCGTCCTCGCGCAGCGTCGTCAGTTCCCGGACGATCGCGTCGAACGACGCCCAGTTCCGCGCCGCCTTGCCGGTGCCGCCGTAGACGACGAGGTCGTCGGGCCGCTCCGCGACCTCCGGGTCGAGGTTGTTCTGCAGCATCCGCAAGGGTGCTTCGGTGCTCCAGCTCCGCGCGGTCAGCGTGCTCCCGCGCGGGGCGCGCACGGGTCGGGCTTCGCTCATGGCAACCTCCGGTCCACTGTGGAGTTCGTGAAGCCGGCGGCGGTGTCGCGCACCGCGCCGGAACGGATCAGCTCTTCGGCCGCCGCGATCTCCGGCGCGGTGTGGCGATCGGGGCCGGGGCCCGGGACTCGGGTGCGCAGCAGGTCCCGCACGGCGCCGGTGGCCGGGCCCGGCTGCAGCGGCGCGCGCAGGTCGAGGGCGCGGGCGGCGGTGAGCAGTTCGACGGCGAGCACGGTCGTCAGGCCGTCGATGGCGCGGCGGAGCTTGCGGGCCGCCGACCAGCCCATCGACACGTGGTCCTCCTGCATCGCGCTGGTCGGGATGGAGTCGACCGACGCGGGCACGGCGAGCCGCTTCAGCTCGGCGACAAGGCCCGCCTGCGTGTAGTGGGCGATCATGTGCCCGGAGTCCACGCCCGGGTCGTCGGCGAGGAACGCGGGCAGCCCGTGCGAGCGCGCGACGTCGAGCATCCGGTCGGTGCGGCGCTCGGACATGCCGGCGACGTCGGCCAGCGGGATGGCCAGGAAGTCCAGCGCATAGGCCAGCGGCGCGCCGTGGAAGTTGCCGTTGGACTCGACCCGGCCGTCGTCGAGGACCACCGGGTTGTCGATGGCGGCCGCGAGCTCCCGGTCGGCCACGGCCTCGGCGTGGGCGACGGTGTCCCGCGCCCCGCCGTGCACCTGCGGCGCGCAGCGCAGCGAGTACGCGTCCTGCACGCGCGTGCAGTCGGGGCCCCGGTGGCTCGCCATGATCGGCGAGTCCGCCAGCAGCGCCGACATCCGCGCCGCGGACACCGCCTGCCCCGGGTGCGGGCGCAGGCGCTGGAGGTCGGCGGCGAACACCCGGTCGGTGCCCAGCAGCGCCTCCACGCTCATCGCCGCGGTCGCATCGGCCACGTCCAGCAGCGCGGACAGGTCGTGCAGCGCGAGCACCAGCATGCCGAGCATGCCGTCGGTGCCGTTGGTCAGCGCCAAGCCTTCCTTCTCCACCAGCACGACCGGCTCGATCCCGGCGTCAGCCAGCGCTTCGGCGGCCGGGCGCAGCCGCCCCGAGGCGTCGAAGACGTCGCCCTCGCCGGTGAGCGCGAGCGCGACGGACGCCAGCGGCGCGAGATCGCCGGAGCAGCCGAGGGAGCCGTGCTCGTGCACCACCGGCACGATGCCCTCGTTGAGCATCGCCGCCAGCGCGTGCGCAGTCTCCAGGCGGACGCCGGTGCGCCCGGTGGCGATCGTGTGCAGCCGCAGCAGCATCTGCGCCCGCACCACCTCCGGCTCCACCGCCGGACCGGCGCCGGCCGCGTGCGACCGGACGAAGGACTGCTGCAGGGCCGCGCGCCGATCGGCCGGGATGTGCCGCACGGCCAGCGCCCCGAAGCCGGTCGACACCCCGTAGGTGGGGCGCTTCTCGGCGGCGAGCGCCTCGATGTGCTTGCGCGTCGCGACGATGCCCTGTTCCGCGAGCTGGGTCAGTTCCACCCGCGTCGCGGCGCGTGCGACGGCCACGACCTGCTCGCGGTGCAACGGCTCCGGACCAACATTCAGCATGTCGTCCTGCATATCTCCATACCAGCGCGACGGCGCTACCGGCAGAAGACCGGATGGGGTGAGAATGTCTGGAATACGAGACCGGAACCCGAACGGAGGCGGTCGTGGGCGGTAGCAGCGACGTGCCGGCGCTGCGGCGCGGGCTGGCCATCCTGCGGGTCCTCGCGGGCCGCGCCGGGCCGGTGTCGGCCGGGGTCATCGCCCGCGACCTGGACCTGCCCAGGTCGACGACCTACCACCTGCTGGCCGAGCTGGTCGCCGCCGGCTTCGTGACCCACCTGCCGGAGGAGCGGCGCTACGGGCTGGGCATGGCGGCCTTCGAGCTCGGCTCCGCCTACCTGCGCCACGACCCGCTGGAACGCCTCGCCGGGCCGCTGCTGCGGCGGCTGGTGGACCAGGTCGGCCGCACCGCGCACCTGGGCGTCCTGCACGGCGGCGAGTCGCTGTACCTGATCAAGGAGCGGCCGTCGCAGCCGCAGACGCTGGTCACCGACGTGGGCGTCCGGCTGCCCGCGCAGCTGACGGCGTCCGGGCGCGCGATGCTCGCGCACCTGCCCGCCGCGCACGTGCGCGCACTCCTGCCGTCCAGCGAACGGTTCGTGCTGCGCACCGACCGCGGCCCGCGGAACCTGCCCGAACTGCGCCGGCTGCTCGCGGCGGAGCGCCGCCGCGGCTGGGCGGTCGAGGACGGCTTCGTGACGGCGGGCTTCGCCTCGGTGGCGTGCGCGGTGTTCGACCACGGCGCCCGCCCCATCGCGGCGATCAGCGTGACGTTCCGCCACTTCTGCGACACCCCGGGCGGCGAACCCTGCGCCGAGACCTGGCCGGACCTGGCCGCCCAGGTCCACCACGCGGCAACGGAACTGACCACCAGGATCAGCGGCCGCACCGCCTAGACAGCGTTGATCTTCGCCTTTGAAGCGGCGCAGCCGCTTAGCCCACCCCCGCAACTCGCACCGCCGCGGGTTCTCAGGTGTCTTCTCGCGAGGACAGCCCCGACGTGGTGAATTGGTCATTCACGATGTCGGGCATCCCACAGCGAGAACGCACCTGAGGTTCCGCCACCCGCACCGCCACGCAAAACGAGCCTGGAACTCCTGAAATGTCAGAGGCCGGCCGAGGCGACGAATTCCTTGGCGACGTCCGCCGGGTTGGCCTTCTCGACCTCCAGCTTGCGGTTGAGCTCCGTGAGCTTGTCCGTGTCGAGGGCCTTGGACACCTTGTTCAGCGCCTCCGCCTGCTGCGGGGTCAGCTTCCCCTTGTGCACCAGCGGAACCACGTTCTGCGCCGGGAACATGTTCTTCGGGTCGTCCAGCTTCACCAGGTTGTTCGCCGCGATCTGCGACGAGGTGGTGAACAGGTTCGCCACCTGGATCTGCCCGGCGGTCAACGCGTTCACCGTGATGGTGCCCGCCTCGACGGGGCGGATCTCCTTGAACCGGCAGCCGTAGTCCTCCGCGATCTTGGTCTCCCAGCGGGACTTCCACTCCGCGGGCGCGCCGAGCACGAACTCGCCGCAGCGCGGCCCGAGGTCGGCCATCGAGCGCACCCCGGTGCCCGCGGTGGCCGCGGTGACGGTCAGCACGTCGGAGTCCTCCGCCGGTGACTGCTCCAGCAGCTCCATCTCGCCCGGCACGGCCTTCTTCAGCTGGTCGTAGACCCGCTGGCTCTCGGTCGCCGGCGACTGCGGGTCCAGGTACTGCAGCAGGTTGCCGGTGTAGTCGGGAACCACCGCCAGCTCGCCGTTGCGCACCGCGTTCACGTAGAACTCCCGGGCGCCGATGCGCGGGCGGGTCTCCACCTCGGCTCCGGTGGTCTTCAGCGCCTCGGCGTAGATGTGCATCAGCAGCTCGCTCTCGGCGAAGTCCGCCGAGCCGACCACCAGCGCGCCACCGGCGGCGTCCCGGTTGGCCTGCAACGGGTCCTGCGAACCGCAGCCGGTCAGCAGCAGCGCCGCCGCGGCGGCGCACACCAGCAACCGCTTCATCAATCCTTACCTCCTCGTCGGGCGGCCAGCACAAGACCGCGCGGCACCAACAGCCGGGTCGCGCCGGCCAACACCAGGTCGAGCAGGACCGCGAGCACCGCGATGACGATCGCGGCCGAGGCCATCTGCGCGTAGTTGCTGATCTTCAGGCCGTCCAGCAGGATCCGCCCCAGCCCGCCGAGCCCGACGTAGGCGGCGACGGCCGCGGTGGCGACCACCTGCAGCATCGCGCTGCGCACCCCGCCGAGCAGCAGTGGCAGCGCGGTCGGCAGCTCCACCTGCCACAGCCGTTGCATCGGCGTCATGCCCATGCCCTTGGCCGCGTCGACCGCGTCGGCGGGCGCGTTGCGGACCCCGGCGTAGGCGCCGGAGAGGATCGCCGGGATGGCGAGGATGACCAGCCCGGCCAGCGCCGGGCCTTCCCCGAGCCCGAATCCCAGTACCAGCAGCGTCACCACGCCCAGCGTCGGCAGCGCCCGCATCGCGTTGCTGATCCCCACCACGAACACCGCGCCGCGCCCGGTGTGTCCGATGTAGACACCCAGCGGGACGGCCACCACGGACGCGACGGCGACCGAGAGCAAGCAGTAGTACAGGTGCAGCAGGGTCTGCGCCGCGATTCCGCCCGGCCCCGTCCAGTGCGCCGGGTCGGTCAGCCAGGCGATCAGCGAGCCGATCATGCGCCGCTCACCCCCGCCCGCGCCCACGGCGTCAGCAGCCGCCACAACGCCACCAGCAGCAGGTCGACCACCAGCGCCAGCAGCACGGTCAGCACGATGCCCACGATGATCTGCTCCGGGTAGTCCAGCTGGAACCCGGCGGTGAACAGCCGCCCCAGGCCGCCGATGCCGACCAGCGCGCCCACGCTGACCAGGCTGATGTTGCTGACCGACGCGACCCGGACGGCGGCCGCCAGCACCGGCACCGCCAGCGGCAGCTCCACGGCCAGGAACCGCCGGCCGGAGCGGTAGCCCATCGCGGTCGCGGCGGTGACGATGTGCGCGGGCACCGATTCCAGGGCGTCCCGGACCGGCCGCACCAGCAGCGCCGCGGTGTAGAGCGTCAGGGCGATGATCACGTTGATCGAGGACAGCAGCGGCGTGCCCAGCAGCCCGGGGATGATCACGAACAGGGCCAGCGACGGGATCGTGTAGAAGATGTTGGCACTGCCCTGCAACAGGCCGCGCAGCCAGCGCACCTGCTGCGCCAGGCGGCCCAGCGGCAGCGCCACCAGGACGCCGAGCAGCAGCGGCAGCAGCGAGAGGTAGATGTGCTGGCCGAGTTGTTCGAGCACCATCTCCCGGTTGCTGGGGCTGCTGAAGAAGTCGATCATGTCAGCCCTTCGCCGTCCGCGCGGCGGTGCTGCTCGATCAGGCCGAGCACGTGGTCGGCGGTGATCACGCCGACGTACCGGCCGTCGCCGTCGACGACGACGCCGAGACCCGACGGTGTGGACAACGCCGCGTCCAGCGCTCCGCGCAGCGGGGTGTGCAGGGTGTGCAGCGAGCCGCCGGCGACCAGCTGCGCCTCGGCCAGCTCACCATCCACAGTGGAGCCCGGCGGGAGCCAGCCGCGCGGCCGGCCGTCGCCGTCCAGCGCGAGCCGCCAGCGCTGCTCCGGCGCCACCCGCGTCCCCACCTCGACCGTGGCCACCGGTTTCGGGCTCAGCCCGTCGGAGTCCACGAAGGACAGTCGGCGGTAGCCGCGGTCCTTGCCGACGAAGGAGGTCACGAAGTCGTCGGCCGGCTCCGCGAGCAGGTCGTCGGGCGCGGCGTACTGGACGAGGTGCCCGCCCTGGCGCAGCACCGCGACCTTCTCGCCCAGCTTCACGGCCTCGTCGATGTCGTGCGTGACGAACAGGACCGTCTTGTCCAGCTCGTCCTGCAACCGCAGCAGCTCGTCCTGCAGGCCCTCGCGCACGACAGGGTCCACGGCGCTGAACGGCTCGTCCATCAGCAGCACCGGCGGATCGGCGGCCAGCGCCCGGGCCACCCCGACGCGCTGCTGCTGACCACCGGAAAGCTGCGCCGGGTAGCGCTTGCCCAGCTCCTGCGACAGTCCCACCAGCTCCAGCAGCTCGCTCGCGCGCCGCCGCGCCTCCTGCTTGCTGCGACCGTCCAGCACGGGCACCGTCGCCACGTTGTCGAGGACGTTGCGGTGCGGGAACAGCCCGGCCTGCTGGATCACGTAGCCGATGCCGCGGCGCAGCTGCGCGGGATCGCGCCGGCGGACGTCTTCGCCGCCCACCAGCACCGTTCCCGACGACGGCTCGATCATCCGGTTCACCATCCGCATCAGGGTGGTCTTGCCGCACCCGGACGGCCCCACCAGGACGGTGATCGTGCCAGTCCCCACCGACAGGCTCAGCTCTTGGACGGCGACAGTGCCGTTGTCGTACTGCTTGCGCACGGCCTGGAACTCGATCAACCGAGCCCCCTCGTAGATCGTCGCGGTCCCCCAAACCTGGCCGACCCTAGCTCGATCGGCCGAATCGTGCGATCGGCTGAGACCATCACGTGATCTTCTCAACAGCGCGCTCCCACGCTCTGGGAACCTGCGCGGCAGCGGCCGCGCGGGGCACGCCGTAAGGTTGAGAACCCGATGAACACTGCTCAGCACCCCGCAACTCCCGAGCCCGTCGACGCCGTGCAAGCGGTGCTCGCCGAAGCCGGAGTCCTCGCCCGACGGCTGCGCGAAGTCCTCGCCCAGCTCGCCGAAGGCGCGCTGCCGCTCGACGAGCTGATCCGCCGGACGGCCGTCACGCGGCGCACGGTCGAAGACCTGATCGCCACCGCCGGCCCCGACGTCGAAGCCTCCGGTGAGACGTACCGGCTGACGCCGGAGGCCCGCGACCGCTACCGGCAGCGCTTCGCGCTGGACGAGCTGCGCCCCGCCGCGCCCACCGGCGCCGAGCAGCTGGCGAAGATGCGCGAGTTCATCGAGAGCGGGCCGGCGCCTACGGCGGCGCTCGACCACGTGACGGCTACGCCGGAAACGGCACTGCGCCGCGCCGAATGGCTGCGCGACACCTACGACCTGCGCGGCGCGCAGGTGCTCTGCCTGGGCGACCACGACCTGACTTCGCTGGCGTTGAGCATCGTCGTGCCGTCGGCGTCGGTGACCGTGGTGGACGTCGACGAGCGCATCCTGGAGCACATCGACTCGGTCTCGGCCGTGCACGGCTTCGCCGTCCGCACGATGCACGCCGACCTGCGGTTCGGGGTGCCGCCGGTGCTGGAGAGCAGCGCGGACCTGGTGTTCACCGACCCGCCCTACACCCCGGAGGGCATCGGGTTGTTCGCCGCCCGGGCCGCCGAGTGCCTCGCCTGCCCGAACAGCAGGCTGCTGATCGCCTACGGCTACAGCCCGCGGACGCCGGCGCTGGGGCACAAGGTGCAGCAGGAACTGCTGCGACTGGGCATGGTTTTCGAGGCGATTCTGCCCCGGTTCCACCGGTACTTCGGCGCGCAGGCCATCGGCAGCGCAAGCGACCTGTACGTGTGCCAGCCGACCGCGCACACCCGCAAGCTGGCGCTGCGCCAGGCGCCGGGGATCTACACGCACGGCCCGCAGTCGGTGGAGGCGCTGGAGGCCTCCGCGCCCGCAGAGTTCCTGGAGGCGATCGGCGAGCGGGTCGGCGGCCCGGTCACGTCGCTGCGGGACCCCGGCTGGCCCCGGCCGATCCGGCAGCAGCAGGGCGCGCCGGTGTTCGACCTGCGGGCCGACCCGGGGCCGTGGCTGCTGCGGATGTTGCTGGCCTGCAACGCCGAACGCGCCGGATTCGTGGTGCCGAACAACCACCCGGACATCACCAGCGAACGCGCCCAGCGCGCCATTTCCGAGCTGGTCGAGGCGAAGTACCGGCTGCGGTTCCACCGCAGCAGCCCGGACTCGAAGCACGCGATCCTGGTGGCGGACCTCGTCGACACCCCGACGGTAGCGCACCACCTGCTGACCCGGGCGCACGGCAAGGTCGGCAACGTATGGCGGGAGGCGCTGATCGCGCGCTCCGAGGCGGACCTGACCAAGCGCGAAGCCAGGGAGCGGGTCGCCGCGCTCGCCCCGAGCGCGGCCGACCTCGAACTGCGCCTGATCGACCTGCCCCGCCACCGGATCGCCGACCTGCTCCGCGCCGCGACACCGTAACGACCGCGAGCTCTCTGGAGGTCCAGGCGTCGCCTCGTCGCCGGGACTGTTCGGGATCCCGTTCTGCGCGGCCGTTTCGCGCGAAAACGGCGTTCGGCACGCCTACTGGCGGTTTCGCGCGAAACGCCGCTGCGGTCAGGCTCCCGGGATCGGCACGGGGCCGCGTTCGAGGAGGTCGCGGAACTCGCGGGCCGGGATCGCCTTCGAGAACAGCCAGCCCTGGTAGGCGTCCACGCCGACGCCGCAGAGCACGTGGAACTGCGTCGCGGTCTCCACGCCCTCGGCGACGCACTGGCGGCCCATCGCGCGCGCCATGTCCACGACCGCCCGCGCCACCGCGAAATCCGAGGCGTCGCCGCCGACGCCGGCGACGAACCGGCGGTCCACCTTGATGATCTGCGCCGGCAGGTCCTTCAGCCGGGCCAGCGACGAGTAGCCGGTGCCGAAGTCGTCGACGGCGAACCGCACGCCGCGCGCCACCAGCTCGCCCATCTCGTGCCGGGTCCGCGACGGCAGGTCCACCAGCGCCGTCTCCACCAGCTCCAGGATCACCCGGTTCCAGGCGATGCCGGTCTCGGCGACGATGTCGGCGACCCCGTCGACGAACTCCGGGCCGCCCGGCACCAGGCCCGCCAGGTTCACCGCGACGCCGACCGGGCGGCCGTTGCGGGCCGGCCACGTCGCCGCCTCCCGGAGCGCGGTCCGCAGCACCCAGCGGTCCAGCTCGCGCAGCAGGTCGCCCTGCTCCGCGACCGGCAGGAACGCGTCCGGCGCGAGCATCCCGCGATCCGGGTGCGGCCAGCGCACCAGCGCCTCGGCGGTGACGACCACGCCTTCGGAGTTCACGACCGGCTGGTAGTGCAGGACGAGCCCGTCGTTGTTCAGCGCCTCCCGCAGCTGGCCCTCCAGCTGCAGCTGCCGGTCCGCCGAGGCCATCAGGGCGGGGCTGGCCAGCGAGACCTTGCCGGTGCCGCGGGCCTTCGCCTCGAACATCGCCGCGTCGGCGAACCGCAGCAGGTCCTCTCCGCCGGCCCCCGATCCGTTGGGCACCGCGGCGCCGATCGACGACGACACCCGGATCAGCTGGCCGTGCACCGGCACCGCGGTGCGCAGCAGCCCGGACACCCGGGTCGCCAGCGAGTCGACGCCGCCGACGGCCTCGATGTCCTGGCAGATGATCACGAATTCGTCGCCGGACAACCGGGCCGCCGTGCAGCCGTCCGGCAGCCCGCCTTCGAGCCGCCGGGCCAGCGCGACCAGCAGTTCGTCCCCGGCGTCGTGACCCAGTGAATCGTTTACCCGTTTGAAGTTGTCGATGTCGCAGAACAGCACCGCGACGCGGTGCGAGTCGGCGCGCCCGAGCAATCCGAGCAGCAGGTCCTTCACCGCCGCGCGGTTCGGCAGCCCGGTCAGGTCGTCGTGGGTGGCCTGGTAGCGCAGGGCCTCGGCCGCGCGCCGCCGCTCGGTGATGTCCTGGAAGACCACCAGCCAGAACTGGGTGCCGTCGTCCTGCACCGACGAGGACGTGTGCAGCTCGCAGTACACCGGCTCGCCGTCGGAGCGCACCAGCACCCGCTGCGGCACCCGGCGCCGGAGGCCCGGCCGCTCGCTCGGCGTGGGCAGGCCGGTCTGCCGCTCGTCGGGGTGGGTGATCTGCGGCACGGACATGCCGCGCAGCTGCTCCAGCCGGTAGCCGAGGAGGTCGCACAGCGCGTCGTTGGCGTCGACCAGCCGCTCGGCCCGGTCGAACAGCCCGATCCCGACCGGCGTGATGTTGACCAGGTCGCTGAAGCGCTGGCTGGACCGCTCCATGCGGGTCACCACCGCGCGCTGCTCGGTGACGTCCTGCACGGTGCCGACCATGACGACTTCGCCGTCGGCGTCCTTGATCGCGGTGCCGTGCAGCCGCAGGATCCGCATCGTGCCGTCGATCCGCACGTAGCGGTGCTCGACCTCGATCGGTTCGCGCCGGTCGATCAGCGGTTCCCACGCCAGCCGGACCCAGTCCTTGTCGTCCGGGTGCACCCGCTCCAGGTAGGTGTCGAAGGTGAGGTGCGCGGTGGTCGGCTTGCCGATGATCTCGTGCAGCATCCGCGACAGCCGCATGGCGTCGGCCCGCGGATCCCACTCCCAGGTGCCGAGCCGGGCGATCCGCTGCGCGTCCTGCAGCTTGCGCCGCTCGTCGCGGAGCTGGCGTTCCAGCGCCCGGTGTTCGGTGACGTCCTGGACGGTGCCCTGCACGCGCTCGATCCGGCCGGAGCGGTTGTACTCGGCGCGGCCGGTGCACAGGTAGATCCGCTTGCCGGGCAGGTCGCGGAGCTCGACCTCCAGCAGTTCACCCTCGGGCGCGGAGAGCACGTCGGCGTAGAACTGGGCGGCGCGGTCCTTGTCCTCGGGATGGGTCGCCGAGATCATCGACCTGGCGTCGGTGGCGTTCTCGGCGCCCGAGCCGCCGAGGAACTCGGCGAGCACCGGGCTGCGGTAGAGCTCACCGGTTTCCGGGTAGAACACCCAGCTGCCGACCTTGGCGATGCGCTGCGCCTCGATCAGCCAGCGCCGCTCGTTGGAGTTGGCGGCGTCGGCCACCGCCGGTGCCGCCTCGGTGAGGTCGGAGACGTCCATCAGCACCGTGACGCGCAGCTGCTCGTCGTCGGCGTGCGGCCAGCTCAGCGGGCGGACCGGGATGCGGCCGGTGCGCGTCCGCAGCATCGACACCAAGCCGTCGCGGGACACGAGGTCCGCGAGGCGGCGGCCGATCAGCGCGTCGGGGCCGGGCTCGCCGGCGAGCGTCGCGGCCTGTTCCGTCGCCCGCACCACGATGCCGTCCGCGGTGCTCAGCAGGGCCGGTGCGGCCGGCAGCGGGACGAGTTCGAACGTTTCGGCGCAGGCGCCGGCCAGGCCGAGACCACCGGAGGCCGTCCGGTTCCGCTCGCTCCGCTCCGTCAACTGCACCCCTCCTGCGTGGCGGCCGCGCGGCCGCCGGTTCCGGACGCCGGATCCGCCACTGATGAGTGACGTGAGGCACAGCGATCCGTGCGGCCGACCTTACCGGTCGATGCACCCGCGGTAACGCCATGGTGCCGGGGCATCTGACCGGTTCCCTGGAGTGGTGACAGCCGTCGCCCGACATGATGACGCCGACAATCGAAATCTGTTTGCCGCCGCCGATGCGACGGGGCCGGGGGAGCCGCTGCTGGCTCCCCCGGCCCCGCTGCACGCCAACCGAACCTACCGCCGTCCGGTCAGATGGCAACAGCCTCGACGGCTCATGCCTTCGCGACTCCGTCGGCCCGCGCCGCCTTCGCGACGGCCGCGCTGACCTCGGGCGCCACCCGCGGGTCCAGCGGGCTGGGCACGATGTAGTCGGCGCTGAGGTCGTCGGCGGCGACGGCCGCGATCGCCTCGGCCGCGGCGACCTTCATGCCGTCGGTGATCTTGCTCGCCCCGACGTCCAGCGCGCCCTTGAAGATGCCCGGGAACGCCAGCACGTTGTTGATCTGGTTCGGGAAGTCGCTGCGCCCGGTGGCGACCACGGCGGCGTACCGCTTGGCGACGTCCGGGTGGATCTCCGGGTCGGGGTTGGACAGCGCGAACACGATGGCGCCGTCGGCCATCGTCGCCACCAGCTCCTCCGGGAGCTGCCCGACCGAAACGCCGACCACCACGTCGGCGCCGCGCAGCGCCTCGGCGGGTCCGCCGGTGATCCCGCTGGCGTTGGTGAACCCGGCGAGCTCCTGCTTGATCGGCGTCAGGTCCTGCCGACCGGAGTGGATCACGCCGCGCGAGTCGAGCATGGTGATCTCGCCGACACCGGCGGTGTGCAGGATCTTCGCGCAGGCCACGCCGGCCGCGCCGGCACCGGAGATCACCACTCGCAGCGATCCCAGCTCGCGGCCGACGACCTTGGCGGCGTTGCGCAGCGCGGCGAGCACGACCACGGCGGTGCCGTGCTGGTCGTCGTGCATGACCGGGCAGTCCAGCGCCTCGGAAACCCGGCTCTCCAGTTCGAAGCAGCGCGGCGCGGAGATGTCCTCCAGGTTGACCGCGCCGAACGACGGGCGCAGCCGGACCAGGGTCTCCACGATCTCGTCGACGTCGGTGGTGTCCAGCACCAGCGGGATCGAGTCGAGCCCGGCGAAGGTCTTGAACAGCGCGGACTTGCCTTCCATCACCGGCAGCGAGGCCCGCGGCCCGATGTCGCCCAGACCGAGCACCGCGGTGCCGTCGCTGACCACGGCGACGAGCCGCTGGGTCCAGGTGTAGCGGTCGGCCAGCGCCGGGTCGCTGGCGATCGCCCGGCTGACCTGCGCCACGCCGGGGGTGTAAGCGATCGACAGATCCCGCGCGGAATCCAGCGGCGCGGTCACGCCGACGGCGAGCTTGCCGCCCTCGTGCGCCGCGAAGATCTCCTCGTTGGTCAAATCCGCACCGACTCCGCTTGCGGTGCTGTCGTTGACGGTGGTCACGGCGTCCCTCCAAGTAGCCATGCCTGCGGCCCGGGCACATTCCGGGCCGGGCGAACCGGGCGGCACTGTGCTGCCCGTGCGACGCTCGCCTGCCCAGGCGTGCCGGACAGGCGAGTGTTTCGAAATAACCGAGACCTGCCGCCCTGGTCGGACAGCGGCTCTCGGCGGACGCTGCGGTTCGAACAGTGTGCCAGGCCGCGAGATCAGTGTCAGCGACCGGGATCACACAACCTCACCAGCAAGTTCAACATTTTGTCAAGGCCAGCTGGCAGTACGCGCGTCCTATTTGGATCCGCTTTCGGCAGTACGCTCGTCCGGTTTCAGTCCGGCATTCCGCAGTACGTACGTCCGGTTTGAATAAGGGGTCGAATAGCTCGCACGGCCGATATCAACTCCGCCCCACCGATCCGCATTCCAACCGGGCCCATAGGCTTTCGGACGTGCAGGTACGTCGACTTGAGATCACGGGTGCCTACGAGTTCACCCCGAAGGCCTTCCCCGACCACCGCGGGCTGTTCGTCGCGCCGTTCCAGGAAGCGGCGTTCGTCGACGCCACCGGGCACCCGCTGCGGGTCGCGCAGACCAACCACAGCGTCTCGGCGCGCAACGTCATCCGCGGCCTGCACTTCGCCGACGTGCCGCCGGGCCAGGCGAAGTACGTGTACTGCCCGCGCGGCGCGCTGTTAGACGTGGTGGTCGACATCCGCGTCGGCTCCCCGACGTTCGGACAGTGGGAGGCGGTCCGGCTGGACGCCACCGAATACCGCGCCGTCTACCTCGCCGAGGGGCTCGGGCACGCCTTCGCCGCGCTCACCGACGACACCGTGATGACCTACCTCTGCTCCACGCCGTACAACCCGGCGGCCGAGCACGGCATCGACCCGCTCGACCCGGATCTGGCGCTGCCGTGGTCCGACCTCGACGGCGAGCCGATCCTGTCCGAAAAGGACCGAGCCGCTCCGGGCCTCGCGCAGGCCGCCGAGCAAGGCCTGCTTCCGGATTACGAAACCTGCCTGGCCCACTACGAAAGCCTGCGCGGCTGAGCCGTCACCGCACGCGGCCGGGCTTCGGCCAGAGGCGCCAGCGGATGACGCCGAGCACCTCGGCCGGGCCGAGCTCCCGCGAATCCGTCGAACCGAAGGCGTTGTCGCCCTCGACGTGCCAGCCGTCGCCGTCGCGCCGCAGCGCGCGCTTCACCGAAAGCTGCCCCGGACGCTGCGCCCAGCGCACCAGCACGACGTCTCCCGGCCGGGCGGAACCCCGCAGCCGCAACAACACCACGTTGCGATCCCGCAGGGTGGGAACCATGGACGGCCCGCGCACCAACAACCGCCGCCAAGGCCACCGGCCGAGGGATTTCACAGGCACCTCCACTGGGACTTCGAGGATCTTCAAGAGTAGGGTCGCCCCTGTCGGAGCACTCACTTGTCAGGGAGGAATCATGCGACTCCTGTCGCGAATCCTCAGCCCCCGCCTCGAGGCAACCGCGCACTGCGACCTGCCGTGCGGCGTGTACGACCCGGCGCAGGCGCGGATCGAGGCTGAGTCCATCAAGGCGATCCAGGAGAAGTACCAGGCCAATGAGGACCCGGAGTTCCGCACTCGCGCGATTCTGATCGCCGAGCAGCGCTCCGAGTTGGTCAAGCACCACCTGTGGGTGCTGTGGACCGACTACTTCAAGCCGCCGCACTTCGAGAAGTACCCGCAGCTGCACGAGCTGATCAACAAGGCCACCAAGGCCGCGGGCGCGGCCGGGACCAAGGGTTCCATGGAGGCCAAGTCGGGTCAGCAGCTGCTGGACTACATCGCCGAGATCGACAAGATCTTCTGGGAGACCAAGCAGGGCTGAGGTCGTAGTTCCGCGAGGACGCCGGCCGGTGGGAAGCACTTCCACCGACCGGCGTTCTTTCGTGTTCCGGCCCGGCAGACTGGGCGGATGGGACTCGATCAACGACTGGTGGACGCGGCCGTGGAGCTGCTGGAACGGCGTTGGGGGCACGCCGAGCAGGCCGTGGCGGCCGCCGTGCGGCTCGACGACGGCCAGATCCTGACCAGCACCAGCCTCGACAACCTCAACGCCGCCGCCACCCTGTGCGCCGAGACCGGCGCGCTCTGCCAGGCGTACACGCTCGACAAGCGCGTCACCGCGTCTGTCTGCGTCAGCAAATGGCCTGGTGCCGAAGGCCATCCCGTGCTCGCGCCTTGCGGCGTCTGCCAGGAGCGGCTCGCGTTGTGGGGCCCGGACGTCGAGGTGGCGGTGGCCGATGCGGACAGCCCTTCGGGCTGGTCGGCGCGGACGCTGCGCGAGCTGAACCCGTTCTACTGGGGAACCCTGTTCTCCGCCGACGGCGGCTGGCCGTCCATCGCGGAGCACCTCGCCTGATCCGGAGACCTGAAATTCGAATGCGCCCGCATGCGGGCGCGTCCACAATTGACGACCGTGGACGTTTCGGAACCGACGCGGCTCGGGCTGCACGAACTCGCCGATGGGCGCCGCCTCACCTGGGGCGAGTGGGGCGCGGCGGACGGTGTCGCCGTCCTGCTGTGCCCCGGGGCCGCGACGAGCCGGCGGCTCGGATTCGGCGCCGATGTCGTCGACGCGCTGGGAATCCGGCTCATCTCGGTGGACCGGCCCGGCCTGGGCGCCTCCGATCCCGCACCCGGGCGCACGCTCCGCGACTGGGCCGACGACATCGCCGAGTTCGCCGCCGGGCGCGGCATCGACGACCTCGCGGTCGTCGGCTACTCGGCCGGTGGACCGTTCGCCCTGGCCTGCGCGGCGGCGGGCGTCGCGAGCCGGGCCGCCGTCGTCGCCGGGGCCGACGAGTTCGCGGTGCTCGGCGACGCGCTCCCCGGCGACCTGCGCGACATGGTCGGCGCGGTCGCCGCCGATCCGGCGGCGGCCGAGGAGTCGTTCGCCGAGTTCGGCAGCCCGGAGGCGCTGTGGAAGCTGATCGTCGCCTTCAGCCCGGAAACCGACCTCGCCGTCTACCGGAACCCGCGGTTCGAACGGGCTTTCCGCCGTGCCATGGCCGACGGTTTCGCGCAGGGCGCGGCGGGGTACGCCCGCGACACCGCGCTGGCCATGAGCCGCTGGCCGTTCGCGGCGGAAGACATTCGCGTCCCCGTCGACCTCTGGTACGGCCGGCTGGACACCAGCCCGAGCCACTCGCCCGACTTCGGCGCCGCGCTGGCCCGGCGCATCCCGGGCGCCCGGCACCACCTCGTCCCGGACGCCGGGGGCGCCCTGCTCTGGACCCACGCCGAGCAGATCCTCCGCGGCCTGGCGGTGCCGACCGGCCACTGACCGGCCGGCGCCGCTCGATCAGCCCTCGACGGCCTCGCCGAACAGGAAGTCCGCCGCCGTGGTCTCCGCTTCGGCGAGCACCTGCTCCCCCGCCGCGTTCTCGGTGTCGTGGACGAGCCGGAGCTCCGCGTCCTCGATGCCGCAGAAGTTGGAGACGCCCACGCGGAGCTGGGTCTCCATCGCCCCGGCCAGGCCGGCTTCCGCGTATCCGCCGCTCGCCCCGCCGGCCAGCCCCAGCCACAGCATCCGCTTCCCGGCCAGCCGCGCTTCGGCGGCGCCGTAGGCGAAGCCGTGGTTCCACGCCCGGTCGATCCAGCCCTTGAGGATCGCCGGCGGGCCGAACCACCACACCGGGAACACCAAAGCGAGGTCTACGCCGAGTTCGGCCTGGCCCTGACCACGCGCCGCCGAGGCCACTTGGACGAGGCAGAACGCCTGTGGCAGCGCCAGCTGGCGTGGAGCCGCCAGGCCGCGGACGACCCGGGCGCCGCCCTGGCGCTGTCCGAACTCGGCTTCATCGCCGAACTGCGCGACGCCCCCGAAGCGGCGCGGAACCTCCATGCCGAGGGGCTGTCCCTGGCCCGCGGCACCGGCGATCCGCGCGCGGTCGCGCTGGCCCTGGAAGGACTGGCCGGTGCCGAAGCGCTGGCCGGTGGAGCTGCGGCGGCAGCGCGGCTGCTCGGCCGCGCGGCGGCCGCACGGGAGTCGGTCTGAGCTCCGCTGCCGCCCGCGGAGCGCCACGACGTCGACCGGATCACCGGCCGGGCGAGGGAAGCGGCGAGCCCCGATGTGTTCGACGCGGAGTTCTCGGCGGGCCGCGCGACGGGCCCGGCACCAACGCAGCACTCGTCCTGATCGGTGGGGTACTAGTCCTTGAGGACATACCCCGGAGCGGCCAGGCTCGAAGGCGTGGACAGGCACGAAGTGGTCATCGCGGTCTACGACGGGGTCCAGCTGCTGGACGCCGCCGGGCCGATGGAGGTCTTCGACGGGGCATCGCGGCTCCTCGACGGCCGCTACCGGGTGCGCCTGGCGTCGCTGGGCGGCCGGGACGTGGTGACGTCGTCGCGGGTCCGCCTCGGCGTCGAAGCCGCGCTCGAGGAGATCACCGAGCTCGGCACCCTCGTCGTCGCGGGCGGCGAGGGCACCCGCGAGGCGATGTCCGACGCCGAGCTGATCGGCCAGATACGCCGGCTGGCCGGGCTCGCCGAGCGCATCACCTCGGTGTGCTCCGGGGCGTTCCTGCTGGCCGAGGCGGGCCTGCTGGACGGGCGCCGGGCGACCACGCACTGGGCGATGTGCCACGAACTCGCGGCGTCCTACCCGGCCGTGACGGTCGAGCCGGACTCGATCTACGTCCGCGACGCACCGCTGGTGACTGCGGCCGGGGTGACCGCGGGAGTCGATCTCGCGCTCGCGCTGGTCGAGGACGACCACGGCGCCGAACCGGCCCGCACGCTGGCCAAGTGGCTCGTGGTGTTCCTCCAGCGGCCGGGCGGCCAGTCGCAGTTCAGCGTGTGGAACTCGGCCCCGCCGGTGGGCGACCGCGCGCTCCGCGAGCTGCTCGGCGACATCTCGGCGTGCCCGGCCGGCGACTACAGCGTCCCGGCGATGGCCGCGCGGCTGGCGATGAGCCCGCGCCACTTCACCCGCCTGTTCACCAGGGAGGTCGGCACCAGCCCCGGCCGGTACGTCGAGCGGGCGCGCGTCGAAGCGGCCCGCGCGCTGCTGGAGGCCGACCGGGGCGGTGTCGCGCGGCGCTGCGGCTTCGGCAGCGCCGAGACCATGCGGCGGGCCTTCCTCCGCCAGCTCGGCGTGCCGCCGAGCGCCTACCGAGACCGCTTCCGCACCGCAGGCTGAAGGAGTCCACCGTGGACATCGCATTCGTGCTCTACGACAAGTTCACCGCGCTCGACCTGGTCGGGCCCTACGAGACCCTGGCGGGCAATCCGGCCGTCACCCCGCACTTCGTGGCGGCGGGCCGCGGCACCGTGCGCTGCGAATCCGGGCTGCCGGTCCAGCCGACGACGACCTTCGCCGAGCTCGACCGGCCCGACGTCGTGGTCGTCCCCGGCAGCTCCGCCTGGCGCACGGCGCTGGACGACGAGGAGCTGGTCTCCTGGCTCGCCGCGGTGCACCCGAACACGACGTGGACGACGTCGGTGTGCACCGGATCCCTGCTGCTGGCGAAGGCCGGGATCCTGACCGGCAAGCGCGCGACGACGCACTGGACGGTGCGCGAGGTGCTGGGCGAGCTGGGTGCCGAGGTCGTCACCGACCGGGTCGTGTTCGACGGGAAGGTCGTGACCGGAGCCGGCGTCTCCGCGGGCATCGACATGGGACTGCGGCTGGCCGCCGAACTGTGGGGCGAGGACACCGCGAAGATCACCCAGCTGCTCCTGGAGTACGACCCGCAGCCGCCGTTCGACACCGGCTCGCCGGAGAAGGCCGGCCCGGCGCTGCTGGCCGCCGCGCTGAAGGCGCTGAAGGGGTAAGCCCAGCGCAACGCGGTTACGCTCGACGCCGTGGCACAGGATGAGCACCGCGTTTACGTCCTCCGGCACGGCACGACCGAATGGTCGCGGACCGGCCGGCACACCAGCCGTTCCGACATCCCGCTCACGGTCGAGGGCGAGCTGCGGGCGCGGCAGGCCGGGCAGACGCTCTCCGCGTTGCGCCCGGCCGGGCCGGTCGTCGTGCTGGCGAGCCCGCGGCAGCGCGCCCAGCGCACGGCGACGCTGGCCGGCCTGGCCGACGTGGTGACCGAGCCGCTGCTCGCGGAATGGGACTACGGCGACTACGAGGGCCTGACCACGCCGCAGATCCGCGAGACGGCGCCGGAGTGGACGGTGTGGACGCACCCGTGCCCGGGCGGCGAGACCGCTGCGGACGTCACGGTGCGCGCCGACAAGCTGCTGGCCCGCATCGCCGACACCGGCTCCGACGTGGTCCTGGTGGGGCACGGCCACTTCAGCCGCTGCCTGATCGCCCGCTGGCTGGGGCTGCCGACCACGTCGGGCGTGCACTTCGCGTTGGACCCGGCGGGGATCACGGTGCTGGGCCACGAGCGGGGCGTGCCGCAGGTGGAGCGGTCCAACATCCCGCCCTGGCAGCAGGGCTGACCGGGCAATTCCGCCGCACCGGCGGTCACCGGCCCCGAATATCCTGGGGCCAAGTGACTCACGTGGAGGTATCGATGATCCGCCGGGCGACCCCAGCCGACGTGCCCGCCATGGTCGGGCTGGTGCACGAACTCGCGCTGTACGAGAAGGCACCGGAGCTGTGCCACCTGACCGAGCAACAGCTGCGGGACGCGCTGTTCGGCCCGGCACCCGCACTGTTCGGCCACGTGGCCGAAGTGGACGGTGCCGTCGCCGGACTTGCGTTGTGGTTCCTGAACTTCTCCACCTGGGAAGGCGTGCACGGCATCTACCTGGAGGACCTCTACGTCCGCCCCGAGCAGCGCGGATCCGGCCTCGGCAAGGCACTGCTGCAGACCCTGGCGAAGGAGTGCGTCGACCGCGGCTACGCGCGCCTGGAGTGGTCGGTGCTGGACTGGAACGAGCCGTCGATCAACTTCTACAAGGCGGCCGGGGCGATCCCGATGGACGAGTGGACCGTGTACCGGCTCACCGGCGACGCGCTGCGCACGTTCAGCGCCTGACGCGAGCTCCTACGCGTCGCGATCGGCGTCGGGGGCGGCGCCTGCGTAGAACGACCAGGCCCGCCCTTCCCGGTTGAACAGGAACCACAGCACTGCGATCGCCGGCACCGCGAGCACCAGCGCGATCAGCGGCTGCCCGGACGGCCCGAACGCGTACCAGGCGGTGCCCAGCAGCAGCAGCTGCATCAGCAGCGCGGGCGTGCGAGCCCAGTGCTTGCCCCGCCACAGGCCGATGCCCGCGGCCAGCACGCCGGAGGACAGCAGCGCGTAGTACCCGGCCTCGCCGAGCATCTGAGCCGGCTCGAACTGCCCCACACCCCCGACGTCGGACGAGGTGCTGCGGACCAGCAGGGCCACGACGAAGCTCAACCCGACCGCCGCCTGCAGGGTGGTCAGGACACCGGCGATGCGGATGGTGCGCGGGACGACTTCGGTCGGCACGGTCGATTCGCCTTTCCCGGAAACCACTTCGGTGACTCTGCGTACGCACCAACGATGGTAATACCGCCCGAACGCCGCATGGCTGCGACCACCGTCACGCGCAATGATCGACTCATGGCTCCAGCGGCGGTCGGGGATATCGGGGTGTCCTCACGATCCGCCGTGCGCCCGGCAGGTCCCGGCGGAAGACGATCGGATGCGCTCCGGGGTTGCGCATCCGGGTCCCCCGGGAACTCGGTGGCGGTCGAAGGCGTGGCGCACCCGCTCCTGGTGTCTCAGCCCGCCGGACCCACCGCAGCCCGGCGCATGGGCCGACCCCTGCACGCCTCGCTGCGGAAGGGGGCGGTCCGGGAGAGCTGACCCGCGCGGCGGACGCCGAACACCGGAGGGTGCGTCGGCGCACAACGGCCTCGCCTAGGCTGCGGTTGTGCGCGCCGTACTCGTCGTCAACCCGCAGGCGACGTCCACCACTGCGGCCGGCCGGGATGTGATCGCCCACGCGCTGGCCAGCGAGCTGAAGCTGGACGTCGTCGAAACGCAGTACTGGGGCCACGCCTCCGACACCGCGCGAGCGGCCGTCGAGGACGGCGTCGACCTGGTGATCGCGCTAGGCGGCGACGGCACGGTAAACGAGGTTGTCAACGGCATGTTCTCGGCCGCCGAACGCGGCGACCGGGCGATGCCGACGCTGGGCGTGGTGCCCGGTGGCTCGGCGAACGTGTTCGCCCGCGCGCTCGGCCTGCCCAGGGATCCGGTCGAGGCCACCCACCGGTTGCTGCGCGCGGTGGCCGAGGGCAGCGGCCGGCTGGTCGGGCTCGGCAAGGCCGACGACCGCTGGTTCACCTTCAACGCCGGCGTCGGCTGGGACGCCGAGGTCGTCGCCGAGGTCGAACGGTTGCGCTCCCGCGGCCAGAACGTGACGCCCACCCTGTACGCGCGCACCGCGTTGAGCTGCTACTTCCGCATGGCGCGCCGGGCCCCCAAGATCAGCTTGCAAATCGGTCACGAAGACCCGATCGATCAGTTGCACAGCGTGTTCGTCTCGAACACCGATCCGTGGACGTATCTCGGGTCACGTCCGGTGCGCATGAGCCCCGACACCACCTTCGACACGGGCCTCGGCGTTTTCGCGTTGCACAACATGAGTGCTTACCCAGTGTTACAACATGTAGCGCAGATGCTACGCGGTAGAGGGAAACCACACCCGAGAAACTCAATTCAGCGTGCGGACGCGGGGTATCTCCGCGTAACCTGTACGGAGCCGTTGCGCCTGCAGGTCGACGGCGATTGCCTGGGCGAGCGTTCGGCGATCGAGTTCTTCTCCGTCCCGGACGCTCTCCGCGTCGCTGTATAACCTTCTTGTAACGGATGAACGTAGTTGTCGACTCGCGACCCCCGTCTGCGACCGACGACACACCGAAACCCCTGGTCAAGCCCTGTCGATCTTTCAGGTGAGTTCCCTCACCACGCGAGATCGAACTCTTGACATCGCGGCAGTTCGTGAAAGCATTCACAAGCACACGGACTCCGTGAAAGCATTCACAAACACCCCGAACAAAACGAGCGGCGCGCATCAGGCGCGCCTAGCGAGGAGCAAGGAACGATGGACTGGCGCCACGATGCGGTTTGCCGTGACGAGGACCCGGAGCTGTTCTTCCCCGTTGGGAACAGCGGTCCTGCTGTGCTGCAGATCGCCGAGGCGAAGGCCGTTTGCCGCCGTTGTCCGGTCGCCTCCGAGTGCCTGGCTTGGGCACTGGAGAGCGGGCAGGACGCCGGCGTATGGGGCGGTATGAGCGAGGACGAGCGTCGCGCGCTCAAGCGTCGCAACACTCGCACCCGGGCTCGCACCAACGCCTGAGTCGCGAACTCGCTGAAAACGTGCCGGTGCGGTCGCACCCCCGGCGGCCGACCGCACGTTTTCGCCCCGGTCGAACGAACGGCCATCGCACCCGACAGAAGCACACCCCGACGAGACCCGGCCGATCCGCGTCGATGTCGGTCCCGGAAACCCCCACCGAGCTCTCCACCGGATGAGCTGACGGTCACCGGGAAACCGACCAGATCGGCCACGACCCGCCACCCGACCGGCGAGTCACCGGATATCGATGCACCAGCGCGGCGCCCGACCAACAGGTCGACGTCAGCGCCGGTACTTGAGAGGCACCCGCAACACCGCCTCGGTACCGCGTTGCCGGCCGCGACCGCGCAAGCTCAACGACCCTCGGAGCTCCGATTCCACGAGGGTCCGCACGATCTGCAGGCCGAGACGTTCGGCGCGTTCGAGGGAGAAACCCTTCGGCAGGCCGCGACCGTCATCCGAGATGACGACGTCCAGCCAACGCGCCGAACGCTCCGCCTGCACAACGACTTCGCCGCCCTGCCCTTCCGGGAAGGCGTGCTCGAAAGCGTTCTGGACCAACTCGGTCAGCACCATCACCAGCGGCGTGGCCAGCTCGGCCGACACCACCCCGAACCGTCCCTCGCGGCGCACCTTGACACCGGTCTCGGCCACGGCGACGTCGCTCATCATCGGGATCACGCGGTCGACCACGTCGTCGAGATCAACCCGCTCGTCCACCGACATCGACAGCGTCTCGTGCACCAGGGCGATCGACGTCACCCGCCGCACCGACTCGTCCAGCGCGAGCCGCGCCTCGGTGTTCCCGGTGCGGCGCGACTGAAGCCGCAGCAGCGCGGCGACCGTCTGCAGGTTGTTCTTGACGCGGTGGTGGATCTCGCGGATCGTCGCATCCTTCGACATCAGCGCGCGGTCGCGGCGCTTGACCTCGGTCACGTCGCGCACCAGGACCAGCGCGCCGGCCTGCTGGCCGCGAGGCCGCAGCGGCAGCGCCCGGAACAACACCGTCGCGCCCCGGGCCTCGGCCTCGATGCGCATGCTGGGCTGACCGCCCATCGCCCGGCGGACGCGCTGCGCCACCTCGTCGGCGTCGAACGGATCGTTGAGCAGCGACCGGGTCAGCTGCGCGAGCTGCGCCCCGACCAGATCCGCCGCGTGGCCCATGCGGTGGTAGGCCGACAGCGCGTTCGGGCTGGCGAAGACGACCGTGCCCGAACTGTCCAGGCGGATGAGCCCATCACCGACCCGTGGGCTGGTGTGCACGTCGGGCGCCGGCTCCGGCGTCGGGAAGGTGCCGTCCGCGACCATCTGGCACAGGTCGGCCGCGCTGCCCAGGTAGGAGATCTCCAGCGGCGACGGCACCCGCGGCACGGCCAGGTTGGTGTCCCGGCTGAGCACCGCGACGATCTCGTCGCCCAGCTTCACCGGGATGGTCTCGCGGCGCACCGGCACGCCCAGGTGCCAGCGCGGGTCCTCCTCGCGGCAGATCCGGCCCTCCAGCGCGGCGCGCCGCAGCTGCGGATGCTCGTCCTGGGTGACCTCGGTGCCGACGACGTCTTCCGGGTGTGCCGTGGGCGCCGTCGTCGGCCGCGCCTGCGCCACGCACAGGAACCGGCTCTCCGGCGCGTCCTGCGGCCCGATCGGAACCCAGAGCAGGAAGTCGGCGAACGACAGGTCCGACAGCAGCTGCCACTCGGCGACCACGAGCTGCAGGTGGTCGGCGGCGGTGCCGGACAACCCGGTGTGCTCGGCGAGCAGATCACTCAGCGTGGACAAGATCCGCCTCTCTGGGTCGGCGCGGTCGCGTCACTCCACGACCGCGATGAGATCGCCTTCCTGGACCACGTCGCCCGGCTTGACGGCAACCGTACTGACCGTCCCCGACACCTCGCTGAGCACCGGGATCTCCATCTTCATGGACTCCAGCAGCACCAGCGAGTCGCCGTCGCTGACCGAGTCGCCCTCAGCCACCGACACCGCCATCACGTTGGCGACCATCTCGGCGCGGATCTCCTCGGCCATGCGCTCCTCCTCGTCGCGGACCCGGTGGGCCCCTGATTAGGAAACCATGACCGGAACCACCCGCCGGCGGCAGGTAGCGGACATGTCAAACTGGATGCTCGAAACCCCAGCGGAGACCGGGTGGTCGTGAAGACCTGCGAACGGTCGGACTGGTCGGAAGCGAACTTTAGGGAGTTGCCATGGGTAAGCGTGCCCGCAAGAAGAAGGACCGGCGCAAGAACAAGGCCAACCACGGCAAGCGCCCCAACGGCTCGTGAGCGCGACGGCACCAGCCGTCGAAAGCTCGAATGGCCCCGTACCACTCGGTCCGGGGCCATTCGTCGTCTTGCGGGTCATTCCGCCGAAGTTCGCTTCGCCCGCACTTCCACCGAGGTGCCTTCGGGGCCGCGCTCGACGGTCACTTCCGCCTTCTCCAGAACGGCCTCGCGGATGGAGGCCCGCAGCCGGGCCTTCAGCTCCACGGGCGCGTGCTCACCACTGCACTTGCGGTGCAACAGCGCCTTGATGTGCTCCTCGATGCCGAAGTGCTCGAGGCAACTCCCGCACCCGTCGAGGTGCTGCTGCACGGCGGCGCGCCGCTGCTGGTCGCACTCGTTGTCCAGGAAAAGCCACACTTCAGCGAGCACGTCCTCGCAGGAGGCTTCGTCCGGCCCACCGCAGTTCATTTGGTGCTCACCTCCCGCTGGTTCTGCCGCAAGAAGCCGCGATCACGGGCGACGTCGGTGAGCATCTCACGCAGCTGCCGGCGACCACGGTGCAACCTCGACATCACGGTGCCGATCGGGGTGCCCATGATCTCGGCGATCTCCTTGTAGGCGAAGCCTTCCACGTCCGCGAGGTAGACGACCATGCGGAACTCTTCGGCCAGCTGCTGGAGAGCGGCCTTCACATCGGTGTCCGGCAGCCGGTCGAGCGCCTCGACCTCGGCCGAACGCAGGCCGCTGGAGGTGTGGTTCTCCGCCTGCGCGAGCTGCCAGTCGGCGATCTCGTCGGTCGGCTGCTGCTGGGGCTGCCGCTGCCGCTTGCGGTAACCGTTGATGTAGGTGTTCGTGAGGATCCTGTACAGCCAGGCCTTGAGGTTCGTGCCCTGCGCGAACGACTTGAACGCGGAGAAGGCCTTGAGGTAGGTCTCCTGGACCAGGTCCTCGGCGTCCTGCGCGTTGCGGGTCATCCGCAGCGCCGCGCCGTAGAGCTGGTCCAGCAGCGGCATCGCGTCCCGCTCGAAGCGGGCCGCGCGCTGCTCGTCGGCCTCCTCACCGCGGTCGACCACGGCGGAGTCGACCGGTGCATCGGTGTCGGCAGTGCTGAGGCGCCCGACGTCGCCGGGCCGCCCGGTTGCGTCCGGGTGCTCTGAGGTGCTTGGCACCGGGCTCCTTTCCCGCCGCCTGGACGAGGTGACTGCAGGCGACGAACCCATGCGATCCTTCGCATGGTCCGCATTCGAGGATACCCGTGCTCGCCTGCTATTTCCCGGTGGTGATAGCGGCGCACGCTCGGGGCGGTCCAGCACGCAGGTGTTCGTCGAATCCATCGTCACGCCCCGTCCAACGCAATGGGCGCCGGGAGATATTCCGGCCTTCTAAAGTGACGCTCATGGCAGGCAAGGGCACCCCGGCTACGGCGCTGTTGAGCAAGCGGCGCATCCCGCACCAGGTTCACGCGTACGAACACGATCCCCGCGCCGAGTCGTTCGGCCTGGAAGCCGCCGAGGCGCTCGGCCAGCCACCGGAGCGGATCTTCAAGACGCTGGTCGCGGAGGTCGACGGCAAGCTCGCCGTGGGCGTGGTGCCGGTCACCGGCCAGCTCGATCTCAAGGCGCTCGCCGCCGCCGTCGGCGGGAAGAAGGCGAAGATGGCCGAGATCGCCGACGCCGAACGCGCCACCGGATACGTCGCCGGCGGGATTTCCCCGCTCGGCCAGAAGAAACGGCTCCCGGTCGTGATCGACGCGTCGGCCACCGGGTTCGACACGATCTACTGCAGCGCGGGACGACGCGGCCTGGAGATCGAGCTGGCGGCCGACGACCTGGTCCGGCTGCTCGACGCCCGCGTCGCCGACATCGCCGGTTGACCGCCCCGGGGGAGCGGACGGGCCGCTCCCCCGGGCGTTGGTGCGGCTGCCGCGCAACAGCCGCACCGGGACCCGGACAGGCCGGGGCATTCCTCCTGCCCGGGAGCATCGACGAGATCGCAGCCGAATTCGCTTTTCGCAGAGCGATTCACACCCCGACCGCGATTCCGGGCGATCGGGAGAAACAAAATCCCCCCAGTACCGCACCGATGTTGCGGCATCCGGGCAGAACCGGCAACGCGGCGCTTTCGAGCGGACGAATCGGCCGCCGGAATCGTGCCACCGGTCACAACTATTTCGAGCGCTAGTCCATGAGGCGGAGAATCTTGCCGAGCCACTCCTGCGCGGCGCGGAACACGGCGTCCACGTCGGCCTTCAGCGAGTGGTCGCCGGGCACCAGCACCACCTCGCGGTTGTGCGACGGTTCCGGCTGGCCGAACGCGTCCCGCTCGCCCTGCACCACCAGCACCGGGGCCTCCACCCCGTCGAGCTCGCCCAGCCGCGACTTCTCCGGCTTGCCGGGCGGGTGCACCGGGAACGCCAGGCACAGCACCGCCGACGCGGCGCCCGCCTCCGCGGTGCGGCAGGCGACGCGCGCCCCCGAGGACCTGCCGCCGAAGATCAGCGGGAGATCCGCGAACCAGCGCTCGCCGAGGTCCTCCACCACGGCGAGCCAGGCCGCGTCCAGCTGCTTGGCCGGGGCGGGCGCCCGGCGGCCGGCCACCCGGTAGGGCTGCTCGACCAGCGCCACGTGCACGCCGGCTTCCGTCGCGGCCCGCGTCACCGCAACCAGGTCGGGCGCGGCGATCCCTCCGCCCGCGCCGTGCCCGAGCAGCAGCGCGGCACGCCCCTCCTCCGCGCAGTGCAGCTCGGCCCTGGCCGGGCCGTGCGGCGTCTCGACCTCGACCTTGGTCATGACTCGAACAGCGCGGCTTGTTCGGCGGGCGCGGGTGCCGGTTCGACTCGTTCCATCAGGTCAGGATGGTTGTTGCGCATGCTGTTCACCTCGGTGGAGACGGGGTGGATCGCCAGTTCGGCGAGCACCTCCGGTTCGGGTTCCAGCAGGTCCGCGATCTCGGTGCGCTGCGGATCGAGCCAGTCCGCCCAGCGGTGCCTCGGCAGCACCAGCGGCATGCGGTGGTGGATGCCGGCGAGCTCGCCGACGGCATCGGTGGTGACGACCGCGCAGGTCACCAGCGGCTGGTCGGTCGAGTTCGGCGCCCACCACGCGGAGAACACCGCGGCCATCGCCAGGCTCTCGCCGTCCCCGCGAGTGCACAGGTAGGGCTGTCGCCGCTGGTCACCGGGCTGCCACTCGTACCAGCCGGTGGCGGGCATCAGGCAGCGGCGGCGCCGCGCCGAGTCCGCGAAGGCGGGCTTGGTGGTGATGGACTCGGCACGCGCGTTGATCATGGGCGGGCCGCTGCCGATCTCCTTCGCCCAGGTCGGCACCAGGCCCCAGCGCACCGGGCGGACGCTGCGCTCGGCGCCGCGCTGCACGACGATCGGCACCGTCTTGGTCGGCGTCACGTTGAAGTCCGCGCCGACGGCCCCGGCCGTGCGATCCGTCGCCGCGAATTCCTCGGCCAGCGCCGCCGGGTCGTGCCGGACGGCGTACCGACCACACATCAGAGCTCACCCCGCGCCCGAACCGCTCATTTCGCTTCCGGATCCAAACCTACCGCCTGCGGTTGCGCATCGAGCGACACGCGTTCCAGGAGTTCGGCGCCGTTGTTGCGGACGCTGTTGACCGCGGTCGACACCGGGCGGATCTCCAGGCCGTCGACGAGCTCCCGCGACGGCGCGCCGAGCAGGTCGGCGACGTCCGGCTGGTCCGGGTCGAGCCACTCGTCCCACGCCGTCGCCGGCAGCAGCAACGGCATCCGGTCGTGCACCTCGGCCAGCTGCCCGAGCGCGCTGGTGGTGAGCACCGAGCAGGTCACCAGCGGCGGCGCGTCCTCGGCCTGCGGATCGCGCCAGGTGGCGTAGATCCCGGCCATCGCCAGGCTGGCACCGTCCGGGGAGGTCATGAAGAACGGCTGCTTGCGGCCGCCTTCGCGCTTCCACTCGTACCAGCCGTCGGCGGGCAGCAGGCACCGGTAGCGCTTGATCGACGTCCGGAAGGCCGGCTTCGTCGTCACCGTCTCCGACTTCGCGTTGATCATCCGGCTGCCGATGGACTTGTCCTTCGCCCACATCGGCACCAGGCCCCACCGCATCACCCGGATGGTGCGCTCGGTTCGATCGAGCTCGCGTTCACCGGCATCGTCTCGGGGATGCCGCTGCACCACGGTGAACACGTTCTTGGTCGGCGCGACGTTGAAATCCGCTCCCGGTGCAGCGCCGCCGGTGGCGTCCAGCGCCGCGAACTCCGCCGCGAGCTTGCCCGGATCCTTCGTGGAGGCGTACCTGCCGCACATGCCTGGTCGGACCTCCATCGCCTCGTGGTCGAGCGGTCCTCCTCATCCTGTCAGGCCGCATCGTCGCAGGCGAGCGGCATGGCCGGATTGCCCCCGCCGCTGAAATCAGGGGGCCGGGTGGGGGATCATTGCCCTATGACCCAGCTCTGGCCTGCTCCGGTCGCCCGCGGCGCCGTGCACGCGACCGTCCCGGTGCCCGGTTCGAAGTCCATCACCAACCGCGCGCTGGTGCTCGCCGCACTCGCCGACGGCCCGTCGACGCTGCGCGCCCCGCTGCGCAGCCGGGACACCGAGCTCATGGCCGGGGCTCTGCGTGCCCTCGGGGTCGAGATCCAGGACGGGCCGGACGGCTCGTGGCAGGTCGCGCCGGGCGAGCTGCGGGGACCGGCCGAGGTCGACTGCGGCCTGGCCGGCACGGTCATGCGGTTCGTGCCGCCGGTGGCGGCCCTGGCCGACGGCCGGGTCACCTTCGACGGCGACCCGCAGGCCCGCCAGCGGCCGCTGGGCACGGTCCTCGACGCGCTGCGCGAGCTGGGCGCCGACATCAGCGGCAACGCGCTGCCGTTCGACGTGCACGGCACGGGGAAGCTCACCGGCGGCACGGTCACCATCGACGCGTCCGCGTCGTCGCAGTTCGTCTCCGGGCTGCTGCTTTCCGCGCCGCGGTTCGAACAGGGCGTCACGGTGCTGCACGAGGGCAAGCCGGTGCCGTCGCTGCCGCACATCGAGATGACCGTGGCGATGCTGCGCGCCGCCGGCGTCGACGTCGACGACCGGGAGCCGAACACCTGGCGGGTGGCGCCGGGCGCGATCCGCGCGCTGGACGTCGAGATCGAACCCGACCTGTCCAACGCCACCCCGTTCCTCGCCGCCGCGGCGGTGACCGGCGGCACCGTGACCGTGCCCGGCTGGCCGGCGCAGACCACGCAGGCCGGCGACGCCATCCGCGACATCCTGAGCCGGATGGGCGCGCGGGTGGAGCGCACCGCGGCCGGGCTGACCGTCACCGGCCCCGCCGAGCTCACCCCGGTCGACATCGACCTGCACGACGTCGGCGAGCTCACCCCGACCGTCGCGGCGCTGGCCGCCTTCGCGACCGGTCGCTCGCGGCTACGTGGCATCGCGCACCTGCGCGGCCACGAGACCGACCGGCTCGCCGCGCTGCAGAACGAGCTCACCAAGCTCGGCGGCGCGGTCGAGCAGACCGAGGACGGGCTGCTGGTCGAGCCGCGGCCGCTGACCGGTGGGAACTGGCATTCCTACGCCGACCACCGGATGGCCACGGCCGGCGCGATCCTCGGGCTGAAGGTGCCCGGCGTGGTCGTCGAGGACATCGCGACGACCGCCAAGACGATCCCCGACTTCCCCGGGATGTGGGCGGCGATGCTCGGGGAATCGGCGTGAGCGCGGGGGCGGCCTGATGCGCAAGCGCGGTTGGCGGGATCTGGACGAGTCCGATGTGCGGGTGCGCCCCGGGCGCCGGGGCAGCCGTCCGCGCAGCAAGCAGCGCCCCAAGCACGAGGACGCGGCGGCCGCGATGGTGGTCGCGGTCGACCGCGGCCGGTGGACGTGCGCGCTGGACGGGAACCCGGACCGGCTGGTCACCGCCATGCGGGCGCGCGAGCTGGGCCGCACGCCGGTGGTGGTCGGCGACCGCGTCGGCCTGGTCGGTGACATCTCCGGCAAGCCCGACACGCTGGCCCGGATCGTGCGGGTCGACGACCGCACCAGCGTGTTGCGCCGTACCGCCGACGACACCGACCCGTACGAGCGGGTCGTGGTCGCCAACGCCGAACAGCTGATCATCGTGACCGCGCTGGCCGATCCGCCGCCGCGGCCCGGCTTCATCGACCGCTGCCTGGTCGCCGCCTACGCGGGCGGGCTGACGCCGGTGCTGTGCCTGACCAAGGCCGACCTCGCCGATCCCGGCGAGTGGATCGCCACGTACTCGTCCCTGGACATGCCGATCACGATCACCCGCCAGGACTGCGAACCCGAGGAACTCCGCGCGCTGCTCGCGGACCGGGTGTCCGCGCTGGTCGGCCACTCCGGCGTCGGCAAGTCCACATTGGTCAACCGGCTGGTGCCGGCGGCCGACCGGGCGACCGGCGAGGTCAGCGGCGTCGGCAAGGGCCGGCACACCTCGACCTCGGCGGTCGCGCTGCCGCTGCCCGGTCGGGGCTGGGTGGTGGACACCCCGGGCATCCGCTCGTTCGGCCTGGCGCACGTCACCCCGGACGACGTGATCGCCGCGTTCGAAGGCTTCGCCGAGGCGGCGGAGGAATGCCCGCCGAACTGCGGGCACCTCGGTGGTTCCGATGACCCGGACTGCCACCTGGACACCTACGCCGCCGACGGCGGCAGCGTCGAGCAGCTCGCCTCGCTGCGCCGCCTGCTGCGTTCCCGGGCCGGGCTCGACGAGGTCTGATCCCCCGAACGAGACTCGATCGTCCCCTGTGGTGCGACGACTTCGTTGTTAGCGTGGATCTCGGCGTCCGCTGCGGGTTTTTCCTTGACCGCGCGGACGATTCGGCCACCGCACGCTGACACGGCCCGAGGAGCTCGCCCGATGCCACGAGCCAGCACCAGGACCGCGGTGTTGTCCGCCGGTCTCACCCTGATCGCCGCGCTGGGCGCCTGCGGCGCCGAACCACTTCCGCAGCCCGGGCCGCTGATGGCCGTCCGCCCCGACCCCCGCCCGCGAGCGGATGTCATGTTGTCGCAGGTCATCAACAAGATCAGCGAACGCGGAAGCGTGCACAGCAGCGTGCGCGGAAGCCTCGGCCTGGTGGGCGAACTGACCGCCGAAGGCGCCGTCCGCTACCGGGGTCCGCAAGCCGATCTCGCCTTCGAAGGCCAGACCAGAACGCCCGGGAACCTGTCGTCGCAGCGCCTCTCACTGTCCATCATGGACGGTGTCGGCTACCTGCGGACCCCGCTGGTGCGGCCCGAGCCGGACAAGCCCTGGCTGAAGATCACGCCCGGTGGCGCCGACTTCGGCGACAAGCTCCTCGGCCCCGCGCTGGACCAGCTGCACGATGCCGTCGACCCGCGCGCCGCCTTCACCGGCATCGAGCCCGCCACCCGCATCCAGACCAGCGCGCCCGACACCGTCGACGGCAAGCCCACCACCCGCTACGAGCTGCGGATCATCACCTCGCAGGCCGCCGACTTGGCCGACGATCCGCAGCAGCGCGACCGGTTCCGGCAGGCCGCCGATGCCGGCGAGCGGGAACTCGGCTACCAGCTGTGGCTCGACGACTCCGGCCTGCCCGCGCGGTTCGCCGCCGACCAGGAGGTCGCCCAAGCGGGCGAGGTGTCGCTGACCTCGACCTACCGCGACTGGGGCGCCCCCGCCGACATCCCGGTCCCGCCAGCCGGGCAGATCGGCGTCTTCGACACCTTGCCGCCGCAGGCGCAGCAGCCGCCGCGGTGACCGCACTTCCCGCAAAACGCCCGGAAGAGGCATGAAGAACTGTTACTTTTCGGGCATTGCAATCTTCATGCAGAGAGGAAATCCCGTGCGCCGCACCACAGTCGCCCTGTCCGCAGCAGCGTTGGCGATCACCCTGGGCGCCTGCAGCCAGGGCGGCACGCCAGCCGACCCGGGCAACGCCGGCCAGGAGCAGACCGAGAGCTCCAGCTCGCCGTTCAAGGACGTCTCGTCGCTGATCAGCTCGGCGAAGTCCAGCATGGACGCGAAGAAGACCGTGACGGTGTCCTTCGAGGGCACCGGCGCCGTCCAGGCCCTCGGCTCCACGAAGTGCCAGCTCGACATCGTGCAGACCGAGATGGCCTGCACCGGAGCGACCGAGATGGTGTTCACCAAGGACGGGATGTACATCAAGAGCCCGGAGCTGGCCCAGCTCTCCGGTGACCCGAGCAAGCCGTGGCTGAAGATGGCCGCCAACGACTCGATGGCGCAGCAGCTCGGCCAGCTGGGCAAGATCAACGACCTCGAGTCCATGCTCCCGCCCGGGTCCAAGATCACCTCCAGCGCCAAGGAGCAGGTCGACGGCCAGGAGGCGACCCGCTACGAGATCGTGACCGACCTCAAGGCGGCCGCCGCCGAGGCCAAGCCCGAGGAGAAGCCGGCGTTCCAGGCGCTGGTCGACGCCGGTGTCACCGAGGTCAAGCAGACCGTGTGGGTGGACGCCGAGGGCCTGCCGCTGAAGGCCGACTCGACCACGCCCGCCCTCACCGTGGCCGGCCAGCAGATCCCCGAGTCGACCATGACGGTGCGCTACAGCGACTGGGGCAAGCCGGTCCAGATCACCGTGCCGCCGGCCGACCAGGTCCAGGAAAAGCGCTGAAACCGCGGTGCGGCCCGAGGCGACTCACCCGGGCCGCACCACCCGGTCGCTACATCAGCTCCAGCAGGAACGGCACCTCTTGCGGGGCGTACCAGGCGAGTTCGTGGTCCTCCGCCTCGCCCAGGGTGAAGTCCGCGTCCGGATCGCCGAGGTCGGCGGCGTCGATGACCTCCGCCGCGGCGCGCACCGCGTCCTCCGCTTCCGTGGCGTCCACGTGCACGGCCGCGATCTTCTTCCACTGCACCGGCCCGGACACCTTCACCACGGCGTGGTCCAGATCGGGCCGCAGCGTCACGTCGTCGACATCGGCGGAGATCACCACCCGGCGGAGCTCGACCTTCTCGCCCGCGCCCAGGTCACCACCGATCAACCGCAGCGACGCCCGAGCAGCCTCACGCATCGCCGCGTACTCCAGCTCCTCCGTGTCGCCACTGGCGTAGGACTCGCGCAGCGCCGGCGTCAACGCGAACGCGGTCCCACCCAACGGCTGCAACTGCTTCTCCTCCACCAGTCGCCGCAACATCGGCACCGTGGCGGGCAGGTAAACCCTCATGCGTCGACCGTCCCGATCATCTCGTCCACTGCTTCTCCGATCATCGCCGCCAACACGTCCACATCGGGCATCGCATCCCGATCCGCGTTCAACCCGAAGTACACGCCGCCGTCGTAGGAGGTAACGCCTACCGACAGCGACTGGTTCTTGGCCAACGGCACCACCGGGAACATCTCCATCATCCTCGCTCCCGCCGCGTACAACGGCACCTGCGGTCCCGGAACGTTGGTCACCAGCACGTTGAACAATCGGTCCGAGAACTGGTTCGCGACCCGTGCCCCCAACGCGTGCAGGGTCGGCGGCGCGAACCCGGACACCTTGACCAGCGCACCGGCCGCCACCGACTGCCCGGACTCCGCGTGCGCGCGCATGGCATGGCTGACCTGGTGCAGCCGGACGATCGGATTCCCCTCGCCCACCGGCAGATCCACCAGGTACGCGGACACCTTGCTGCCGACCGACCCGACAGGCAGGCTCCCGGTCTCCGGGTACGTCGCGCGCGCCTCCGCATCGTCGGAACGCACCGACACCGGCACCATCGCGCGCAGCGTCGTCGACGGCGACACCACTTCGCCGCGGGACAACAACCAGTTCCGCAGCGCGCCGGTCACCACCGCCAGCACCACGTCGTTGACGGTGCTGCCGTGAGCTTGGCGGACGGCACGGAAGTCGTCGAGCTTGGCCCGCGCGACGGCGAACCGGCGCTGCGTGGAGGTCGGCGCGTTCAACGGCCCGCTCGGTGCAGGGACCACGGCGGTGCGCAGCGCCGAGGCGACACCGCCCAGAGCCCGCGTGATCTTCTGGACCGTCGCGGTGGCGTCGGCGACCGCCGCCCGAACGTTCTCCACCACCTCGCCGGGACGTTGCACGGCGTCGGTCATCGCCTCGACCACCAGCTCCGCGAGGCTCGGCTCCGGGCGCGGCATCCACAGCTCATCGGCGTCCGGAACCTGCCGGTCGCGCTCAACGTCCAGGATCACCTGGCCGATGTCGATCGCGCCGATGCCGTCGACCATCGCCTGGTGCGTCTTGGTGATCACCGCCACCCGGTTCTTGGACAGCCCCTCCACCAGGTAGATCTCCCACAGCGGCCGGGTGGGGTCGAGCTTCCGGGACATCAGCCGCGCGGCCAGGTCGTGCAGCTGATCGTCGTTGCCCGGCTTGGGCAGCGCCGACCGCCGCACGTGGTAGGTGATGTCGAAGTCCTGGTCGTCCACCCACACCGGACGCACCAACCCGCCCGGAACCTGCATCACCCGCTGCCGGTATCTCGGCACCAAGCCCAGCCGGCGGTCGATCAGCGCCAACACCCTGTCGTAGTCGAACCCGGTGCGCGGGCGCCGGAACACCGCGACGCCACCGACGTGCATCGGCGTCGTGTAGTCCTCCAGGTAGAGGAACGAGGCGTCGACTGCGGAGAGACGATCGGACATGTCCGCGATCCTGGCACACGAGCCGCCGGATCCCGAGGGGTTCCAGTCGAGGAGGGCGCGGCGGAGCATGTGACACTTGGAAGCGTGACCAGCGAAGTTTCCCCTAAAGATCGATTCGTCACCGTTTACGGCCGCAAGCCGGTGCTGGAGGCGTTGACGGACTACGACCTTCGCGTGGACAAGGTGATCCTCGCCGAGGGGCTGCGCGGCTCGATCATCGACGAGATCCAGGAGGCCGCCGCCGACCGCGCGGTGCGGGTCCAGCGCGCGAGCGCGCACCGGGTGAAGGTGCTGGCCGGGAACGGCCGGCACGACCAGGGCGTGCTGGCCGACGTGGTGGCGCGGAAGATGCGGCCGCTCTCGGACGCGCTCGCCGACCCCGCGCACGCACCGCGAACCATCCTGCTGCTCGACGGTCTGACGACGCCGGCGAACGTAGGCATGATCCTGCGCACCGCGACCGCAGCCGGAATCGACGGAATCGTGGTGCCGCACCGCGGCGTCGCCAGCCTCGACCCGCTGGTCATCAAGGCTTCGGCCGGAGTGGCGTTCCACGCCCCGGTCCTGCGGACCCGCACCGCCGGCGAGGCCGCGGAGCTGCTGACCGAAGCCGGCTACCCGTTGTTCGCGCTCGAAGCCTCCGCGGAGGAGAGCATCTTCGACGCCGACTTCGGACCGCGCGCGGTGTTCGTGCTGGGCAGCGAAACCGCCGGGCTTTCGGAAGACGTGCAGGCACGAGTCGCCCAGCCGTTGTCCATTCCGATGGCCGGTGGGGTGGAATCGCTCAACGTCGCCAGCGCCGCAGCGGTGCTGTGCTTCGAACTCCTCCGACGCAAGCTGGCTTCCTGAACCTTGAACGGGTGGTGGTTCGGCCGCGACCGCGGCCGTCCGCCACTCGATGACTGCTCCAGCGATGCAAATAAAAAGGGTCCCTTCTTTTCCGGTGGACCGGAAAAGAAGGGACCCTTCTCACATAATGTGTCGGCGGTGTCTTACTCTCCCACACCCTGTCGAGTGC
>NZ_JBWKKU010000013.1:0-92659 GCF_056431445.1 Saccharopolyspora sp. NPDC045941
CGGCAACAACGTCGCGAACTTCGCCGCCAGTGACCGCTCGACCTCTACCGCAACCGCCATACCCCATGATGATCGATATCAAGCTAAAAGATCAAATTATTTCCCGGCAATCCCTTAGCGGTTCTTTCAGAATGCGGCGTCCGCCGCATGCGGTGTGGGACCCAGCTCGCACCGCCGCGGGTTCACGGTGCCCACTCCTCTGGAGTTCCCCCGGCGAGGACAGCCGCGACGCCTGTCACGGCTCCCGCAGTTCAGGCGGACGGTGAGGTTCCGCCACCCGCACCGCCACCACTCCTCAACGGCGGCCGGCCCGGGTCCGCTGCGCGGAACCCGGGCCGTGCCGGTTCATCCGACGAAGACGTTCAGCTGCATCCCCATCTGCCGGTGGTTGCCGACCGGGCACCAGAAGTCGTAGAGCCCGCGGCGCAGATCCACGGTGAGGTCGGCGGCCTGGCCCGACTGCACCACCGGCGTGCGCGCGTTCGCGACGCCGGGGCCGCTGATCTGCAGGGCGTGCGGCATGCGGCCCTCGTTGATGGCCCGGAACGTGTAGCGCCCCGGCTGCAGGAAGGCCGGCTGCAACAGCCGGTAGTCGACCATCTTGACGATCACCAGGTGCGATCCGCCGCCCACCGGTCCGGCCGGCGCCGGCGGTGCCGCGGCGGCCGACGCACTGGTGCAGACGGTCGCCACCAGTGCGAGCACACCGAGCAGCACGCTCAGCAGCACTCCCCTCGTTCTTCCGGTTTTCCTGCCGATGACCCTGTTTGCGCCCATTCCGATCAGCATTGCCGGCCCCCACGAGAAATTCGGCACCGGACCGGGAATTGCGCTAGCATTCGGAAAACCATTACCGGCCCGGCTGTTTCGACGGTGCAAGCCCGTCAAGCGTAAATCCGCGGGCCGTCCGGTTGGTGGCGGAAGTTCCCGGCGGGGCCGCTGTTGCCGGTCTTGCGATGGAAAATCCGCGACCGCGCGTGCGCATCGGCTCGGCGGCGGATTTAGGTATGGAAGTCGGTAATTACAACGCCGCAGGGTCCGCGATTCTCGCGCAAGGTGGACGGCATCGTCCCGTCCCCCGACGTTCGAGGCCGGTATGTCCCGTTCCGCTCGTCCCCGACAGGCCAACCGAATCACCCCGTTCCCCGGGCCGCCAGGCATCGGACGCCCCCTCGGCGGCCCGGGGAGCGGAGGTGCCCCCGAGTTCGCCGGGTATGCGCGCAGCTGCCGTCCAGAAGCCGCACACCGGCAGAACTCCTCCCCGGAAGCCTGATGCGAACCACCCCCGATCACGAACCGGCCGAGCAATGGCTGCCGCTGCTCGACAGCGCCGCTACCCCGATGGCGCTGCTCGACGCGAGCGGCCGCTGCGTGCACGCCAACGACGCGCTCTGCCGCGCGCTCGGATACGACCGGACCGGCCTCGTCGGACACCCGCTCGACGACTTCACCGCAGCTGAGTCCGATCCGCGAAGCACCACCGGATCAGGAACGGCCGAACGGCGATTCAGGCGTTCCGACGGCGGCACCGTGCGGCTGCTCCAATGCACGTCGCCGATCCACGACGGCGGCGGCGAGCCGGGGCTGTTCCTCTCGCAGTTCCACGAGGTCGAAGACCGCACGGAGATCGACACCCAGTGGAGCCGCGTGTTCGCCAACGCCCCCACCGGCATGGCGCTGCTGGACCACGACGGCCGTTGGACCGACGTCAACGAGGCGTGGTGCGAACTGCTCGGGTACAGCAGGCGCGAAATGCTCGAAATGCTCATCTTCGACGTCACCTACGCGCAGGACCACGAGCACTCCGCAGCTGCGCTGGCGGACCTGGCGGAGGGCCGGCTGAACACGGTCAGCCTGAAGAAGCGCTACCGGCACAAGAACGGCCATCCGATCTGGGTGCTGATCCGGACCAGCGTGGTCCCCGGCGCCGACGACCAGCCCGCGTACCTGGTCAGCCAGTGCGAGGAGCTCGGCGAGCGCGGCTCCTCCGACGTCCACCTCGCCCACCTGGCGCTGCACGACCCGCTGACCGGGCTGGCCAACCGCGCCCTGCTCGACGACCGCCTGGCGCACGTCCTCGCGGACCTCGAACGGGACGGCGGCGTGGTCGCGGTGCTCGTCGCCGACCTCGACGAGCTGAAGCCCGTCAACGACACCTACGGGCACTCCGCAGGCGACCGGCTCCTCATGACCGCCGCCGACGAACTGCTCAACGCGGCGGGCCCGACCGACACCGTGTGCCGGATCGGCGGCGACGAATTCGCCGTCGTCAGCCGGGTTCCCGATGCCCGGTCCGCCGCGGAGTTCCGCGACCGAGTCGCCCGGCGCCTCCGGGCCGAATGCGACACGCCGCACGGCGTCCTGCGGATCCGGGCCAGCGTCGGGCTGGCCACCACGACCGACCCGGCGACCCGTCCGAACGCGCTGCTGCACGAAGCCGACCGGGACATGTACCGGCGCAAGCACGACATGCGGGCGGTCGCGGAGGCGACCGCGCACTGCCCGCACTGCCAGGCCAGGAACGAGCCGCCCACCCGGCCCCAGGCGGGCGGCTGATGCGTTCGGCGGTCAGTGCGCGAACGCCGTGCCCGGCACCTCGACGCGGTCGACCTCCGGCCGGTACAGCATCAGCACCGCGGCGTCACCGATCCACACCGCGAACACGATGCCGGTGACCATGGCCGCGATCGTGACGAACGGGCCGGTCGCGTAGAAGGCGGTGACCCCGGCGATCAGCCCGATCACGGCCACCGCGAACCCGAACCAGCCGACCCAGGGCCCGAGCACCTCGCGGCGCACCATCGCGGCGCCGGTGGTCGCGGCGAACAGCGCGACCAGCAGCCCGAGCGGCCCGAGCGCGAGCCGGTGCAGCTCGGAGAGCACGAACACCGCCGACCCGCTCGCGGTCGAGATGTCCCGGCTCATCGACGCCAGCGCGGTCACCGGGAGCATGCTCAGCATCGTCATCGCCGACAGCACCACCCCGGCGGCGAACACCACCGGCGAGAACGCCTCCGCACCGCCTTCGGCGCGCTGCAACAGGTGCCTCAGGTGCCCGACGAACCACAAGAACACCACCGCCGCCAACGTCGCCAGCAGCGCGGCCAGCACCACCGTGGCCCGGTTCCCGGCGACGTAGAAGAAGGTCAGGACCGGTTCGTCCCCGGTCGGGGCGGTCGGGTTGAGGAACAAGCTGGCCAGCAGCAACACCGCCGCCACCAGACCACTCGCCGCCCCCGCGCGCTCCCATGCCCGCTCGTTCATCGCAGCCTCCTCCGCTCGGATTCCGCAAGCCACCGGGTTACCCCGACAACGACGTGAACCCAACACGACGCACCCGGCCACCGGGCCGGGAAAAACCGGCACGACGTTCCGCCACGACGGCGGCGATGCACGGCCCGTGAAGCGGTGCCAATGGGCTCTGGCATCCCGTGCGAAGGCTCCGCGATGCTGCGGTGTTGGAGGCGAACAGCAATGGCCGCGACGAAGCACTGGACGGTCGACGTCGTCTTCGACGAGGACATCGACCACACGCACGCCGAAGCGCGCCTGCGAGCACCGGCGGCCGGGGAGCTCCACGGCAAGGGCTCGGCACGGCGAAACCCGCAGGACCGCAGCGTGCCGGAGATCGGTGACGAACTAGCGGCGGCGCGAGCGCTGTTCGACCTGGCCCGCCGGCTGCTGAGAACGGCGGAAGACGAAGTCGAGCGGATGACGGGTCACCCGGCCCACCTCCACACCTGAGTCCGGCGTCAGGTGGGACGGGTTTCGCTTGGGGGATGGCCGAATTCGGTCTGGAAGACCCTGGTGAAGTGCGCGTGGCTGGCGAATCCCCAGCGGTGCGCGATGTCCGCGATCGTTCGGTGGCGGGCCGCCGGGTCCGCCAGTTCGCGGCGCGCTCCTTCGAGCCTCCGGCGTTGCAGGTAGCGCGCCGGGGAATCGCCTTCCGCGGCGAACAGCCTTCCCAGGTGGCGCACCGACATCCCGGCCGCCGCCGCTATCCGGCCCGGCGTCAGGCCCGGGTCCGGCAGGTTCCGCTCCACGAAGCCCTTCGCCACCACCAGCGGCGCTGGTGCCGCGCCGTCGGTGGCCAGCGCGCGGAGCAGGTCGAGCACCGCGTCGTCGCTCCCGGCCGCGTCGCCGGTGCGCTGCTTCGCCACCCTCGTCAGCAGCGCGCGCAGGGTGTCCAGCAGGGCGGCGGTGCGCGGCGTGCCGGATCCGAAACGCCTCGGCCTGGCAACGCCTTCCGGCAGGCAGCGGGTGGTGAACACCTCGCGCGGGACGTCCACGAGGAGCTGGCGCATCGCCGACCGCCAGGCCGCCGACGCCGCGCCCGAGCTCGGTCACGGTCCCGCAGAACTCGTGGCCCATGACCAGCGGCGCCGTCACGCCGGATTCGGGGTGGGGCGCGCCCACCGGGATCGCGTGCGGGCCGTCGACGTACTCGTGGCGGTCGCGCCCGCAGATCCCGCAGTAGGCCACCTCGATGGTCACCTCCTTCGCGCCCGGCGGTCGGGCGTCCACATCGGACACCCGGATGTCGCCCGCCCGTGGAACACCGCCGCTCTCATGCGACCACCACCTCCTTGCGGCGCAGCACCAGCGGCGCCGTTTCCCGCAGGAAGAACGACAGGACCACGACGACGGCGGCGGCGCCCGCGGCGATGAACATCGCGGCCTGCAGGCCCCAGGCGTCCGACGCCCACCCGGCGATCAGCGGCCCGAGGAACCCGCCGCACAGCTCGCCGACGCCCATGACCAGCCCCAGCGCCGTCGCCAGCGCCCCGGTGCGCACCGTCTCGGCCGGGATCGTCGATGAACAGCGTGAAGCAGCCGAGGCCGGTGTAGCTGACGATCACGACCGCACCGAGCGCGAGCGGGCTCGCCACGTTCACCACGGCGATCGGGCAGAGCACCGTCACCGCCATGAACGCGATCATCGTGGGCCGCCGCCCGATCCGGTCGGACACGGCAGGCGTGACGAAGCCCCACAGCACCCAGGCGACGCCGAAGCAGGCCATCACCGCGCTCATGGTGCCGGGCGGGAACCCCTTCCCGTCGGCCAGGTAGGTCGGGGCGAAGGTGATGATCACGACGAACCAGGTCAGGTAGCAGGCCGCGATCACCATGCACAGCACGATGTTGCGCTCCTCGAGCACCTGCCGCAGCGGCACCTGCGGGCCGCGCTCGCCGGGTGCGGCGACGGGACGCGCGCCGGGCGGCACCTCGCGCACCGCCTTGGCGACCCACGCCGCCAGCAGGAACCCGGGGCACGATCGTGAGCAGGAACGCCGTGCGCCAGCCGAACTCCTCGGCCACCCACACCACCACGACCGGGGCCAGGATGCCGCCGAGCAGGCCCGCCGAGGATCCCTGCACCAGGCCCATGTTCAGGCCCCGCCGGTGCTCCTGCGACGCCTCTACCATCAACGACTGCGCCATCGGCAGCACCGCGCCCTCGGCGATGCCCATCAGCGCCCGGGCGACGTCGAGGTCCACGCCCTTGGTCTCCGGCGCCACCCGTCGTCCAGCGCGAGCAGGGCGTAGCCCACGTTCCCGCGCAGCCAGATTTCCCGGCTCTACGACCACATCGCGGCCCTCTGCCACCAGGCCGGGTTCCGCATGCGGCCGGCGCAGGAAGCCGTTCAGTTCCCGACGATCCTCGGCCTGGTCGCGGCCCGTGAGGGGATCGCCGTGGTGCCCAGCTCGCTGCGCCGCCTGCGGCTGCCCGGGTTGTCCTACGCGCGGCTGGACCACCCCGACGCGGTGTCCCGGATCGCGATCGTCTGCCGGCCCGACCGCACGGAACTCCCGCTGGTGGCTAAGTTCTTCGAGCTGTCGGCCGCGGTCGACCTCGACGGGAACGGCTGCCCGCCTCGTCCCGATGACGGGGAACGCCGTCGGCGGAACCGTATGATCCGGGTAGGAAGACCGGTACCCGCGAGGGAGACGACGTTGCACCTCTTGGACCTGCAGACCCCTGCGCTCGTCGTCGACGCCGCGCTGCTCGACGCCAACCTGCGGACGATGGCCGAGGCGCTGCCCGGGGCCCGGCTTCGCCCGCACGTCAAGGCGCACAAGACGACCGCGCTCGCCCAGCGCCAGGCGGACATCGGGCATCGCGGCTTCACCTGCGCCACCGTGCGCGAGGTCGAGGGCATGGCCGCCGCCGGGCTCGGCGAAGACCTGTTGCTGGCCAACGAAGTTCTCGACACCCGGCGCCTCGGCGCGGTGGTGCGCGGCGGCGCCCGGGTGACGCTGGCCGTGGACTCGCCGGAAACCGTCGAAGCCGCCGCGTCCGGCGGCGTCCGCGAGGTGGTCGTCGACGTCAACGTCGGCCTGCCGCGCTGCGGCATCGATCCCTCCGCCGCGGGTGAGCTCGCCGATCTCGCTCGCAGCAAAGGACTTTACGTTCGCGGCGTGATGGGGTACGAGGGCCATCTCATGCTCCGCAAGGATCCGGCGGAGCGCGCCGAGCGCGCGGCCGAGAGCATGGCGCTGCTGCTGGTCGCGCACGAGGACGTCGGCGGCGATCTCGTCAGCGCGGGCGGCACCGGGACGTACGCGGTGAACACCTGGGCCACCGAGATCCAGGCCGGCTCCTACGCCCTGATGGACACCGCATACGCCGAGCTCGGCCTGCCGTTCCGGCAGGCCCTGACCGTCCTCGGCACCGTCATCTCGGCGTCCCCGAAGTGGGTCGTGGCCGACGTCGGGCTCAAGGCGCTCGGCATGGACCACGGCAATCCCGCGATTCCGGGCGCGCGCGTGCACTTCTGCTCCGACGAGCACCTGACCTTCACCCCGGAAACTCCGGCCCAGATCGGCGACCGGGTCCGGGTGCTGCCCGCGCACGTCGACCCGACCATCGCGCTGCACGAGCGCATCCACGTCGTCGACGGCGACGAGGTCGTCGACACCTGGCCCGTCGACCTGCGCGGCTGGTGACGCGTTCGCGATTTTCCCGGACCGGAGCCGCCCGCGGTTCGCCGTGCAATAGGGTTGCGCCACCTCGTCCGAGGCTGGCGCGGCTCGTGGATCGGAGTGGCGGTGCGGATCGGTCAGTTGATCAGCGGCCGGTATCGGTTGGCGGAGCAGATCGGTTCCGGCGGCGGCGGGACGGTCTGGCGCGCCGTCGACGAGGAACTGGGCCGGGACGTCGCGATCAAGCACGCCGTCTCGCGGGACAGCGAGCACGGCGCCGAGAGGATCCGGCGGCTGCGCACCGAGGGCAAGATCCTGGCGAAGGTGAACCACCCGAACGTCGTCACGTTGTACGACGTGGTGGACGAGGGCGGCGAATGGCTGCTGGTCATGGAATACCTCCCCGCGCCGGACCTGGCCCACCACCGCGTGCTGCCGCCCGCGCGGGTGGCCAGGCTCGGGGCGCAGCTGGCCGCGGTGCACGCCACGGGCATCCTGCACCGCGACATCAAGCCCGGGAACGTGCTCGTCACCGCCGACGACATCGCCAAGCTCGGCGACTTCGGCATCTCGCGCGCCGTGCACGCCGACGTGACCCTCACCGAGACCGGCCTGCTCTCCGGCACACCGGGTTTCGTCGCCCCCGAGGTGGCCAACGGCGCGGACCCCACCACGGCCTCCGACGTCTTCTCGCTCGGCGCCACCCTGTTCGCCGCGATCGAGGGCGTGACGCCGTTCGGCGAGTCCGGCAATCCGTTCGTGCTGCTGCGGCAGGCTGCGGCGGGCAAGGTCGCCGCGCCCAGCCCGGCACCAGCCGCCCACCGCCGACGACGGGCGGCCCGTCCGGTTCGGCGCCCACCAGGCGTTCGTCGAGCCCGAGGGCTACGGCGAGGAGTCGTGCCAGGTCGGCATCGTCCACCGCGAGTACCGCGGCGAGGACGGCCGGCTGGTCGAGCGGCTGCTCGTCGTCGTGATGGGCCCGCAACCCACCGAAGAGATCTGCCGGCTGGCCACCGCCCTCGCCGAACCGGCCGCCGCAGGCCTCCCCACCTGACCCTTCCCGAGATGCGGCGCGCATCGGAGGTCCGCAATTTCCATTGAAATCGAAGGTTCGATTTCAATGGAAATTGCGGAGGACTGGGTCCGGACGGTGGCTGCGACTCCTGCAGCGGGCCGCCACCCGCACCGCCGCGCACGACGAGCGTGGAAACGGGCCCTGCGGGTCAGGCGTCGAGGACCCGGAGGTCCGGCGGCACCAGCGTTGTGCTCTCCATCAGTTCGCGGATGAGGTTGTGGTTCAAGGTGTTCCCGACCGGCTCGCCGACCTCGTCGCGGGTCAGCCCGGGCACGCCGCCCTTCGACAGCCTGGTGCGGACGTCGACGACGTCGTGCTCCACCCGCTTCGCCGTCCACCCGGCATCCGGTTGCAGCTCGGCGAGGTGCTCGGCGGCCTGCCGCCAGGACAGCGGCTGCGGGTAGGCCTCGTGCATCAGGTAGCGCTGACCCAGGACGACCAGGAGGAGCTTCTCGGTCGGCGAGAGCTTCCACGTCCTCGGTGGCTGCGTCGGGTCGCTGTGCTGCGACGCGGGCGGCTGCCCGTCCGGCCCCGCCACGTACAGCTCCAGCAGGTGCTCGCGACCGCTCGAACCGCGCAGGAACAGCGGCGTGTACCCGGTGGTGAGCGGGACCGGCTCGTCGTCGGCGAACAGCAGCCGGGAGCCGGGGAACCGGACCGGGAGGCGCCCCGTGTTGTGCACCCACCAGTGGTCCAGCTGGTGGGTCAGCAACCCGTGGTGGCGGCTGATCCGCCGGTCGTTCTCCCCGACGCAGACGTGCACCTCCGGCCGGTTGCGGCCGAACACTATCGTCCGCCCCTCCCGCGGCCGGACCGTGATGCCCCCGGTGACCGACAACGCGAAGATCGTGCCCGGTGCCGACCCGGGCACGATGCCCCCGGTGACCGACAACGCGAAGATCGTGCCCGGTGCCGACCCGGGCACCCCGAACGCCAGGCTGCCGTGCCCGGCCGCGAGCGGACGCCCCCGGCCACCTGCAGGTTCTCGCGCATGCCCACCTCCGCTTCCTCGAACGCACCCGCAGCATTCCACGGCCGGCCGGGAGCCCTCCCGGAACCGGTGCGGCCCCGCGAGGCCGCACCGGTGCTCAGGACGTGACGGCGCACTGGCCGCGATCCTCGCGCGCGGGCCCGGCCGCGGTGGGCCGCACGTCGAAGTCGAAGATCGCCGCCGGGACGTAGAGCGTGCAGCAGGCGTTGGGGATGTCGACGATGCCGCTGATCCGCCCCTCGACGGGCGCCGAACCGAGCAGCAGGTACGCCTGCTCGCCGGTGTAGCCCCACTTCTTGAGGTACTCGACGCCGTTGAGGCAGGCGCGGCGGTAAGCGACGGTGGCGTCCATGTAGTGGTTGGTGTCCGTGTCGTGGTCCACCGAGATCCCCGAGAACGACAGGAACTCCGAGTACCGCGGCTCGACGTTGCCCGGCATGAACACCGGGTTGGTGGAGATGCCGAACTTGTCCATGCCGCCCTTGATCAGGTCGACGTGCAGGTCGATGAAGCCGCCCATCTCGATCGCGCCGCAGAAGGTGATCTCGCCGTCGCCCTGACTGAAGTGCAGATCGCCCATGGACAGCTTCGCGCCCTCGACGAAGACCGGGTAGAAGACCCGCGACCCGCGGGTGAAGTTCTTGATGTCCTGGTTTCCTCCGTTCTCCCGGGCCGGAACCGTCCGGGCGCCCTCCCGGGCGATCCGCTGCGCCTCGCTGCCGTCCGCCTGACCGGCCAGCGCCCCGGGCTCGGTCGGCGGCAGGGCCAGCGGTGGCACGCGGTTCGGGTCGGTGTCGATGAGCGCCTGCTCCCGCCGGTTCCACTTGTCCAGCAGATCGGCCGATGGCGCGGTGCCCATCAGGCCGGGGTGGGTGATGCCGGTGTAGCGGATGCCCGGCAGGTGCCGCGAGGTGCACTGCTGCCCGTGGAAGTCCCAGATCGCCTTGTAGGCGTCCGGGAAGTAGTCGGTCAGGAAGCCGCCGCCGTTGGCCTTGGCGAACACGCCCGTGTAGCCCCAGCCCTGCCCCGGGGCCTGGCCGGTCTCCTGCGGCACCTGTCCGAGGTCCAGGATGTCGACGATCAGCAGGTCGCCGGGTTCGGCGCCCTCGACGCCGATGGGGCCGCTGAGCATGTGCGTATGGTCCAGGTCGACGTCCCGGACGTCGTTGGCGGAGTCGTTGTTGCCGAGCTGGGCGTCGGTCCACTCCCGGCATTCGACGCGGAACTCCTGGCCGGGCCGGACCATCGCGGCCACCGGGACGTCCGGGTGCCAGCGGTTGTGCCCCGGCACCGCCTGCTCCCGCATCGATTTCGACTGGTCGACGCTGAAAATCACTTCTGGCATGGGAAATCCTCCTCACTGATGTGCCGGCCGGTGGGGCACGGGCACCACCCGGAAGCCCCGCACCGGCCGCACGCCGGTGGTGAACAACCACAGCGCGACGAAGACGACGACGCCGAAGATCACCAGCGCCGTCGCGATGGCGTTCGGGTTCTGCCAGTACCCGGTCAGGATCAGGAACGACGGGATCGCGGCGGTCACCCAGCCCTCGATGGCGGCGACCCAGCCGGTGTAGCGGGTGAGCCGCTCCATCTTGAGGCCCAGCAACAGGAAGAACAGCAGCCACAGGAACGACCAGTACAGCCAGATCACGCCGAACGGGCTATCCCCGAGCAGCCGGAAGTTCGCGAACGAGTAACCGAGCGCCATGATGGCGACGAACAGCGAGAACCAGCCGACGCCGCTGGAGTCGAAGTCGCCGAGCAGCCCGATCCCCACGTACAGGTAGGTGAAGCCGAACAGGTAGATGCCCGACGCGCTGAGGATCGTGACCGGGTCCGCGAGGTTCACCGCGATCAGGATCGTCGGGGTGATCACCTGGAGCGCCCCGACGAAGAGGTTGAACACGCCGATCGCCTTCGGATCGGCTTTGCCCAACAGCATGACGCCGTTGAGGAACAGCACGGCGCCGACGTACAGCAATCCGACATATGCCACAGATGACACCTCCGCTGGCGCCTGGGCCCGGTCAGGGGCGCGGGAGCCGGGACAGCGACGGATGCGGCTCGGGCGGCTTCCGGCGGGGCACCTCGGTGACCACCTCCGGTTCCGCGCCGCTGCGCTCCGCCCGGTCGAGCGCGGCGGCGAGCCGCGTCGGCACGGCGGCGAGGTGCGGTGCGGAGAAGATCCTGCGGGCAGGTCGCCCGCAGCGGAGGCATTCGTGCGAATCCGAGGCCGTCCCCATCGGCTGGTGCGTCTCGAAGCGACCGCACCGAGGGCAGTCGTACTCGTAAGTCGCCATGGCCGGTCCTTCCCCCGAAGAACTGAGACCGATGCGATCCCGCCTGCGGCCGCCGGCCGGAAATCCGCGGACCGGCAACCCAGAACCGAGGAGACTCCCGGTGCCGTGCGCTGTCAAGGGCTGCATGATCTGCGGCGACGCGGCCCCGGTCGGCTTCGGCGTGGCGCGCGGCACTGTTGACTGCGCGTGCCCGCCTACCCAATAATTTCCGCCCAACAGAGTGAGCACCCGTCGGAGCGGTCACGGCATGCAGGCGGCACCCGACACGATCAGAGTGGTGGCTGCCATGCGTCCCCGACACGATCCCCGCGGTCACATCATCCTGACCGCCTGGCTGTGCCCGGGCTGCGACGTCGCGGGTCGTTCCGCGCCCGAGAACGAGCCGGAATGCTGGAACTGCGGCGGCCCGGTCGTGGTCACCGCGCGCCCCGCGGTGCCCGTCGCCGAACCTGCCGCCGGGACCTCGGTCACCCCCTGACCGTCCGTCCACTGTGCACTCCGGTGATCGCCGAACGCCGCCTGCCTGCGCAGAGTGACTGATCGGCTACGGATCGAACTCGGGGCGAAAGACCCCTTTACCGGCGATTTACCGGCAATACCGTGACTAGTACCGGCAAAAGTCGGTGAATCCGACGACGTACTCACGTCGCCGGGGTCGACAGAGAAGCACCGGGAGTCCCGGTGGGCTCTTCGCGTTCCCCGGAAAAGCCCGGTGCGGCACTTCACCCGTCATGGGATTAACGAGGGGTCACGATGCAGATCAGCACAATCTTCAGCAACCGTCACGGCTGGGGCTGGGGCCACGGCTGGGGCTGGGGCTGGGGTTGGGGTTGGGGCGGCGGCTGGGGCGGCTGGGGCCGCGGCGGCTGGGGCGGCGGCGGCTGGGGCCGTTGGGGCGGCTGGCGCTGAGCCGGCTTTGACGTCCCGTAAGCCTCTTCCCAACCATCAACCACATCCAACCCGATAGACCAGTCCAGCATTTCCGGTAGCTCCCGTCTGAACCAAGGCGGGAGCTACTGCTGTGCCAGGAGAACCCTAGTGGTCCACACAGGACGCGAACACCGGGCGGAAGTGCCGAGGCCGATTCCCGCCGGACAGGGGCCGGCGGCGACACCATGATCGACTCATGCGTGCTTCCGACGACGTGCTGTTCGCCCACCTCCGCCGCACCAACGCGGACTTCGCCCGCCGGGTGCGGTCGATCGGGCCCGGGCAGTGGACCGATCCGACCCCCTGCGCCGAGTGGGACGTGCGCGCGCTGGTGAGCCACCTGGTGCAGGCGAACGCGATCTACCGCCTGCTGCTGCACGGCGGCGACAGCGCCCAGTTCCTGGTGATCCGCGAGCAGGACGCGCTCGGCGACGACCCCGCCGGATCGTTCGACGCCGCCGCGGCGAGCTGCCTCGCCGCCTTCGGCGAGCCCGGGGCGCTGGACCGGGTCGTGGACTACCCGTTCGGGCCGGTCGAGGGCCGCAAACTGCTCGGCCTGCTCGTCGCCGACACCGTCGTGCACAGCTGGGACCTCGCCCGCGCCACCGGCGGCCCGGAGGACCTGGACCCGTCGCTGGTCGAGTGGGTCGACGACAACTTCGAGTGGCTCTACACCGGCATCGCCGAGGGGCCGCTCGACCCGGGCAGCACGCACAGCTACTTCGCGGCGGCCGCGGCGGCTCCCGCCGACGAGACCCGCCAGCAGCGGATGCTGCGCCTGATGGGCCGCCGGCCCTGAGCTCCGCCACCGGAATTCGATCCGGAATTCGATCTTGCAGAATCCGCTCCCCCGCGCGCCCGGCTGGGCTACCTTGATCAACATCGCACGTGATCTTCGTGCGGGGAAATCGGAGGACAACAGCAGATGACCAAGAACCTGCCGGGGTCGCTGAAGCGCACCGCGGCGCTGGCCACCGCGGTCGCCGCCGCGGGCACGTTCACGAGCTTCGGGACGGCGCAGGCCGACGAACCGACCGGCGACGTGACGCCCTCGATCATCGGCGGCACACCCGCGGACCAGACCTACTCGTTCATGACGTCATTAGAGTACGAACGCAACGGGGACCCGAACTCGCACCGCTGCGGCGGCGCGCTGATCAGCCCGGAGTGGGTCGTGACGGCGGCGCACTGCGTCACCTCGCCCGACCCGAACGGCGGCGCCTACGTCGTAATGGACCCGGCGCTGCTGCACGTGCGCGTCGGCTCCAACGACCGGACCTCCGGCGGGACCATCGCCAAGCTCCAGGACATCGTGGTGCACCCCGAGTACCACTCGTACGAGGACCGCGAGCTGGGCAAGGACATCGCGCTCCTGCACCTCGACGGGCCGATCGCCGACGCGCCGGCGCCGATGGCCGACGAGATCACTGAGCCGGGCACCCCGGTCCGCGAGATCGGCTGGGGCTACGTCTCCAACGACGACGCCGGTGACCCGACCAAGCTGCCGACGCAGCTCCAGCAGCTCGACACCTCGATCATCCCGTCCGACACGCCGAAGTGCGTGGCGGGCCCGGACGGCGACACCTCCTGGGGAATCCACGACGGCGACGTCTGCGCGGACAACCCCGAGGGCGTTCGCGGTCCCTGCGGCGGCGACTCCGGTTCGCCGCTGCTGGCCAAGGAAGGCAACCGCTGGCGGGTCGTCGGCGTGGACAGCCGCGGCGTCGGCCACGTCTGCGGCGAGTCGCCCGACGTCTACACCAGCGTCGGCCACTTCCGCGGCTGGATCGACAGCGTCATCGCGTGATCTCCTGATCGCGACAGGGGCCCCGGCGGTGGATCGCACCGCCGGGGCCCCGTGCCATCAGCACCGATCGCGCCGGTCAGGTGAAATCCCGCACCACCAGGTTCACGAACGGCCCTTCCGCCGGCGGCGCGGCTCGCGGGACGTCAAAGCGCCGACAGCACGGCGTCGGTCAGCCGCCGGGCTCCGGCCGCCAGGCCGACCTGGATCGTGGTCAGCGGCGGGTACGAGTAGCACGATGCAGCGGATCGTGGTCCACCAAGCGCTGACGCCGCCCGTGTGCACTTTGTGCTGCTCTAGCGGCACAAAGTGCGCACGGGCCAAGGCCACGAGGACGAGACGCACACCGACCATTGGACCCGGACCGGCCCACCTCCTGGCGAGCTCCGGCGGCTGCGGCGGTTCGCACCACCGGCATGTTCATCACCGGTTCGATGCCCGGGCTGCGAGGGCCGCCGACTTGGACAGGCCCGGCGCCCGGTACGGCAGCTGCCGGCTGGACGCCGCGGGCGAGGGCGACGAGAACCCGGTCGCCTGGCGGCTTCCCTACAAGTAGCCGGCGCGGCGCGGCCGCATGATCGTGTTGAGATGTTCGCCCCCGCCCCGGACAGTGGTTTCGATGTCGGGCACATCGGCAAGGGACGGGGGCCGGGGATGCGGGTAGCAACAGCGTGGCGGGTCGTCGTCGGAGGCGTGCTCGCCTGCGCGATGGCCTCGTGTACGGCTCCACCGAAGCCTTCGGCCGCGTCCGTGACGGCCTCGGTGCCGGACCGCGCCGCGCAGGTCGCGCCCAGCGAGCCGCTGGTCGTCACCGCGCACGCGGGCACGCTCACCTCGGTCACCGTTACCACGGACGGGGGAAGGACGATCCCTGGTTCGCTGCGCGACGGCGGCCGCTGGTGGAGCACGACGACGCCGCTGGAGTTCGGCACCACCTACCGGGTGCACGCCTTGGCCGAAGACGTCGAGCGGAAGCCGTCGACGCCGCTGAACTCGACCTTCAGCACGATCAAGCCCGTGGACACCGTCACCGTCGAGCGGACCCGGCCCACTGACGGCGACACGGTCGGCGTCGCCATGCCGGTGTCGATCTACTTCAGCCGGCCGGTGACCGACCGGGCCGCCGTCGAGCGCCGCCTGTCGGTCGAGCCGTCGGTGCCGACCGAGGGCTCGTTCCACTGGATGAGCGACGAGCAGGTCAACTGGCGCCCCAAGGAGTTCTGGAAGTCCGGCACCATCGTCCGGGTGCGCGCGCAGCTGTACGGCGTGGACACCGGCGGCGGCGTGATGGGCACCGACGACACCGAGACCAGTTTCCTCATCGGGCGCGACCAGCGCGCGATCGGCGACGTCAACACCCACACGTTCACCGTCTTCCAGGACGGCCAGCCGATCCGGGAGCTCCCGGCCTCCTACGGCAGGAGCGTCTACCCGACCCAGTCCGGCGTCCACGTGGCCTTCGAGAAGCACACCTCGACGCGGATGCGCTCGGACACCTGGGGCGGGCCGCAGAAGGGCCAGCCCGGCTACTACGACGAGGTCCTCCCGCACGCCGTGCGCATCTCCAACAACGGCGAGTTCGTGCACGTCAACGCCGCGACGGTCGGGCAGCAGGGGGCCGCCAACGTCTCGCACGGGTGCATCAACCTGTCGCCGGCCAACGGCAAGTGGTACTTCGACTTCGTGCAGATCGGCGATCCGGTGGAGATCGTCGGCTCCGACCGGCCGCTGACCCCGGCCGACGGCGACATCCCGGACTGGACGATCCCCTACGACGAGTACATCAAGGGCAGCGCCCTCTACCAGCCGCGCTGAGCGGCGTGCCGGGGCAGGAAGGCGGCGATCGCGAGCGCGAGGAGGGCCGCGGCGGCGGCCATCGCCATGATCGCCTGGAAACCTGCCTCGGACGGCACGGTCAGCGCGCCGAACGTCGCGGTCAGCTGCGCGAGCACGGCGCCCGCCACCGCGCTGGAGACCGAGGTGCCGATGGCGCGCATCAGGGTGTTGAGGCTGTTGGCGGCCGCGGTCTCCGCGACGGGCACCGCCGCCATGATGAGCGCGGGCATCGCCCCGTAGGCGAGCCCGATGCCGGCGCCGATCACGCTGGAGACGAGCACGAGCTGCCAGACCGCGGACATCAGCACGATGCCCAGGCCGTAGCCGCAGGCCACCACGACGGCACCCAGCATCAGCGTCGTCTTCGGTCCCCGGGCCTTCGAAATGCGCGCGGACAGCGGCGCCATGGCCATCATCACCAGGCCCGACGGACCCATCGCCAGCCCCACGACGAACATCGTCTGCGCCAGGCCGTAGCCGGTGGCCGCGGGCAGCTGCAGGAGCTGCGGCAGCACGAGGGACATCGCGAACATGGCGAACCCGAACACGGCGGACGCGATGTTGGTGAGCAGCACCTGGCGGCGCGCGGTGGTGCGCAGGTCCACCAGCGGCCGGGCGACGCGCAGCTCCCAGAAGCCCCACAGCAGGAACAGCACCGCCGACGCGCCGAGCAATCCTCCGGCCCGGGTGGCGGTCCAGCCCCACTCCGCGCCCTTGGAGATCGCCAGCAGCAGGCAGATCAGCCCGGCCGACAGCCCGATCGCGCCCACGAGGTCGAAGCGCCCGCCGCTGCGTACGCCGGATTCCGGCACGAATGCCAGCACCAGCGCGGTCGCGACGGCGCCCAGGCCCGCCGACGTCCAGAAGAGCACGTGCCAATCGGTGCGTTCGGCAAGGAAGGCGGCCGCGGGCAGGCCGAACGCGCCGCCGACGCCCAGCGAGGCGCTCATCGTCGCGGTGGCCGAGCCGAGCCGTTCGACCGGGAGGACGTCGCGCATGATGCTGATCCCCAGCGGGATGACGCCCGCCGCCAGCCCCTGCAGGATCCGCCCGACGACCATCGGCGTCAGCGAGTCGCTGAGGCCGCAGACCGCCGAGCCGGCCACCAGCAGCACCAGGCTGATCAGCAGCATGCGCCGCTTGCCGTACATGTCCCCCAGCCGGCCCACGACCGGGGTCGCGACGGCCCCGGCGAGCAGCGTCGCGGTGATCGCCCACGCGGCATCGGACGCGGACGCGCCCAGCAGCGCGGGGAGCACGGGGACCAGCGGGATGACCAGGGTCTGCATCAGCGAGACCACGATCCCGCCGAAGGCCAGCACCGCCACGACGGTGTTCGCGCGCGGCGGGCCCGAGACCACGGCGTCGGCGGCTCGGGCTGGGGCGTGGGGCATGGCGGGGCCTCCGTCGGGGTGATCGGCGTTGCCGGTCCGCTACTTTAAATCAATTGAATGACTTAAAGTAGCGGGATCGGTTAACTGGTCGCAGACCGACCGGGAGGAGCCCGCATGACCGGCGAAGGCGAACAGGTTCTGGACTACCCGATTCCCAGCGCGGCGGCGCTGGAACCGCCCGCGGAGTGGGCGCGGCTGCGGCAGGGGTGCCCGGTGGCCCGGGTGTCGCTGCCCAGCGGCGACGAGGCTTCGCTGCTCACCCGCTACGACGACGTCAAGCGGGTGCTCTCCGACCCGCGGTTCACCCGGCAGCTCAGCGCCGAAGGCGCGGCCCGGATCTCGGCCAACGAGTCGGGCGGCGTGTTCAACAGCTCGCTGGCGACCGCGCTCCCCCAGTCCGGCGACGCGCACCAGCGGTGGCGGCGGATGGTCGGCAAGTGGTTCACCGCGCGGCGGATGACCGCGCTGCGGCCCGAGATCGAGGCGATGGCCGAGCGGCTCATCGACGACATGGTGGCGCGCGGCGACCACGCGGATCTCAAGGCGAGCCTCGGCTTCCCGCTGCCGGTGTGGGTCATCTGCACGATGCTCGGCGTGCCGGACAGCGACCGGGACGAGTTCGCGCACTGGTCCGACACGCTGCTCAACCTGACCCGCTACGGGCAGGCGGAGATCGACGCGGCGCAGGCCGAGTTCGTCGAGTACATGGCCGCCCACATCGCCGCCAAGCGCGCGGCGCCGGGCGACGACCTGCTCAGCGAGCTGATCGCGGGCTCCGACGCCGAAGGCCGCCGGCTCAGCGACGCGGAACTGGTGGGCACCGGCCAGGGCCTGCTGGTCGCCGGGCACGAGACCACGGCGAACATGATCGGCAAGATGGTGGCGATGCTGCTCGCCGACCGCGTGCGGTGGGAACGGCTGCTCGCGGACCGCTCCCTGGTGCGCACCGCGGTGGAGGAGGCGCTGCGGTTCGACGCCAACCCCGGCTTCGGCATGCCGCGCTACATCGGCGAGGACGCCGAGGTCGCCGACATCCGGCTGTCCGCGGGCACGACCGTGGTGTGCAGCATGGCCGCGGCCAACCGCGACGCCACTGCGTTCGACGGCGCCGACGAGATGGACCTAGGCCGCAGCCCGAACCCGCACCTGGCCTTCGGCGCCGGGGCGCACTCCTGCCTGGGCCAGGCGTTGGCCCGCACCGAGCTGCAGGCCGTGCTCGACGTGCTGCTCCGACGCCTCCCCACGCTGGAGCTCGCCGTGGCGCCGGAGGACCTCAACCGGGTCGAGGGCCTCGCCGTCGGCGGGCTCCGCGAGCTTCCGGTGCGGTGGTGACGATGGCCGGGAAGACCGCCCGGGCGGAGCGGGTCAACGCGACGCGGGAGCAGATCTTGGCGGCGGCGGAACGGCTTTTCGCCGAGCACGGGGTCTTCGCCGTGTCCAACCGCCAGGTCAGCGAGGCCGCGGGGCAGGGCAACAACACCGCGGTCGGCTACCACTTCGGCACCAAGGCCGACCTGGTGCGGGCGATCGCGCGCCGGCACTCCGAGCAGATCGAGCGGCTGCGCCTGACCATGGTCGCCGAGGCCGGCGGCTCCACCGACGTGCGGGACTGGGTGGCCTGCCTGGTCCGCCCGGTCACCGAGCACCTGGCCGCCCTCGGCAGCCCCACCTGGTTCGCCCGGTTCGGGGCGCAGGTCATGACCGATCCCGCGCTGCGCGAGATCATGATCGACGAGTCCCTCACCGCGCCGTCGCTGCTGACGGTCCTCGACGGCCTCAACCGGTGCCTGCCCGACCTGCCGGTCGACGTGCGGCTGGAGCGCGGCGACATGGCCCGCCAGCTCATGGTGCACATGTGCGCCGAGCGCGAACGCGCTCTCGCGGAAGGCACCGCCACACCGCGGAACAACTGGCAGGACGCCGCGAGCGGCTTGATCGACGCTATCGTCGGGATGTGGCTGGCACCGGTCACGCGTTGATTTCCGTTCGGCCCAGCCGAATTCCGCCCGAGGAGGATGTTCGTGAAGGTGACCGTCGACGAGGACAGGTGTTGCGGCGCAGGGCAATGCGTGCTGCTCGCCCCCGAGGTGTTCGACCAGCGGGAGGACGACGGGGTCGTGATCCTGCTCGACGCGGCACCGGCCGAGCCGCTGCACGCCGCGGTCCGCGAAGCGGCCGGCGTGTGCCCGGCGGCGGCGATCGAGCTGGGCGAGAACGCGTGAGCGCCCCCGCAGGCGTGCTGGTGGTCGGCGCGTCCGCCGCCGGCATCGCCACCGCAGACGCGTTGCGCCGCAAGGGATATCGCGATTCCCTGACCCTCCTGGGCGCCGAGTCCCACCTGCCCTACGACCGCCCGCCGTTGTCCAAGCAGGTCCTCGCCGGGACCTGGGAGGCCGAGCGGGTGCGGCTCCGGTCGCCGGAGAAGCTGGCCGAACTGGACGCCGACATCGTCCTCGGCGACCCGGCGGTCGGCCTGGATCCGGCGACCCGCACCGTCCGCACCGCCTCCGGCCGAACCCTGACCGCCGGAACCATCGTCGTGGCGACGGGGCTGCGGCCCCGCACGCTGCCCGGCCAGGACGGCCTGACCGGCGTCCACGTGCTGCGCACCCTCGACGACTCCCTGGCGCTGCGGTCCGCCCTGCTGAGCGCGCCGCGGGTGGTTGTGGTCGGGGATGGCGTCCTCGGCACCGAAATCGCCGCCACGGCAAGGGGAATGGGCGCGGACGTGACGCTGGTCGGCCCGCAGCCGGTGCCGATGGCGAGCCAGTTCGGCCCCCTGGTCGGCGGGCTGCTCGGCGAACTGCACGCCGAGCGCGGCGTCCGGCTGCGGCTGGGCACTGCCGTCGACGGGCTGACCGGGCGGGACGGCAGGGTCACCGGCGTGCGCCTGGACACCGGCGACGAACTGCCCGCCGACGTCGTCGTGGTGGCGCTCGGCGCCGCGCCGGCGACGGAATGGCTCACGGAAAGCGGGCTGCAACTGGATAACGGGCTCGTCTGCGACTCCCGCTGCCGCGCGGCGGAAGGGATCTACGGCGCCGGGGACGTGGCCCGCTGGCAGCACGACGCGCTCGGCGTCTCGCTGCGGCTGGAGAACCGGACCAACGCGACCATGCAGGCGAACGCCGTCGCGGCCAACATCCTCGGCGAGGACCAGCCCTACTCCCCCGTGCCGCACTTCTGGACAGACCAGTACGACACCAAGATCCAGGTCCACGGCCTGCCCACGGCCGCCGCCGAAGCGACCATCGTGGACGGAGACCCGGCGGACGGGCGATTCGTCGCGATGTACCGCCGCGATGGCGAGGCCGTGGGCGTGCTGGGCTGGAACATGCCCAAGCTGACCCGGTTGCGCCGCGGCGAGCTCGTCGAGGCGCTTTCCGCACCGGTCCGGTGACGACGACGCAGGAAGGCAAGCGATGATCTCAGTTCGCGAGGAATCGGCGGATGTCCCGGAGTTCCCGATGGCCCGGGCGGCGGGCTGCCCGTTCGACCCGCCGCCGGACCTGCGGTCCCGGCAGGAGGCGGGGCCGCTCGCGAAGGTCCGGCTGTGGGACGGCAGCACCCCGTGGCTGGTGACCCGCTACGCGGAGCAGCGGACGCTGCTGGCCGATCCGCGGGTCAGCGCCGACATCACCCGCCCCGGCTACCCCAGCTCGGCGCCGGTCAGGCCGGGCGGTTCCGGCGTCAGCTTCATCCTGATGGACGATCCTGAGCACGCCAGGCTGCGGCGGATGGTGACCGCGCCGTTCACCGTCAAGCGGGTGGCCGCGATGCGCCCGGCCGTGCAGAAGATCGTGGACGACCTGATCGACGAGCTGCTCGCCGGCCCGAACCCGGTGGACCTGGTCGAGGCCTTCGCGCTGCCGGTGCCCTCGCTGGTGATCTGCGAACTGCTCGGCGTGCCCTACTCCGATCACGACTTCTTCCAGGAGAACAGCAAGACCATCATCAAGCGGGACGCGAGCCCCGACGACCGCACCGCCGCGATGGGCCGGCTGGCCGGCTACCTGGACGAACTCGTCGGCGCGAAGCTCGCGAACCCCGGCGACGACCTGCTGTCCCGGCTGACCGAGCGGGTCGCGGCCGGGGAACTGGCCCGGGACGAAGCGGCGCGGATGGGCGTGCTGCTGCTGATCGCCGGGCACGAGACCACCGCGAACATGATCGCCCTCGGCACGCTCGCCCTGCTGGAGCACCCGGAACAGCTGGCGCTGTTGCGCGACACCGACGACCCGAAGCTGGTCGCCGGCGCGGTCGAGGAACTGCTGCGCTACCTGCACATCACGCACAACGGGCGACGCCGGGTGGCGCTGGAGGACATCGAGATCGACGGTCACGTCATCCGCGCCGGTGAGGGCCTGATCATGGCCAACGACATCGGCAACCGCGATCCCGAGGCGTTCCCCGACCCCGACCGGCTGGACCTCACCCGCGACGCCCGCCACCACGTGGCCTTCGGCTTCGGCGTGCACCAGTGCCTCGGGCAGCCGCTGGCGCGGATGGAGCTGCAGGTCGTCTACAGCACGCTCTACCGGCGCATCCCCACCCTGCGGCTGGCCGAGGACCTGGCGCAGATCCCGTTCAAGCACGACGGTTCCGTCTACGGCGTCTACCGCCTGCCGGTCACCTGGTGACCGCCCGACCCCGAGGAGTTCCGATGAAGGTGACCATCGACCAGGACAAGTGCGTCTCGTCCGGTCAGTGCGTGCTGGCCGCGGAAGAGGTCTTCGACCAGCGCGAGGAGGACGGCGTCGTGGTGCTGCTCAACGCGAATCCGCCCGCCGGACTCGCCGAGGACGTCCAGCAGGCCGCGATGCTGTGCCCGGCGCTGGCCATCGTCGTGGAGGACTGACAGCGGTGATCGCGCCGCGGCTCGCCTGCGGCGCGATCGTTCAGGCCTTGGCCCGTCGGCGAGCCCGGTAGGCCGCGGCCTTGACGCGGTTGCCGCACTCGTCCATCCCGCACCAGGTGCGACGGGCGCCGCGCGAGCGGTCGAGGTAGATGCGGGTGCAGTCGCTGCGGCCGCATTCCTTGAGACAGGCGTGGGGATCGCCGAGCACGGCGATACCGCTCCTGGCTATGTGAGCCAGCACCGCACGGAGATCTCCCGCGATGTGCAGCCCCGCGTCGCTGAGCTTGATCGCGGGCAGCGGTGCGGCGGCCGCGCCGTTGACGATTTGCAGGCTGTCCGTGTCGAAGGGCCGGTCGAGCACGCGATCGACGGCGAGCCGGTAGATCGCTTCGCGCAGGGACAGCGCGAACTCGAAGGTTGCGAAGTCGGCGGTGACCCGGTCCGGGAGCTCGGCGCATTCGGCCACCCACCGCTCCAGGTCCGCGGGCGCGGCCAGGGCATCGATGGGCTCGTCCCGGCGAGACCCCACGGTGCCGGTCAGGTCGAGGGCCGCGTTGCCGCTCACGAATGCGAAATCCACGTCACCATCTTGACCGGTGACGAACCTGGGTGCAATATCGTCACCTGTCAAACCGGTGACGCCAGCCCCAGGAGGAGATCGAGTGGCAGAGATCCGCGACGTCGAGGTCGTCGTCTTCGACGTCCTCGGAACGCTGGTCGACGAACCCAGCGGACTGCGAACGGCGATTCGCGAAGCGGTGCCCGCATCCGACGATGCGGCGGTCGACGAGCTGCTCGCCTCGTGGCTGGGGCACGTCGACCTCGAACAGCAACGCATCGCGCAAGGACATCGTGCATACGCCAACTCCGAGATCATCGACGGAGAGGCCGCGCGGCTGGTGGCCGACCGCGCCGGGCTCACCGATCCAGCGGCCATCGCCCGGCTGGCCACGGCGGGGCAGCGGCTGCCGCCCTGGGGCGACACCGTCGCCGGTCTGGATCGGCTCGCGGAGCACTTCGCCGTGCTCGGGCTCTCCAACGCCAGCCGCACCGCATTGATGCGCCTCAGCGCGCATGCGGGGTTGCGCTGGCACCAGGCGTTGCCCGGCGAGGCCGCCCTGGCCTACAAGCCCGCGCCGGAGGTCTACCGGCTCGCGATCGACACCGCCGGCTGCCCACGGGAACGCGTGCTCATGGTGGCCGCCCACGCCTGGGACCTCCGCGCGGCCCAGTCGACCGGCATGCGGACCGCCTACGTCCACCGGCTGGGAGGAGATCCGCCGACCAGCGCCGACACGTTCGACGGGCGGTTCGACGACCTGGACGACCTGACCACCGCCCTGACGCCGGGCTGACCAGGCCACAACCGGCCAAGCGCCGCACCCCGGCACGGGACCATGAGCCGTTTCCAAACGGGACGCAGGCCCGCGCAATGCGCGACCCCCGGAACGCAGCCGGATCCGCCGCCCATGCCCGAAGATCCGCCACGAGGCAGGTTCAGCCGGCGGCGATCCGGCCGGCTTCGGTCGCGCCTCGCCGACCAGGCCCGGCGCCTCGCCGCCGCGTACGCGGTCTACCTCGGCGCGGCCGCGCTGAACAGCGCCGCCGCACCCGAGGACGTCAAGTCCTATGTGGACATCGTACTGGGATCCTTCGGCGTGCCGGCGAACCACTAGCGGACCCGCGCCCGGAAACGAAGGAGCACACGACCTGCGCTGCCGCAGGCCGTGTGCTCCCCTGTCGAATCAGTCGGCGTGCGCGCCGCTCGCCGCGGCCTGCGGCAGCGGCGTCCCGCGCGGCGGGATCGCGTCGGCCTCGGCCGGATCGACGTTCGCCAGCGAGCCGTTGGCCGCGCTGTGCGCGATGGCCAGCATCGACCGCCGCGCCGAGTCGATCTGCGCCTGCTCGTGCTCCGCACCCATGTCGCTCAGCTCGATGAGCACGCTCCCGCTGCCGCGCAGCCCGTAGGCGTTGCGGGCGATGCCCTGGTAGTCGCCGCCCGGGTACTGCGACACGTTCGCGCCGCCCTCGGTCATCGAGCGCTGCGCCACCACCGAGATCTGCTTGGCCAGCGCGATGTCGTCCGCTTCGACGCCCGGCGTCGTCGGCCACAGCAGCGACGCGGTGATCTCGCGCCCCGAGCCGTCGACGTAGCGGCCCTGCATGTGGTAGTCGACCACGATCTGCGGCTGGAACTCCGCGTAGTGCCGCTGGATCAGGCCGGCCTCGGTGGCCGGGTTGTCCTCGGGCGCGACCGCGGGGTCGTGGTAGCGGTTGATGTCGTAGCCCTTGCCCGCCTCGCCGTACTCGGGGTCGGCGTCGGGCGCGTAGTTGTAGCGCCAGTTCTGCTCGTGTCCATCGGGATTCGCCCGCACCACGATGTCGACGGTCACCTGCGACCGCAACCAGCGCTGGTAGTCGCTCCGGCCGACGCCGACGTCGCGCAGGAACTCCAGCGCGGCGGGCGTGCCGAGCGGCTCGTCACCGTGCTGCTGCGTGACGTAGAGGATGCGCAACGGCCCGTCGCCGACCCGCGCGCTCCACACCGGCCTGCCCTGGTTGGACTCGCCGATCGCGTTCACCCGGATCGCGCCGCGGCTGCGCCACTGGAGCTCCTGCAGCTCCCGGGCGAGCTCCTCCGTGCTGGGCCGCGGTTCGACCCGACCGGGCGGCGCGGCCTGCGACGGCGCGACGAACCCCAGGATCGAAAGGACCGCTACGACAACGGAAAGCAGCGCTATGCGCGTCGACTTCACCATGACGCAGGAGTCTGCCCCGCCGAACGGCCGCACCACAAGATCCGGAGCCCAATTCCCTTGCACCGGCAACGACCTGGGCAGGCGCGGGCGGTTCGCGCGATCACCTGCGCGAGCGAACTCCGGAACCCGCGCCGAGCGGGTGATCCGGCGAATTGGCCCGGGTTCTCTTTCCGGGAATGCACCAGATGCGGGGTCGTTCTCGCCCCTAGGGTCGTGGTGTGGCAACTCGCTTCGGCCGGGGAAGGTTTCTGGAGTCGTGACGACCTGCGAGGATCCGGTGTCCGCGACCGGCCGGTCGACCGCCAGGGGCTGGCTCGCCGTGCTGGCCGTGGCGCTGGGCATCTTCTCCCTGATGACCTCCGAGCTGCTGCCGGTGGGCCTGCTGACCCCGGTCGGTTCCGAGCTGGACGTGTCGGAGGGCACCGCGGGCCTGATGCTGACGGTTCCCGGCCTCGTCGCCACCGCCTCCGCGCCGCTGGTCACGGTCGCGACCGGCCGGCTCGACCGCCGCGTCGTGCTGGCGGTCCTGATCGGCCTGGTCGGCGCCGCCAACCTCGCCTCCGCCTTCGCGACCGGCTTCACCACCGTCCTGATCGCCCGCTTCCTGATCGGCATCAGCGTCGGCGGCTTCTGGTCCGTCTCCGGCGGAATCGCGCTGCGCCTGGTGCCGGAACGGCACGCGCCCCGGGCGACCGCGGTCATCTTCGGCGGGGTCGAAACCGCGTCCGTCTTCGGCGTTCCCATCGGCACGTTCCTCGGCGACCTCACCGGCTGGCGCAACGCGTTCGCGGCCGTGGGCGTCCTCGGACTCGTCTGCCTGGTCTGCATCGCCCTGCTGATGCCGAAGGTGCCTGCCCGGCGGACCATCGGATTCGCCGACCTGCCGCGGGTTTTCCTCGGCAACGCGGGCGTGCGGGCCGGCATCGCCATCACGTTCCTCGGCGTCACCGGCCACTTCCTGGCCTACACATTCATCCGGCCGATCCTCCAGGCCGACGGCGTCGACGGCGCGCTGATCGGCGTGCTGCTGCTGGCGTTCGGCCTCGCCGGGATCTGCGGCAACTTCGTCGCCGGCGCGCTCATCGCCAGGCGGATGCGGCAGACCGCCGCGGGCATCGCCGCGATCCTCGCCCTGGCCATGGTCGTCCTCGCAGTCATCGACAACACCGCCGTCACCGCGGCCGGCGTCCTGGTGCTGTGGGGCGCGGGCTACGGCGCGCTGCCGGTCACCTTCCAGACCTGGATCCTCAAGGCCGCGCCGGAGACCACCGAGGCCGCATCCTCGCTGTACGTCTCGACGTTCAACCTGTCCATCGCGCTCGGCTCGCTCGTCGGCGGCCTGGCCGTCGACGGCATCGGCACCACGAGCGTGCTGTGGTTCGGCGCGGCGCTCGCAGTCCTCGCCCTGATCGTGGTGGGCGGATCCCGACGCGCGAAGGCCACCACCTCGCGATGAACGTCCACAAGGGACGCTGGACTCAGGGCCGCAGTCCCGGGAACCGCCGCGTGCGCTCCACGCAGTAGACGCGCAAGCCGTCGACCAGGGCGTGGATGGAAGGCAGCGCGTAGTGCGCGGCGTCCCAGCCCGCGTGGAGGGGCACCGTCAGCGGGCCTTCGCCGGTGCGCACGATCAGGTCCCGCAGGCCGAACCGGGCCTCGTCGGTGACCAGGCAGATCCCCCGGCCCGCCGCGGCGAGGGCCTGGGCGAAGGCCGAGGAGCCGGTCTCGACGACACCGGCCGGCGTCAGGCCCTCCCGGCTGATGGCTTCGTCGACGACCAGCCGGGCCACGTTCGACCGGGTCATCACGATCAGCGGCTCGGCGACCAGCTCGGCGAGGTCGATCGTGGTGCGCCCGCCCAGCGGGTGCTCGGCGGGGACCTGGGCCAGCACCGGGGTGCGGCCCAGGAACGCCGACTCCAGCGAGGCCGGGGCCGGGAACGTCGAGATCCCGATGTCGGCGTCGCTGCGCATCAGCGTCTCGAAGACCCGGCTCGGCTCCTCCTGGATCGCGTCGCGGAGCGTGGGCCCCGCCGCGCCGCCGCCCGCCATGAACGGGGCCAGCAGGGACGCGACCGTGGCGGGTGCGGCGACCACGGTGAGCGCCGCCTCCTCCCCCTCGCCCATGGCGGCCATCGTCTCGGCGGCCTGCTCGGCGCGGCGCACCAGGTCCTGGGCGACCGGGCGGAAGCGGCGGCCGGCGGCGTTGAGCGTCAGCGATCCGGGGCGGCGTGTGAACAGCGATACCCCGAGGTCCCGCTCCAGGGCGCTCAGCTGGCGGGACAGGGACGGCTGCGCGACGTGCACCATGCGGGCCGCAGCCGTGACCGACTCGGAGTCGGCGACGGCGAGGAAGTAGCGCAGCACCCGCAGCTCCACGTCGCCCTCCCTTCGACGATGCCTCCGAGGCATCAGATTGCTAGCAATCAAGTATTAGACGACATCGGTGGCCGAACTCAAACTATGGGCTGTCCAACACCACCCGGCTCCTCCGGCGCGAACCCGCACCGAAGGCTCCGCTACCGCCGGAGACCCCATGAACGTCCCACGCCCCGCCGGGGTTGCCCGCGCCTCCAGCCAAGCACGCCGCGCGGGTCTCGCCTCGTTCGTCGGCACCACCATCGAGTGGTACGACTTCTACATCTACGGAACGGCGTCCGCGCTGGTCTTCGGGAAGCTGTTCTTCCCCGAGGTCTCGCCCACCGCGGGCGTGCTCGCCTCCTTCGCGACCTTCTGGGTCGGCTTCCTCACCCGGCCGCTGGGCGGCATCATCTTCGGGCACTTCGGCGACCGCATGGGCCGCAAGGGCACGCTGGTCACCACGCTGCTGCTGATGGGCGTCGCCACGTTCCTGATCGGCGTGCTGCCCACCCACGCGCAGATCGGCGTCGCCGCCCCGTTCCTGCTGGCGCTGCTGCGCGCCGTCCAGGGCATCGCCGTCGGCGGCGAGTGGGGCGGTGCGGTCCTGATGGCCTCCGAGAGCGCGCCGAAGGGCCGGGCCTCCTTCTTCGCGATGCTGGTGCAGCAGGGCTCCCCGGCCGGGGCGATCCTGGCCACGCTGGTCTTCCTGGCCGCGGGCACCCTGGACGACGCCGCCTTCCTCGCGTGGGGCTGGCGCGTGCCGTTCCTGCTGTCCGGGGTCCTCGTCGTGGTCGGCCTGCTGATCCGCCTGAAGGTCGAGGAGTCCGGCGAGTTCGAACGGGTCAAGTCCAGCGGCGACGTGGTGCGGCTGCCGGTCGCCGAGGTGCTGCGCACCGCCTGGCGGACCGTGCTGCTCGGCATCGGCGCCTCGATCATGGGCATCTCGACCGGCTACTTCACCAACACGTTCGTGCTCTCCTGGACCACCAACGAACTGCACATGAACCGGCAGACGATGCTGTACGTCCTGCTCGCGATCTCGGTGGTGCAGTTCGCGTGGCAGCCGATCGCCGCGCTGATCTCCGAGCGGGTCGGCGAGGCCCGGTTCATGGTGTGCTCGCTGCTGGTCAACGCCGTCGTCGCCGTCCCGATGTTCCTGCTGATCAACACCGCGCGGCCGCTGCTGGTCTTCGCCGGCATCGCGCTCGCCATCGTCAGCGGCTCCGGGTACTACGCCGTGCTGGCCGGCTTCCTCGCCCGCGCCTTCCCCTCCCGGATCCGCTACACCGGGATCTCGCTGGCCTACCAGCTCTGCTCGACGCTCATCGGCGGCACGACGCCGTTCGCGGCCCAGGCCCTGCTGACCTCCAGCGGCGGTTCCTTCTGGCCGGTGGCCGGGTTCTACGTGGCCCTGCTGCTGATCACGACCGCGAGCGTCGCCGGTCTCGCCCGCTTCGGCGCGCGGCGAGCGGCCCAGGAACAGCCCGCGCCAGCCATCGCCTGACCCATCCAGAGAAGGAGTTGACCAATCGTGCGCCTCGACGCGATCTTCCACAATGGACGGTTCACCACCCTCGACCCGGACCGTCCGGCGGCCCACACCGTCGGCGTCCTGGGCGGCCGGATCGCCGCGCTCGACGACGAGGCGGCGGGCTGCGCGTCCGACGTGGTGGTCGACCTCGGCGGCGCGCACGCCGTGCCGGGCTTCAACGACGCGCACCACCACCTCAGCCTGGTCGGCAAGGGCCTGCGCGAACTGGACGTCTCCTACGAGGCCGCGCCGAGCCTCGACGCGCTCTACCGGGCGGTGGCCGAGCGGGCGGCGACGCTGCCGGCCGACGCGTGGGTGACGGGCTCGGGCTACGACCAGAACAAGATCGGCGCCCACCCGACCGCCGAAGCGCTCGACCGGGCCGCGCAGGGTCGCCCGGTGTGGCTGATGCACACCTCGCACCACATGGCCGTGGCCAACACGGAGGCGTTCAAGCGGGCCGGGTTCACCGATCTCGCGGACGTGCCCGACATGCCGGGCGGCCACGTCGTGCGCGACGCGGGCGGGCGCGCGGTGGGGCTGCTCCAGGAGACCGCGATGCAGCTGGTCGAGCACGTGCTCCGGCCGGAGCCGTCCGAGGAGTGGGTCGCCAACATCGCCGCCGCCTCGGAGGCCGCGCTCGCGATCGGGCTGACCAGCGCGACGGAGCCGGGCATCGGCGTCGTCGACGGCATCGGCAACGGCCCCGCCGACCTGGATGCCTACATGCGCGCGCGGGAACGGGGGCTGCTCGGCGTCCGGATGACGGTCATGCCCTACATCACCGCGCTGCACGACTGCGGCGCGCTGGAGCCGGGCAACACCTGGTACGGCCTCGACCTCGGCCTGCGCACCGGGTTCGGCGACGAGTGGCTGCGCATCGGGCCGACGAAGATCCTCTCCGACGGTTCGCTGATCGGCCGGTCCGCGGCGATGTGCTGCGACTACCACGACTCCCCCGGCAACAGCGGGCTGCTGCAGTACGAGCGGGAGCAGATCCGCCGCTACATCGTCGAGGCGCACCGCTGCGGCTGGCAGGTCGCCACGCACGCCATCGGCGACGCCGCCCTCGACGTCGTCCTCGACTCCTACGCGGAGGCGCAGCGGCTGCACCCGCGCACGGATGTGCGGCACCGGATCGAGCACGCGGCGGTGACGAGCGCCGAGCAGGTCGCCCGGATCGCCGAGCTCGGCCTGATCCCGGTGCCGCAGGGCCGGTTCCTGTCGGAGATCGGCGACGGCATGCTGGCGGCCCTCGGACCCGAGCGGGGACGGCTCGCCTACCGGATGCGCTCGTTCCTGGACGCGGGCGTGGTGCTGCCGGGTTCCACGGATGCGCCGGTGGTCGCCCCCGACCCGCTGCTGAGCATCCACGACATGGTGAACCGGCGAACCGCCTCGGGCGCGCCGATCGGCCCGGACGAGGCCGTGACGGCGCACGAGGCCCTGCGCGCCTACACGATCGGCTCGGCCCACGCCGTCCACGAGGATCACGTCAAGGGCACCCTCGCCCGGGGCATGCTCGCCGACTTCACCGTCCTCAGCGACGACCTGCTGGGCGTGGCGCCGGAACGCATCGGCGAGCTCACGGTGGGCGCGACGGTGGTCGGCGGACGGATCGCCCACAACACCGGAGCGTTGAAGACCGCCTGAACGCAGCGCCGCCGCCGCACAACCCTGCGGCGGCGGTTCATGGCGCGATGATGCGGCCGTAAGGCGTGGTCAGGTGCTGCGGCGGGCGGGACAGGTGCAGTGCGGCGTGGTAGCTGCCCCCAGTCTCCTTCCCGCCGGGGTCGGCTCCGATGGCCTCGACGGCCGCGATGGCGTAGTGCTGCTCTTCCGGGTCGGTGAACCGGCGTTGCACGAAGGTGCGGTCGGCGTCGACCTCGGTGACGAGCCCGTGTTCGGCGAGGGCGTCGGCGATCGGCCGGTAGGTTCCGGTGCGCAGGACGAACGCGGCCACCCACACCGGTTCGGCCGCCGCGTGCAGCAGTTGGTGGAAGGTCCGAGCGGAGAGGAAGCTGACGCCGCCGGTCACGGTGATCAGGTTCGCCGGAGCGGCGGTCCGCAAGAACGCCGGAGACGCGGACGAGGTCTCCAGGTTCTCGGTGAAACCGGCGTCGAGCAGGCCGGCGGCCACCGCGTAGTCGATCGCGGGCGCGGCGATGTCCAGGCCCACCACCGGGACTGCGTCCGCGCGGCGGCGAGCGGCGTAAAAGTCCTTGTCGCGCTCGATCAGTTCGGCGGTCCGCAGCTCGGCCACGTCTGGCGAGGCGTAGTGGGCGTGGAGGTCGTCGAAGGTCAGGTCGTGGTTGAGCAGCGCGGCGTTGATGCCGTAGGAGCAGCACAGGTCCAGCACCGTCACCCGACCGGACTTCGCCCGTTCCGCCAGGAGGCGGCGGAACACCGGTTGGGCGTGGTGCGGCGTCCGGTAGCCGTACCGGCCGAGGCTGCGGAAGTAGGCGCGGGGGTCGGGCTGGTCGTAGATCTCGTCGAACGGCGTCCTGTTTCCCCGGGACTGCGACATGCCCCGATTCTGGCAGCGCGCCCGGGTTCCCGAGGCCCGTTGATCATCTGCAACACCTTCGGGCCAAGGCTTCGTCCAGATCGGTGAACGTGCTTGCTTTCCGGCGCACACCGCCTCCGGCGGCGCAAATCCACCGCGTCAGACGGGAGTTCGGTTCACGATCCAATATGTACTCCCGTACCGGCGTTTTGTTGTCGGGCGACAACAAAAAGTGCCACCGCCCGCACACTCCAGCACCGCGAAGTCCGCGTCAGCCCGCCTGATCGGCGGATTCCGGCAGGTTCCAGAGGCCGCTCGCGGTGCCGTTGGACACGTGCTCCTCGTAGACCGCGACCTTGTGGTCGATCAGGGCGAGGCAGTCGGTGAGCTCGTTGATCCGGTCGACGACCTGCCGCTGGTGCTCGCGCAGCAGCGCGAGCCGCTCGTCCTCGTTGCCGGGTCCGCTGCGGACCAGCTCGGCGAAGTGCCGGATGGTGGCCAGCGGCATCCCGGAGGCGCGGAACTTGGTGCAGTTGACCAGCCACTCGACATCCAGCCGGCGGTAGACGCGGCGGCCGCTGGAATTGCGCCGCACCGGGCCGATCAGCAGGCCCTCGCGTTCGTAGAAGCGCAGGGCGTGCACGCTCAGCCCGGTGCGTTCCACGACCTGTCCGATGCTGAGCTCCGAGGCGCTGTGGGTCATGCCGCGAGCCTACCGATTTGACCTAGAGCGGCCTCTAGCTCATAGCGTCCGCCGCATGACAGCAACCGCAACACCGCAGGGCAAGATCGGATCCGGGTTCGGCGCCCGCAGCACCGCCGCCGAAGTCCTGCGCGGGATCGACCTCACCGGCAAGCTCGCGATCGTCACGGGCGGCTACTCCGGCATCGGCCTGGCGACCACCCGCGCGCTCACCGACGCCGGGGCGCACGTCGTCGTCCCCGCCCGTCGGGTGGCCGAGGCGCGGGAAGCCCTCGGGGATGTCGAGGTGGCCGGGCTGGACCTCGCCGACCTGGACAGCGTCCGCGGCTTCGCCGACCGGTTCCTCGCCGCCGGCCGCCGCATCGACCTGGTCATCAACAGCGCCGGGACCATGGCCTGCCCGGAGACCCGGGTCGGTCCGGGCTGGGAGATGCAGTTCGCGGTGAACCACCTCGGCCACTTCGCGCTGATCAACCTGCTGTGGCCGGCGATCGCGCCGGGTGCGCGCGTCGTCTCGGTGTCCTCGGCGGGCCACCAGTTCTCCGGGATCCGGTGGGACGACCCGCACTTCGAGCGCGGCTACGACAGGTTCCTGGCCTACGGCCAGTCGAAGACCGCGAACGCGCTGTTCGCCACCCACCTCGACGCGCTCGGCCGGGATCGCGGCGTGCGGGCGTTCTCGCTGCACCCCGGCGCCATCCTCACGCCGCTGGTGCGCCACCTGCCCAAGGAGGAGATGGTCGCGGCGGGCTGGATCGACGCGGCGGGCAACCTGGTGAACAGCGACTTCAAGACGCCGGAGCAGGGCGCGGCGACGCAGGTCTGGGCGGCGACCTCCCCGCGGCTGGCCGGGATGGGCGGCGCCTACTGCGAGGACTGCGACATCGCCGAACCCACCGACAGCACCGAAGGCTGGACCGGCGTGCGCGACTACGTGACCGACCCGGACCAGGCAGCCCGGCTGTGGGCGCTCTCCGCCGAGCTCACCGGCGTCGACGCCTTCGCCTGACGCGGCAGCCGAGGTCGTGAGCGTTTCGGACTGCTATGGCGGTCCAAACCGCTCACGACCCCCGATCGCTCCGGCGCGCTCCGCGAGAAGCGAAGGGCGCCCCTGGCCGGCTCGGTCAGGGGCGCCCCTCGCCTCACGGCGAACAGCTTTCGATCACACCATCGGACGATCGGTGGGAGCGATCGGCGACGGCAGGATCTTGCGACCCGCCAGGTAGCGGTCGACTCCCGCCGCCGCGGAGCGGCCCTCGGCGATCGCCCAGACGATCAGGGACTGGCCGCGGCCCATGTCCCCCGCCGAGAACACTCCGTCCACACTGGACATGAAGTTCTCGTCCCGGGCGACGTTGCCGCGGGCGTCCAGTGATACGCCGAGATCCTCCAGCAGACCCGCTCGCTCCGGGCCGACGAAGCCCATCGCGAGCAGCACCAGCTGCGCGGGCAGCTCCCGCTCCGTGCCCTCGACCGGCTCGAAGCCGGTGTCGGTGCGCCGCACCTCCACCAGCCGCAGCGCCCGCACGCGGCCCTGGTCGTCGCCCACGAACTCCTGGGTGTTGACCGAGTACAGGCGCTCGCCGCCCTCCTCGTGCGCCGACGACACCCGGTAGATCATCGGGTAGGTCGGCCACGGGTGCGCCTCGGAACGCGACTCCGGCGGCATCGGCATGATCTCCAGCTGCGTCACCGAAGCCGCGCCCTGCCGGTGCGCCGTGCCGACGCAGTCCGCGCCCGTGTCACCGCCGCCGATGACGACCACGTGCTTGCCCTCGGCGTGGATCGGCGAGCGCGCGAGGTCGCCCTCCTGCACCTTGTTGGCCAGCGGCAGGTACTCCATCGCCTGGTGCACGCCGTCCAGCTCGCGTCCCGGCGCCGGCAGATCGCGCGCCTGCGTCGCACCGCCCGCGAGGACCACCGCGTCGAAGTCGTCGCGCAGCTGCTCGACCGTCACGTCCACGCCGACGTTCACGCCGGTGCGGAACTCGGTGCCCTCGGCCCGCATCTGGCCCAGCCGCCGGTCCAGCCGCTGCTTCTCCATCTTGAATTCCGGGATGCCGTAGCGCAGCAGCCCGCCGATGCGGTCCGCCCGCTCGTAGACCACGACGCTGTGGCCCACGCGGGTCAGCTGCTGCGCCGCGGCGAGCCCGGCGGGCCCGGAGCCGACCACGGCGACGTTCTTGCCCGTGCCCGCACGGGGCAGCTGCGGGCGGACGTGACCGGCTTCCCACGCCTTGTCGATGATGGTGATCTCGACCTGCTTGATGCTGACCGGGTCGGAGTTGATGCCGACCACGCAGGCCGCCTCGCACGGCGCGGGGCACAACGTCCCGGTGAACTCCGGGAAGTTGTTCGTGGCGTGCAGCCGCTCCGCGGCCTCCTGCCAGTCGTCCCGCCACACCAGGTCGTTCCACTCCGGGATCAGGTTGCCCAGCGGGCAACCCTGGTGGCAGAACGGGATCCCGCAGTCCATGCAGCGGCCGGCCTGCTTCTGCAGCTTGGGCTGTTCGAACTCCAGGTAGACCTCGCGCCAGTCCTTGATGCGCACGTCCACCGGGCGACGCCGCGGCGTTTCCCGCGGCGTCGTCATGAATCCCTTGGGATCAGCCATGTGCGGCCTCCATGATCGCCTCGTTGACGTCGCGCCCGTCGCGTTCGGCGGCGGTCCGGGCCGCGAGCACCCGCTTGAAGTCCCTCGGCATGACCTTGCCGAAGCGCTCGACGGCGGCGTCCCAGTCGGCCAGCAGCTCGCGCGCCACCGCCGACTCGGTCTGCTCGTAGTGCCGCCGGACCCGGTCGTGCAGGAACTCGCGGTCGGCGTCGTCCAGCGGGTCCAGGTCGACCATCTCGGGGTTGATCCGCCTGGCGTCCAGGTCCAGCAGGTACGCGACGCCGCCGGACATGCCGGCCGCGAAGTTGCGCCCCGTCTCGCCGAGGATCACCACGCGACCACCGGTCATGTACTCGCAACCGTGGTCGCCGACGCCTTCGACGACGGCCACGGCGCCGGAGTTGCGCACGCAGAACCGCTCGCCGACGACGCCGCGCACGAACAGCTCACCGCTGGTCGCGCCGTAGAGCAGCACGTTGCCCGCGATGATGTTCTGCTCGGCCGCGAACGGCGCGGACGCGTCCGGGCGAACGACGATCCGCCCACCGGACAAGCCCTTCCCGACGTAGTCGTTGGCGTCGCCCAGCAACCGCAGGGTGATGCCGCGCGGCACGAACGCGCCGAAGGACTGCCCGGCCGAGCCGCTGAACGTCACGTCGATGGTGTCGTCCGGCAGGCCCTCACCGCCCCACCGCCGCGTCAGCTCCGAGCCGAGCATGGTGCCGACCGTGCGGTTGACGTTGCGCACCGGCATGTCCAGCCGCACCGGGTTGCCTTCCTTCAGCGCCCCTTCGCACAGCTGGATCAGCGTGTTGTCCAGCGCCTTCTCCAGACCGTGGTCCTGCTCGGTGGTCTGGTGCCGCGCAGCGCCGCGCGGCAGTTCCGGCACGTGCGTGATCGGCGTGAGGTCGAGGCCCTGGGTCTTCCAGTGCCGCACGGCATCGGAGGTGTCGATCAGGTCGGCATGCCCGATCGCCTCGGCCAGCGACCGGAATCCCAGCTCCGCCAGGTATTCCCGCACCTCCTGCGCGATGAACTCGAAGAAGTTCACCACGTATTCGGCCTTGCCGGTGAACTTCTCGCGCAGCTGCGGGTTCTGCGTCGCCACGCCCACCGGGCAGGTGTCGAGGTGGCAGACCCGCATCATGATGCAGCCGGAGACCACCAGCGGCGCCGTGGCGAACCCGTACTCCTCGGCCCCGAGCAGGGCCGCGATCACCACGTCGCGCCCGGTCTTGAGCTGGCCGTCGGTCTGCACCACGATCCGGTCGCGCAGGTCGTTGGCCAGCAGCGTCTGCTGCGTCTCGGCCAGCCCGAGCTCCCAGGGGCCGCCGGCGTGCTTGATCGACGACAGCGGCGAGGCGCCGGTCCCGCCGTCGTGGCCGGAGATCAGCACCACGTCGGCGTGCGCCTTGGACACGCCCGCGGCGACCGTGCCGACGCCGACCTCGGACACCAGCTTGACGTGGATCCGCGCCCTGGGGTTGGCGTTCTTCAGGTCGTGGATCAGCTGCGCGAGGTCCTCGATCGAGTAGATGTCGTGGTGCGGCGGCGGCGAGATGAGGCCCACGCCCGGCGTGGAGTGCCGGGTCTTGGCCACCCACGGGTACACCTTGTGGCCGGGCAGCTGCCCGCCCTCGCCGGGCTTCGCGCCCTGCGCCATCTTGATCTGGATGTCGTCGGAGTTGACCAGGTACTCGCTGGTCACGCCGAACCGGCCGCTGGCGACCTGCTTGATCGCCGAGCGCCGCGAATCGCCGTTGGCGTCCGGGGTGAACCGATCGGCGTCCTCGCCGCCCTCACCGGTGTTGGACTTGCCGCCCAACCGGTTCATCGCGATGGCCAGCACCTCGTGCATCTCCTGCGAGATCGACCCGTAGGAGATGGCGCCGGTGGCGAACCGCTTGACGATCGACGACACCGGCTCGACCTCGTCGATCGGCACCGGCTTGCGCACGCCGTCGCGGAACTTGAACAGCCCGCGCAGGGTCATCAGCTCCTGCGACTGGTCGTCGACGGCCCGGGTGTACTCCTTGAACACCTCGTAGCGGCCGCTGCGCGTGGAGTGCTGGAGCTTGAACACCGTCTGCGGGTTGAACAGGTGCGGCTCGCCTTCGCGCCGCCACTGGTACTCGCCGCCGGTCTGCAGCGTCCGGTGCGGCGCCGCGACGTCGTCGGCGGGGTACGCCCGCCGGTGCCGGTCGGCGACTTCCTCGGCCAGCACGTCGAACCCGACGCCGCCGAGTCGCGAAGTGGTGCCGGTGAAGCACTGCCGCACGACCTCGTCGCCGAGGCCGATGGCCTCGAAGATCTGCGCGCCCGTGTAGGAGGCCACAGTGGACACTCCCATCTTGGACATGGTCTTGCGGACGCCCTTGCCCAGCGCCTTGATGAGGTTCGCGGTGGCCTGCTTGGCGTCGACGCCCTTGATCACGCCACCGCGCACCAGATCTTCGACGGTGGCCATCGCCACATACGGGTTAACGGCAGCGGCGCCGTAACCGATGAGAAGAGCGACATGGTGCACTTCCCGGACGTCGCCGGCTTCGACGATCAGGCCCACCTGGGTGCGCTTCTTCTCGCGCACCAGGTGGTGGTGCACGGCGCCGGTCGTCAGCAGCGACGGGATCGGCGCGCGCTCGACGTCGGCCGAGCGGTCCGAGAGCACCAGCACGTGCGCCCCGCTCGCCACCGCGGCCGAGACCTCGTCGCAGATCTCGTCGAGGCGCGTGCGCAGCGCCTCGCCGCCACCGGCGACGCGGAACGTCGCATCGATCACCGCGGGCTTGAGGCCCGGGTGGTCGCCGTCGTCGTCGACGTGCACGATCTTGGCGAGCTCGTCGTTGTCCAGCACCGGGAACGGCAGCGCCAGGTTGTGGCAGGCCCGCGGGTCGTGGTCGAGCAGGTTGTGCTCGGGCCCGACGTGGGTGCTCAGCGAGGTGACCAGTTCTTCCCGGATCGCGTCCAGCGGCGGGTTGGTGACCTGCGCGAACAGCTGGGTGAAGTAGTCGAACAGCTGCCGCGGCCGCTCGGAGAACGCGGCGAAGGGCACGTCGTTGCCCATCGAGCCGATCGGCTCGGCACCGGTGGTGGCCATCGGCTTGAGCAGGACGCCCAGCTCTTCCTGCGTGTAGCCGAAGACCTGCTGCCGGTGCACCAGCGAGTCGTGCGAGGGCAGCTCGCGCTCGCGCCCCGGCAGGTCCGCCAGGTGCACCACGCCCTCGTCCAGCCACTCCTGGTACGGGAATTCGGCGGCGAGCTCGCCCTTGATCTCGTCGTCGTCGATGATGCGGCCCTCGCCGGTGTCGACGAGGAACATCCGGCCCGGCTGCAGGCGGCCCTTGCGGACGACCTTGTCCGCGTCGACCTCCAGCACGCCGACCTCGCTGGCCAGCACCACGAGCCCGTCCTCGGTGACCCAGTAGCGCCCGGGCCGCAGCCCGTTGCGGTCGAGGACCGCGCCGATCTGGGTGCCGTCGGTGAACGCCACCAGCGCGGGGCCGTCCCAGGGTTCCATCAGGTAGTTGTGGAACTCGTAGAACGCGCGGCGGGCCGGGTCCATCTCGGCGTGGTTCTCCCACGCCTCGGGGATCATCATCAGCACCGCGTGCGGCAGCGACCGGCCGCCCAGGTGCAGCAGTTCCAGCACCTCGTCGAAGGTCGCCGAGTCGCTGGCGCCCGGCGTCGCGATCGGGAACAGCCGCTGCAGGTCACCGGGGATCAGATCGGTGGCCAGCATGCTCTCGCGGGTCCGCATCCAGTTGCGGTTGCCCTTGACCGTGTTGATCTCGCCGTTGTGCGCGATGAACCGGTACGGGTGCGCCAGCGGCCAGGACGGGAACGTGTTGGTGGAGAAGCGGCTGTGCACCAGGCCGATCGCGCTGGCGAACCGCTCGTCGTGCAGGTCGGGGTAGAACGCGCCGAGCTGCGCTTCGGTCAGCATCCCCTTGTAGACGATGGTGCGCGCCGACAGGCTCGGGAAGTACACGTCGGCTTCGTGCTCGGCCCGCTTGCGGACGCAGAACGCGCGCCGCTCGAACTCCAGCGCCGTCTCGCCGTGCGCGGCATCGGCGCCGTGGCCGACGTAGAGCTGACGGAAGCTCGGCATGGTCTCGCGCGCCGAACTGCCGGCGCAGCTGGGCTCCACCGGGAGTTCGCGCCAGCCGAGCAGCCGCAGGCCTTCCTCGGCCACGATCCGCTCGATGTCCGCCGCGGCCCGCGCCGCTTCGCCGGGGTCCGCGGGCAGGAATGCGGTACCCACCGCGTAGCCGCCGCGTTCGGGCAGGTCGAACGGCACGACGGCGCGGAAGAACTCGTCCGGGATCTGGGTCAGCAGCCCGACGCCGTCCCCGGTGTCCGGGTCGGCACCCTTGGCACCGCGGTGCTCCAGGTTGCGCAGCGCCGTCAGCGCTTTGGTCACCAGGTCGTGACTGCGCCGACCGCGCAGGTCGGCGACGAATGCGACACCGCAAGCGTCGTGTTCGTTGGCCGGGTCGTAAAGACCCTGGGAAGCGGCGCTGCGCTGCGCCAATTTTCTTGCATGGTGGGATTGGGGCATCAGACCTCCCGTCGTCAGGCCGCAGGTCGCAGCAGGGCATGACTCACCCACTGCGATCCCGCAAGAGCCTTTGGGGGCACTGACAAAAGGATGCGCCGTTGCACTCTTGGTCAGTTTGAGGCACTCTACATAGCGAGCGACCGGAAAGCTACCGCTGAGTAACGCGAAGTTAAACGAAGATTGCGGAGCTCCCAGCCATTGGGACACCGTTGTCGCAAACCCGGCGGGCTCGGGAATTCTGCACCACGACAATGTCCATACGCGACTGTTCCACGCCCCGAGTGGCATTGTTCACGATCTTCTTGCGCACCACCGAATCGCCGGACTACGAGTTCGGATTCGGTTCAGAACAAGCGTTTTCCGTGTTCGCCCGGATACCCTGGGTGCAGCAAGGCGAACTCACCCGATTGGCAACGAGTTCGCCATCGCAGACCGTCCACTGTCGAGCCGGACGCCCGGCTCAACTCCGCAACGCGGCCGCAGCGAGTGGTTCTTCCGGCGCAGTCGGCCGCGGTTGATTCCGGGCAAAACGACCGAGAAGCGCAAATAGCGCAAATCCGAGCAGCAGATAGGGATTGCCGAACACGTGCTGCAACGGCGTCCACGGCGGGCCCGTGGGCAGCATCCGGAACGACGCGACGAGAACGGTCGCCAGGGTCACCCCGGCGGCGAGCAGCCAGCCCGGGCTGCGCAGCCGAACGGCGTAGCCGAGCAGCACCAGCAGCCCCGGCGCGCACCAGACCCAGTGATCCGACCACGACGTGGGCGACACCAGCAGAGCGAGCAGGCCGTTGGCGACCACGGCGAGCGCCGGCTCGGTCCGGCGAATCGCGTAGGCCACGACGGCCGTGCAGGCCAGCGCCAGCACGAGCCACATCCCGTTCTGCGCCACCGGAGTCAGTTCCAGCCGGGCCAACCCGCCCATGATCGACTGGTTGGTGTGGAAGGCGGAGCCGCTGACGCCGTGCGCCGGGCCCTTGCCGAACCAGTACTCCACGGCGGCCCGGTAGTTCAGCGCGAAGCCCGCCAGCGTGCCGAGCACGGCCGTCACCACCGCGACGCCGACGGCCCGGCAGTCCTTGCGGAACAGGAAGAACAGGAGGAAGGCGGCGGGCGTGAGCTTGATCGCCGCGGCGATGCCGATCAGCACGCCGCGCGGCCAGCGCGGGTTGGGCGCCAGGCAGTCGACGATGACCAGTCCCATCAGCGCGATGTTGATCTGGCCCAGCCCGAACGAGGCGTACACCGGCTCCAGGAACAACGTCCACGGCAGCAGCGCCATCGCCACCGCGAGCGCGCCGCGCTTGCCGACCACCGGCCACATGTGGCGGGTGACCAGGTACAGCGCCGCGCCGATGGCGAGTAGGTCCACGACGTAGAGCGCGACCAGCCCGGCGACGAACGGCAGCAGCGCGAACGGCAGCAGCGGCAGCAGCGCGAACGGCGGGTAGACCCAGGGCAGCACCCGGCCGATGCTGACGGTCGGGGCGGTGTTCATGATGTCGCCGCCGGCCAGCCAGGTGTGCACCGCCCAGCGGTACACCTGGTAGTCGATGCCGGAACCCTGGTCCAGCCCGGCCCGCCGCATCAGCACCAGCAGCGCGAACGACGCGATCAGCAGCGGCACCGAGACCGCGATGACGGCGCGGGAGTGGTTCACGACGATTCCGCGAAGCCGGTCCGGCAGGCCGCCGAGGTTCAGGACAGCACGGCCGGACTCGAACTGCACCGTGGCCAACTGGGTCCTCTCGATCAGGCGACCGACGTCGACCACCGCTTCGTGATCGAACGATCACTCCGAGTTCGCCAGGTCGCGGGAAACACCCGTGATGAACCGAAGAACTCTAACCCAACGAGATCAGCTGCCCGCACTCGCCTCGCCGCAGAACAGCGGGTCATCGCGCGGTTCCGTCGAGTGATTCCAGCACCTTGGCGAGCAGCTCGCCCAGTTTCTCCCGTTCGTCGGGTGCCAGCGGCGCGAGCAGGTCGCGTTCGCGTTCCAGCTGCGCCGGGAACAGCCGGTCGATCAGCTCCAGCCCGCGCTCGGTGAGCCGCACGTCGATCTCCCGCCGGTCGCGCCGGGAAGAGGTGCGGGTGATCAGCCCCTCGGCCTCCAGCCGGGCCAGCCGCTTGGTGGTGGCCGCGCCGGAGGACAGCGTCTCCCTGGTGAGCTGACTGGGGCGCAGCCCGCCGCCGGCCCGCCGCAGCGCGCTGAGCACCTCGAACTCCACCCGCGACAGCCCGGAGTCGGCGAACGCGGACTCGTCGAGCTGGTTGGTCAGCGCACCCAGCCGCCGCACCCTGCCGATCACGTCGATCGGGGACACGTCCAGGTCCGGGCGCTGCTCGCGCCATTGCGCGCTGATCCGTCCGACCACGTCGCCCAACGCAACTCCTTCACGAGTAAACCATCTGGTAATATTTTACTAGTGAACGTCTTTTCCCGCGCAGCCCTCTCCCGCCTCCGCCGGACCCTGCGCACCCGCGAAGCGCTGCGGTTCAACTGGACGGTCGGCGGCGTGGTGGTGCCCGCGGCGCGCATCGGCGTGTCGTTCGCCACGCCGATAGTCGCGCTGGTGGCCCTGGACCGCATCGACCTCGTCCCCTTCGCCGCGTTCGGCGCCTTCACGTCGCTGTACTGCCGGGTGGACACGTGGGCACGCCGGGCGCGCCTGCTGTCGCTGATCGCGCTGGGCTTGGTCGCGAGCGTGGCGGCGGCAACGATGATCGCCGCCACCACGGACCACCCGCTGGCCGGGGTCCTCGTGCTCACGGCGATCGCGGCGCTGGGGAAGCTGGCGTCGGACGTGCTCGACTTCGGCCCGCCCGGCGGCCTGATGTTCGTCTTCGCGGCCGGCGCGGCCGCGTACGCCTCGCACGGCTGGTCCACCGTCGGCCTGCACATCGGGGTCACCGCCGCATCGGCGGCGCTGTCGGTGGCGCTGAGCCTGCTCGGCAACCTGCTGCACCCGACCGGGCCCCACCGGGTGGCCGCCGGCCGCGCCCTGGCGGCCGTCGCGGACCACCTCGAAACCCCGGACCACGCCACCCGCCACCGCGCGCACCTCGCGGTGCACCGGGCGTCGGCGACGCTGCGCGGCAAGCCCTACCGCGGGACGTTCGACCGCATCCGCACCCACCTGGCCCACGCGGAAACCCTGCTCCACCACCCGGCCGACGCCGCCGGCGAACTCCGGGCTCTCTCCCGGAAGATCCACCGCGGCCGAGTCCCGGCCGCACCACACCGGCCCCCGGAACCGCAGTTTCAATTGAAACCACAGACGAGGACCGGCGGTTCGCAGTTTCAATTGAAACTGCGGACCACCCAGCGGCTGCGGCGGGTCGGGCCGTTCCTGCCCGGCGCCGGGCGGATGGTCGTCGCGTGCCTGCTCGCCGGGCTGATCACCGGCGCGCTCGGGCTCGGGCACGAGTACTGGGCGATCGTGTCGGCTAGCGCGGTGCTGCAGTCGGCGAACGCGACGAGCACCTGGCACCGGACCGTCCAGCGCACGACCGGGACCATCGCCGGGGCCCTGCTGGCGCTGGTGATGTTCGGCTTCCACCCGGGTCCGATGGCGATCCTCGTCCTGGTGGTGGTCTGCCAGCTGGGCGCCGAACTGGTGGTGCAGGCCAACTACGCGCTGGGCCTGATGTTCGTGACTCCCCTGGCCCTCGGCCTCAGCTCGCTCGGCAATCCGGCGGCGCACAACGCCCTGGTCGCCGAGCGGATCGGCACCACGGTGCTCGGCGCGCTGATCGCGGCGGCGGTGAGCCTGCTGCTGATCAACCGCCAGACCAGCCGCCGCCTCGACTCGGCCCTCGCCGAGTGCCGCCGGGCGCGGGAAGCCCTCCTCAACGCCGCTTTGGACCAAGAGACCACTGTGGACGATTCCCGCTCCCGGCTGATGCACTCCCTCTTCGCGCTCCGCAACGCCTACGCGGTCGCCGAAGGCGAACCCCGGCACCGGAACACCCGAACCCAAGAAGTCCTCGACACCGAGCGCACTGCCTACGAACTCCTCGCGGCGACGGCTCCGGCCCGTGAGCGTTTCGGGGCGTCATAGCACCCCAAACCACTCACGCCACGATGCTCCCGCCCGGACGGCCCGCAATTTCCATTGAAATCGAAGGTTCGATTTCAATGGAAATTGCGGGATGACCCGGCACCCGGACCTCGGGCAGAGCAAGATCGACACCGCGTCGGCGCGGGGCGTCGCGCGGCGGGTTCCGCCGGATCGCGTCAGGCGAGGGCGCCGTGGGCCCAGAAGTTCGCCAGTTCCCGGCTCACCTCGTGGACCTCGCGTTCCGGGTAGCGGTGGAGGACGAAGCGCGTGTAGGCGTAGTGCTCCGTCATGCCGCCCAGGAACGCCGCGCTGAGCTCCGGGTCGAGGCTCGGGCGGATCAGGCCCCGCTCGATGCCCTTGCGTGCCATCCGCGTGATGCGGTCGTGGAACTTGCGCCGGCCCTCGGCCTGCATCGCTTCGATCTCCGGGTCCGTCTGCGCCGTCTCGTGCAGGACCCCGAACAGGTCGGCGTTGTCCTCGTAGTAGCGGAAGTAGCGCTCCGTGCTGATCACCACCGACTCGATCGCGTCTCCCGGGTTCCACCGGGCGCGCGATTGGTCGAAGAGGCCGTCCAGCAGCTCCGTCATCAGCTCGACCAGCGCTTCGCGCTTGTCCGTGTAGTACCGGTAGAACGCGCCGTTGGACATGCCCGCCTCGGCCGCGATGTCGGCGACGCGCGACGCCGCGAAGCCCGACCGGCCGAACACCGTGCGCGCCGCGCGCAGCAGCGATTCCTTCGAACCGCGCCCCTTCGGCGTCTTCGGGCTGGCTACCGGTTGCAGCCGCTCAACGGCCACCGCTACCTCCTGGTGACTCGGTACAGAGATGCGCCAACTTAGCGCACGTCGAAAAACTGATATTGACGTCAGTTTTATACACGGCTTAGAGTGCCCGGCGTCACACACCCTCGGGAGGCCAGCGTTGACACTCCCCCGCACATCCCCGGACCGGGTGCTGGAAGTCGAGCACCTGAACATCTCCTTCCTCGGCCGGAAATCCCGCACCACCGCCGTGCGAGACGTGTCCTTCGACGTCGGCGCCGGCGAGATCGTCGGCATGGCGGGCGAAAGCGGCAGCGGCAAGTCGCTGACCGCGCTCGCCGTGATGGGCCTGCTGCCCACGCCGCCCGCGGTGATCGGCGGCCGGATCCGCTTCGCGGGCACCGACCTGCTCCGCCTCTCGCAACCGGAGCGGCAGCGGCTGCGCGGCAGCGAACTCGGCATGGTCTTCCAGGAACCGATGAGCGCGCTGGACCCGGTGTTCACCGTCGGCCACCAGCTCACCGAATGCCTGCTGGCGCATCGCGGCATGGGTAAGCGGGCCGCCCGCAGGGCCGCGATCGAGATGCTCGAAGCCGTCGGGATCCCGTTGCCGGAGCAGCGCTTCGGCGAGTACCCGCACCAGCTCTCCGGCGGGATGCGGCAGCGCGTGATGATCGCGATCGCGCTGATCTGCCGCCCCCGGCTGCTGATCGCCGACGAACCCACCACCGCCGTCGACGTGACGATCCAGGCGCAGATCCTCGAACTGCTGCGGGACCTGACGCGTCAGCACGGCACGGCGGTCCTGTTCATCACCCACGACCTCGGCGTCGTCGCCGAGCTCTGCGACCGGATGGTCACCCTCTACGCGGGCGAAACGGTCGAGAGCGGGCCCGTTTCCGACGTGCTCGGCGCGCCCCGGCACCCCTACACCTCACGGCTGCTGCAGGCGATCCCTCGGATCGAGGCCCGCCACGCCGAGCTCAAGGCGATCCCCGGCCGGGTGCCGCCGCCGGACGCCCCGCCGCCGGGTTGCGTCTTCCACCCGCGCTGCGACTTCACCACCGACGACTGCCGGGACCACCGGCCCGAGCTGCTGCCGGTCGCCGGCGCGCGCACGGTGCGCTGCGGCCGCACCGCCGACCTGACGCTGCCGGGGGTCGCCCGGTGAGCGAGTTGCTTCAGGTCGATGACCTCGCGGTGTCGTTCGCGACCAAGCGCAAGGGCGAGCGGGTGCGCGCCGTCGACGGTGTTTCCTTCGCGCTGCGCGAGGGCGAAACGCTGGGCCTGATCGGCGAATCGGGCTCCGGTAAGTCCACGCTGAGCCGCGCGCTCCTGCAGCTGGTGCGCCCCAGCGGCGGCGAGGTGCGCCTCGCGGGCGCGGACCTGGCGGCGCTGCGCGGCCGGGCCAGGCGCGAGGCGCTGACCCGCTTGCAGATGGTGTTCCAGGACCCGAACGCTTCGCTGGACCCGCGGATGCGCATCGCGTCCAGCGTCGAAGAGCCGCTCGTGGTGCAGGGCATGGGGAATCGCGCCGAGCGCAGGACCCGCGCGCTGGCGGCGCTGGAGTCGGTCGGCCTGTCGGCCGAACACGGCGAGCGCTACCCGCACGAGCTCTCCGGCGGCCAGAAGCAGCGGGTCAACATCGCCCGCGCGCTCGTCCTGGATCCGGCGCTGGTGGTCTGCGACGAACCGGTGTCCGCGCTGGACGTGGCGCTGCAGGCGGAGATCCTCGACCTGCTGCGCCGGCTGCAGGCCGGCCTCGGGCTGTCCTACCTGTTCATCACCCACGACCTGGCGGTGGTCTCGAACATCGCCGACCGGGTCGCGGTGATGTACCTGGGCCGGCTGATGGAGCTCGGCCCGGTGGACGAGGTGGTGGAGCGGCCGCTGCACCCCTACACCGAGGCGCTGATCTCGGCGCAGCCGCGGATCGGTGCCCAGCAGCGGGACCGCATCGTCCTCGAAGGCGACATCCCGAGCCCGGTGGACCCGCCGTCGGGCTGCCGGTTCCGCACCCGGTGCCGCTACGCGCAGCAGCGGTGCGCCGAGGAGGTCCCGAAGTGGGCGGAGGTCGAACCGGGCCGCTGGTCCGCGTGCCACTTCCCCGAATCCCTGCCGCTGCGCGGCGTCGAAGGAGGCCAGCCGTGAAGCGCATCGCCGCAGTGGTCTGGGTGTTGCTGCTGGCACTGGCCGCGTGCGGCAGCGGCGCCGCCGAGAGCGGCCAGCACCTGCGGGTGGCGTGGCGGTCCAATCCGTCCTCTTTGGACCCGCAGCGCGGCAACTCCGGATCGGACCACGCAATCCTCTACACCATGTACGACACCCTGGTGTCGTTCGATCCGAAGACGCTGGAGCCCGCGCCGGGACTGGCCGAGTCCTGGAACCAGGACGACCCGACCGCGCTGGTGCTGCACCTGCGCCCGGACGTGCGGTTCCACGACGGCACGCCGGTCGACGCGCAGGCCGTCAAGTACAACATCGAGCGCGCCAAGGGCCCCGAGTCCAACATCAAGTCCGATGTGGCCGCCGTGACCGGAGTCGACGTGCTCGACGCGCGGACGGTGCGGCTGAACCTGGCCAGGCCGGACAGCTCGCTGCTGCTCACGCTCGCCGACCGCGCCGGGATGCTGGTCTCCCCCACCGCCGCCGAGCGCGAGGGGGACGCCTTCGAACGCAATCCCGTCGGCGCCGGGCCCTGGAAGTTCGTCGAATGGCGCTACGGCCAGCTGGTGCGGGTGGAGCGCTTCTCCGGTTACTGGCAACGCGGGCTGCCGCACCTGGACAGCATCGACTTCACGATCATGAAGGACGGCTCGACCGCGGTGAACGCGCTGCGCTCCGGCCAGCAGGACATGGTGTTCAACCCGCCGCCGCAGGACGTCGGGCTGCTCAGCGCGGCGAAGGGCACCAAGGTCGCCGCGGGCCCGCAGCTGTACCAGCTGATCATCTACCTGGACCTGAGCGCGCCGGTGTTCCGCGACCAGCGGGTCCGCGAGGCGCTGAACCTGGCGCTGGACCGCGAGCAGATCCTGAAGGTCACGCAGTTCGGGCAGGGCGAACCGGGCTGGACTCCGCTGCCGTCGGACCACTGGGCGTTCCCGAAGTCAGCCGTGCCCACCTACCCGCACGACCCCGACCGGGCCCGGCGGCTGCTCGCCGATGCCGGTCACGCCGACGGCCTGCGGTTCCCGCTGCTCACCTACCCGGATCCGGTCAACGTGCGGCTGGCCGAGGTGCTGAAGTACCAGCTCGGCAAGGTGGGCGTGCAGATCGACCTGATCCCCACCGAGCTGACCCAGGCCAGCAGCGAGTTCTTCAACGAGCGCAAGTACCCGGCGCTGCTGTCGGCCTGGACCGGGCGGCCGGACCCGGGCCTGACCTACAAGCTGATGTTCACCGAGCGCGGCTACTACAACGCCGGGCACGTCGCCACGCCCGGCATCGACGAGGCGCTCAACGCCGCGAACGGCACCGCGGATCTGGCCCAGCGGTCGGAGAAGCTGGGCGCGGTGGCCCGGATCGTGGCCGACCAGTCGCTCTTCGTGCCGCTGATCTTCCCGGACGCGGTCGCCGCCTACCGCGAGCACGTGCAGGGCTTCGAACCGAACTTGCTGGGCAAACCCAAGTTCACCACCGTGAGGATCGACCGATGACCGCGCTGGCTTTGCGACCGGGCCGGGACACCGCGCTGCTGCGCATGATCGGCCGGCGGGTCCTGATGACCGTCCCGACCCTGGTGCTCGCGACATTCGTGGTGTTCGGCCTGCTGCACCTGATCCCCGGCGACCCCGCGCAGGCCATCGCCGGGGAGCACGCCACCCCGGAGCGGCTGGCCGAGATCCGCGCCCAGCTCGGGCTGGACCAGCCGTTCGCGCTGCAGTACCTCGACTGGCTGCGGCACGCGATGACCGGCGATCTCGGCGTCTCGCTGAGCACTGGTGAGAGCGTGGGATCGCTGATCTGGCAACGGCTTCCCACCACGCTGACGCTCGGCGCGGCGGCGCTGCTGGTGGCCGTCGGCCTGGGCGTTCCGCTCGGGGTGGCCGCCGCGCTGCGGCAGGGGCGGCCCGCCGACACCGCCATCACCGGCGCGGCGACGCTGGGCATCGCGGTGCCGAACTTCTGGATCGGCATGGTGCTGGTGCTGGTCTTCGCCGTCCAGCTGCAGTGGTTGCCCGCGACGGGATTCGTCGGCCTCACCGAGAATCCCGCGCAGACGCTGCAATACGTGGTCCTGCCCGCGATCGCGCTCGGCATGGTCGGCGCCGCCGAGGTGTGCCGCCAGTTGCGCAGCGCGCTGATCGAGGTGCTGCGGTCGGACTTCATGCGCACCCACCGGGCGAAAGGCCTGTCGCACCGGACGATGGTCTGGCGGCACGCCTTGAAGAACGCCGGGCTGCCGCTGGCGACGATCACCGGGCTGCTGGTCAGCCGGGTGATCGGCGCGAGCGTCGTGGTGGAGACGCTGTTCGCGATTCCCGGCCTCGGCACGCTCGTCGTGGAGGCGACCACCCAGCGCGACTACCCGGTGATCCAGGGCGTCGTGCTGATCACCGCACTGCTGGTGCTGCTCACGAACCTGGTGGTCGACGTGGCCTACCGGTTCATCGACCCGCGTATCTCGGAGTGATGCCATGACCACGCTTTCCCCACCGCGCCGGGAGAACCGGCTGTGGCTGGTCGTGCGGGACTGGCGCGGCCTGGCGTCCGCCGGCTATCTCGTGGTGCTGGTGGCGCTGGCGCTGCTGGCGCCGGTGGTGACCGCGCACGAGCCCAACGCGCAGAACTTCGACGCCATCCTCGCCCCGGCCGGCACGCCCGGCTACCTGCTGGGCAGCGACGACCTCGGCCGGGACGTGCTCAGCAGGCTGATCCACGGAGCGCAGGCGTCGCTGCTGGCCAGCTTCCTGGCAGTCGGGGTGGCGCTGCTGATCGGCATCCCGCTCGGGCTGGCCGCGGGCTACCTCGGCGGCATCGTCGACAGCGCGGTGATGCGCGTGGTGGACACCCTGCTGTCGTTCCCGGCGATCATCCTCGCGATCGCGATCACGGCGGCCCTGCGGCCGAGCCTGGTCAACTCGATGATCTCGGTCGGCATCGTGTTCGCGCCTTCGGTGGCCCGCCTGATGCGCGCGCAGGTCCTCGCAGTGAAGGAGGAGACCTACGTCGAGGCGGCGCGCAGCTTCGGCAGCCGGGGCCGGCACCTCGTGCTGCGGCACCTGGTGCCGAACTCGATCCAGCCGGTGCTCGTGCAGTCCAGCCTGCTGCTGGCGCACGCGCTGATCGCCGAGGCCAGCCTGAGCTTCCTCGGCCTCGGCGTGCAACCACCCGACCCGAGCTGGGGCTCGATGCTGGCCCGCGCCTACACGTTCCTCTACCAGGCACCGCTGCAGATGCTGGTGCCCGGCATCGCGATCGCCGCGACGGCGCTGGCGTTCAACGTCCTCGGCGACGTCGCGCAACAGGCCCTCGACCCGCGCCGGAACCGCTAGGAGCTGACCCGAATGCGTCGCGCAAGGCTCCCGACACCACGCCGTCCACCCGTCCTCATGCCCGCTCGCGAGTTGGCGATTTCGCGCGAAATCGTCGCCCCCCTCGGCCCGCGTGCCGCGCTCTGACACGCCTCCACCGACCGATCCACGTGACCACTTTGGAGGGACATTGTCCTGGCAGCCGGAAATCGACGAACTGCGGCGGCGCGAGGAGCTCGCGCAGCGCATGGGCGGGCCGGAGAAGGTCAAGCGGCAGCACGACCACGGCAAGCTGACCGTCCGGGAACGCATCGACGAGCTGCTGGATCCCGGCAGCTTCCACGAGATCGGCGGCATCGCCGGGAAGTTCCAGCCGGACGGCGCGTTCCAGCCCGCGAACTTCGTGTTCGGCCGCGGGCGGCTGGACGCCAGGCCGGTAGTGGTCGGCGGCGACGACTTCACGGTGCGCGGTGGCGCGTCGGACGCCTCGATCCGGGAGAAGCAGATCATGGCCGAACAGCTGGCCAACGAGCTGCAGATCCCGCTGGTGCGGCTGGTCGACGGCACCGGCGGCGGCGGTTCGATCCGCTCGCTGGAGACCATCGGCCGCACCTACGTCCCGGCCAACCCGGGCTGGGAGTGGGTCGCGGCGAACCTGGGCACCATCCCGGTGGTGGCGCTGGCGCTCGGTTCGGTCGCCGGGCTCGGCGCCGCGCGGGTGGCCGCCAGCCACTACTCGGTGATGGTGCGCGGCATCTCGCAGGTCTTCGCCGCCGGGCCGCCGCTGGTGGCACGGCTGGGGCAGGCCGTCACCAAGGAGGCGCTGGGCGGCAGCGACATCCACGGCCGCAACGGCGTGGTGTTCGACGTGGTCGACTCCGAGAAGGAGGCCTTCGACCGCACCCGCCGCTTCCTGTCCTACCTGCCGCCGTCGGTGCACCAGCTGCCGCCGCGCGCGGAGTGCGGCGACGACACCGAGCGCCGCGAGGACTGGCTGATCGAGGCCATCCCCCGCGACCGGCGCCGCCCCTACCGCATCCGCCCGATCATCAACGCCGTGGTGGACCAGGGCTCGTTCCTGGAACTGGGCAGGGGTTTCGGCCGGTCGGCGGTCGGCGGCCTGGCGCGGCTGAACGGCTGGCCGGTGGCGGTGCTGGCCAGCGACCCGATGGTCTACGGCGGCGGCATGACCGCCGACTCCAGCCGCAAGATCGAGTGGCTGGTGGACCTCGCCGAGACGTTCCACCTGCCGGTGGTGCACCTGGTGGACCAGCCCGGCTTCGTCATCGGCGTGGAGGCGGAGAAGGCGGGCACCATGCGCTACGGCGTGCGCGCGCTCAACGCCGTCTACCAGGCGAAGGTGCCGTGGGCCTCGGTGATCCTGCGCAAGGTCTTCGGCGTCGCGGGCGCCGCGCACACCAACGCCGCGCGGGTGCACTACCGCTACGCGTGGCCGTCGGCGGACTGGGGCTCCCTGCCCATCGAGGGCGGCGTCGAGGCCGCGTACCGGGCCGACCTGGACGCCGCCGAGGACCGGCAGGCGCTGCTGGACGAGATCACCGAGAAGATGAACGCGATCCGATCCCCGTTCCGCACGGCGGAGGCGTTCAACATCGAGGAGATCATCGATCCCCGCGACACGAGACCGCTGCTGTGCGAGTTCGCCGAACTGGCCGCACCGCTACGCGCAGCAGGCCCTTCGACCTGGCACTTCAGGGGGTGACGTGATGATCAGCGCCATGAGCGGGGTGCGCGTGCTGGAGATCGCGCACTACATCGCCGGACCGCAGTGCTGCCAGATCCTCGCCGACCACGGGGCCGAGGTGATCAAGGTCGAGCCGCCGGACGGCGAGATGGGGCGTCGCGCACAGCCGGTCCACGACGGCGACAGCCTCTACTTCGCCGCGAACAACCGCACCAAGCGCGCCATCGCCCTCGATCTGCGCAGCGAGCAGGGCAAGGAAGTCCTGCACGAGCTGATCGGCCAGGCCGACGTGCTGGTGACCAACTACGCCAACGGCGTGCCGGACCGGCTCGGTTTCGGCTTCGACGAGGTGCACCGGATCAACCCGCGGACCGTGATGGTGCACATCACCGGATTCGGCCGCACCGGGCCGTATTCGTCGTGGGTGGCCTACGACGGCATCATCCAGGCGATGAGCGGGCTGGCCGACATGACCGGCGAGCCCGACGGCGCGCCGACCATCGCGGGGCCGTTCGTCGCCGACAACGTCACCGGCATGCAGGCGGCGATGGCGGCCATGCTCGGCCTGCTGGCGCGGGAGCGCACCGGCCGGGGCCAGCTGATCGACGTGGGCATGCTGGATTCGATGGTCCCGCTGCTGGCGCACCACCTCTCGGTCGCGGCGGCGGGCATCGGCGAGCCGACGCGGTGGGGTTCGGCGCTGCCGACGAACTACTCCGGGCTGTACCCGGCAGGCGACGGCTGGGTGTACATCGCGCCGATCACGCCGAAGATGTGGGAGTCCTTCAGCACCCTGCTCGGCCACCCGGAGTGGGCGGAGCAGGAGGCGGCCGAGAGCGGCTGGCGGGTGCGGGAGCGCGAGCGAATCGACGCGCAGGTCGTCGAGTGGACCCGGGGCCGCACGAAGGCCGAGGTCGTGGCGGCGCTGCAGGCCGACGGGGTGGTGTGCGGGCCGGTGCGGTCGGTGGCCGATCTGGTGTCGGATCCGCAGGTCCAGGCCCGGGGCATCGCGGTGGAGGTGCCGTTGCGCGACGGCGTGCACGCGACAGTGCCCGGCCCGGCGCTGCGGCTGGCCGACACCCCGGCACGCTCCCCCGAACGCCCGCCGGGGCTGGGCGAGCACACCGACGAGGTGCTGGCGCAACTCGGGTACTCGGCGGAGCGGATCAGCGCGCTGCACCGGGACAACGTCACCGGGAGGGCCTCGTGATCGACGGCCTGCTGGTGGCCAACCGGGGCGAGATCGCGCGGCGGATCATCCGGACCGCCCGCAGGCTCGGGGTGCGGACCATCGCGATCCATTCCGAAGTGGACACCGGGCTGCCCTACGTCGCCGAAGCCGACGAGGCGGTCCCGCTGGACTCGCCGCGCGACTTCCTCTCGGCGGAGGCGATCCTCGCGGTGGCGCGGAAGACCGGGGCGACGGCGGTGCATCCCGGATACGGATTCCTGTCGGAGAATCCGGATTTCGCCCGCCGCTGCGCGGCGGCGGGCCTGGTCTGGGTCGGTCCGTCGCCGGAGGCGATGGAGCTGCTCGCCGACAAGGCGGCGGCGCGGGCGCACATGGCGTCGGCCGGGGTTCCGGTGCTGCCGGGCAGCTCCGGGATCGCGTCGGCGGCCGAAGCCGACGCCGCCGCTTCGGAGCTGGGTTTTCCGTTGATGGTCAAGGCCGTTTCGGGTGGTGGCGGCATCGGGATGGGCGTCGCTCGCGATGCCGGGTCCCTGGAACGCGCGGTGCGGACCGCGCTGTCGCGGGGCGGGAGCGCGTTCGGTGACGCCCGGATCCTGCTGGAGCGGTACGTGCCGCGCGCCCGGCACGTGGAGGTGCAGGTCGTCGGCATGCCCGACGGCACGGTCCGCGCGTTCGGCGAGCGGGACTGCTCCGTGCAGCGACGGCACCAGAAGGTCGTGGAGGAATGCCCTTCCCCGGCCGTGGATACCGCGCTGCGCTCCCGGCTGTGCGCGGCCGCGGTCCGGGCGGCCGAGAGCGTCGGGTACCGCAACGCGGGCACCGTGGAGTTCCTGCTCGATCCCGGCACGGGAGAGTTCTTCTTCCTGGAGGTGAACACCAGGCTGCAGGTCGAGCACCCGATCACCGAGGAGGTGCACGACGTGGACCTGGTGGAGCTGCAGCTGCGGATCGCCGCAGGAGCGGACGTCCCGGCGGACTTCCCCGCGCCGCGCGGGCATGCCGTTGAGCTGCGGGTCTACGCGGAGGACCCGGTCCGCTTCCTGCCCCGGCCCGGGCGGATCACCGGGTGGACCGAGCCGGCCGGGGTGCGGGTCGAGTCGGGCTACGCGGCGAACACCGAGGTGAGCCCGCACTTCGACCCGCTACTGGCGAAGATCGTGGTGCACGGCGCCGACCGCGCGGACGCCCTGGCCCGGGCGCGGCGGGCGGTCGAGGAGTTCGTCGTGCGGGGCCCGAAGTGCAACCTGCCGTTCCTGGCCGAAGTGCTGGAATCCCCGGAGTTCGTCTCCGGGAACTACGACACCGGCGTGGTCGACCGGATCATCGCCGCCCGCTGACCTGGAGGGAACAACATGGAGATCAAGGCCGAAATGGTCGCCAACGTCTGGAAGGTGCTGGTGACCGAGGGAACGGCGGTCAAGGCGGACCAGGAGCTGGCCGTCCTGGAGTCGATGAAGATGGAGATCCCGGTGCTCAGCGAAACCGACGGCGTGGTGACCCGCCTGGCGGTCGCCGAAGGCGACGCGGTCAACGAAGGCGACCTCATCGCCGTCATCTCGGCGGAGTGAACCCCGGGTGTGCGGGGCGTCCTCGGGCCGACGCCCCGCAGGCATCTGGAAGAGTTCCGGCAGGTTGCGCGTCTCGGTCCAGATGTCGCCTTCGTGGCCCAGAGAACGACCGGCAGGTCAGCCGTGGGGTTCCGCGCCGCCCCTCGCGGTCGCACCGGTTCGGTATTCGAGCGATCAATGGTCAGTCGCCGCCGGTTTGGCTGTGCCGGCTTGGTTGCCGGCGGGTGTGGTGCTCCAGCCGGTGTCGCCCGACGGCGCAGCCGTGGGTTCCCGTGCGGCTTCGACCTGCTGGTCCCGCTGCGCCTTTCGGTAGCCGGTGCGGAGCATCTCCGCGGCGATCTCCCGGCCGCCGAGGCCGAAGGCCAGCGCGAGCCCGAGGGAGAGGGCACCGATCATGGCCGTGTAGGTGATCATCACGATCTCCGGCGCGATGCCGAGTTGCGTGAGCACCATGAACACCGCGATGCCCATGACCAGGGCCGGACCCGCCGCGGCGACCACCTTGCCGGTGGGGGTCTGCCCCATGGTGCGGCGCGCGAGTCCGCCGACCGCCCCGGCGACGAGACCGGCGACCACGACGATGGCGATAGCGGCGAGCACGTTCGGCAGGTAGGCGAGGACCTGGTTCATGAACGTCGTCACGGATGCGATCCCGAGCGCCCCGATCGCGGTGACCAGCGAGAAGATGAAGATCAGCCAGAACACCACCCGGCCGGTCAGCCGGGAGACGGTCAGCCCGCTGCCGCCCCGCTCAAGCCAGCCGCCGACCTGCGTGTCCTGCATCCTCCGGTCCACCCCGGACTTTTGCAGCAGCTTCGCAACGACCTTCTGCAACACCTTCCCGACGATGTAGCCGATCAGCAGGATCACCAGCGCACCGATCAGAACCGGGATGAACTGAACGAAGGCCTGCAGACCGCTGAGCAGAGTCGGGATGATTCCTCCCGGTGCTTGGGCGAGAGACATGTCTACCCCCTTCCCTCGATTCCGTCCTAGGCTCCCCCGATTGCGGATCGCCCAAACGGGGCCGCTTGAGCTGGGCAGGAGGCGGCGATCGAGATCGAGAGCGCGATCCGTCGTTTGACACGATGTCTCGGCGAAAGATCCTTTAGGTCTGGGTAGACCTCGGCTGCCTACCGGCATCGCCGCTCACGACCCGATGTTCACCAGGTATCGACGATCGGTCGGGCATTCGGGTTGGTCCAGCCCTTTCGCGCTACCGGTGGGAGGGCTCGCAGCAGGAGGTCCCGGGTGTCGGCCGGGTCGATGACGTCGTCGATCTCCAGGTGCATCGCCGTGTTGATCGCGCTGCCCGTCTCGTACATCTGGGCCACCAGCTCTTCGTAGCGCCGCTGGCGCTGCTCCGGGTCGGCGATTGCCTCCAGCTCGCGGCGGAAGCCCAGGCGCACCGCGCCTTCCAGGCCCATGCCGCCGACCTCGCCGCTCGGCCACGCCACCGTCAGCGCCGGTTTGGTCATCGTGCCGCCTGCCATGGCCATCGCGCCGAGACCGTAGCTCTTGCGCAGCACCACCGTCGCCATCGGCACCGTCAGGCGCGCACCGTGCACGAACATCCGGCCGAAGTGCCGCACCGTCGCGGTCTTCTCCGACTCCGGGCCGACCATGAATCCCGGTGTGTCGCAGAGCGAAACCACCGGCAGCCCGAACACCTCGCACAGTTGCAGCATCCGCGCCAGCTTGTCGGCGCCATCGGCGTCGATCGCGCCGCCGAGCACCATCGGGTTGTTCGCGATCAGCCCCATCGGCCGGCCCGCGATGCGCACCAGCGCGGTGATCGTGCAGCGACCGAACTCCGGCCGCAGCTCCAGCACCGAGCCCTCGTCGCAGAGGATGTCGATCGCGGCGTGCACGTCGTAGGCGCGCTTGCGGTTCTCCGGCACCACGTGGCGCAGTCCGCGCTGGTCCGGCTCGGAGTAGCCCGTGACATCGCCCTGGAAGTAGGACAGGTAGCGCTTGGCCACCGCGACCGCTTCGGCCTCGTCCTCGACCGCCACGTCGACCACGCCGTTGGCCGTCTGCACATCGATCGGGCCGATCTCCTCAGGAGCGAAGACGCCGAGCCCGCCGCCCTCGATCATCGCCGGGCCGCCCATGCCGATGTTGGCGTCGCGGGTCGCGATCACCACGTCGCAGGTGCCCAGCAGCGCGGCGTTGCCCGCGTAGCAGCGGCCCGCCGCGATGCCGACCGTCGGAACACGGCCGCTGAGCTCGCCCAGCGCCAGGAACGACGGGGTGATCAGGCCGCCGCCCTTGGGGATGTCGACGTCGCCCGGCCGGCCGCCGCCGCCCTCGGCGAACAGCACCACCGGGTACTGCCGCTGCCGCGCGATCTCCAGGATCCGGTCGGTCTTGCGGTGGTTGAAATAGCCCTGCGTGCCCGCCAGCACGGTGTAGTCGTAGGCGAGCACCGCGCAGGTGCTGCGCTCCGGCCCGAACTGCGCGCCGTTGACCTGGCCCACGCCGGTGATCATGCCGTCGGCGGGCGTGTTGCGGAGCAGGTCGTCGAGCTCGCGGCGCTTGCGCTGCGCCGCGATGGCGAAGCCGCCGTACTCGGTGAAGGTTCCCTCGTCGACCAGGTCGGCCACGTTCTCGCGCGCGGTGCGCATGCCTCGCGAGTGGCGTTTGCGCACCGCTTCGGGGCGGCTCTCGTCGGCCCACAGGCTCTTCCGCTCCAGCACGCGGGCCAGGTCGGGCCGGATGTGGTCGGGGTCGATGCGCTCGTCCGCGAGGTCGGCGACGCCGGGCTCGTCGTTGCCGGAGACGATCACCACCGGTTCCCCGGCGTCGACCACGTCGCCTTCCCGGAAGCGGACCTGCGTCACCGCGCCGCCGCTTTCCGCGCGGATGACGTGCTGCATCTTCATAGCTTCCAGCACCATCACGACCTGCCCGCGCGCGACCACGTCGCCGAGCGCCACCTCCACCGCGACGACCGAGCCGCTCATCGGCGCGACGGTGGCGCCGAGGGGCGCGTCCGGCACGGCGTTCGGCGCGGCCTCCAGCAGCTCGGCGCGATTTCTGTCCACATAGGACGTCGGGCAGCGCCCGGCGGCGAACTCGTCGGAGCGCAGGATCGCCTGCTGCAGCGGGAGGTTCGTGGCGACACCGGTGATCTGCAGCTCGTCGAGCGCCTGGACCGCCAGCCTGCGGGCCGCCGTGAACCCCGCCGCGTCGTGCACCACGATCTTGGCCAGCATGGAGTCGAAACCCGGGTTGGTGCGGTATCCCGGATAGCCGGCCGTGTCGACGCGAATGCCGCGCCCCGCCGGCATCCCGAACCGATCGAGGACACCCGACTGCGGCAGGACCTGCCCGTCGGCGGTCATCGTCTCGGCGTTGATCCGGATCTGGATCGCGCTGCCGCGCGGGCACGGCACTCGATCCTGGTCGAGACCGAGGTCGGCGAGGCTCGCGCCGGCCGCGATCTCCAGCTGGCTGCGCACCAGGTCCAGGCCGAGCACCTCCTCGGTGACGGTGTGCTCCACCTGCAGCCGCGGATTGACCTCCATGAAGAAGAATTCCTGGCCGCCGACCAGGAATTCCACGGTCGCCACGCCCCGGTAGCCGGCGGCGCCGACCAGCCGGGTCGCGGCCTGCAGCACGTTCTGCCGCAGCTGCCGGTCGAGCCCTTGGGCGGGCGCGACCTCGATCAGCTTCTGGTGCCGCCGCTGCACGCTGCAGTCGCGGTCCCAGAGGTGCGCGACCTCCTGGCCGTCGCCGATCACCTGGACCTCGATGTGCCGGGCGTCGGTCAGCAGCCGTTCGATGTAGAGCTCTCCGGAGCCGAACGCGGCGATCGCCTCCGCCTCGCAGGCCCGGTACGCCCCGGCGAGCTCGTCCCGGCCGCGCACCACGCGCATGCCCCGGCCGCCGCCACCGGCGACGGCCTTGATCACCGCCGCGCTGCGCCCGTGCGAGAGGTCCGGTTCGAGGGTGTCCAGGAAGCGTTCCATGTCGGCGAGCGTCGCCACCGCCGTGCCGGGCAGCGTCGGGATCTCCAGTTCGGCGGCGAGCGCGCGGGCTTTCGCCTTGTCGCCGAAGAGCTCCAGCGCGCTCGGGTCCGGGCCGACGAACGCGATGCCCGCGTCGGCGCAGGCCCCGGCCAGGGCGGGGTTCTCCGAGAGGAACCCGTATCCGGGGTGGATGGCCTGGGCGCCGGTCTTGCGGGCCGCTTCGATGATCGCGGCGACGTCGAGGTAGGCAGCTGCTCCGTTCTCGGGCAGCGGAACGGCCTCGTCGCAGCGGGCCACGTGCAGCGAGTCGGCGTCACCCGCCGCGTGCACGCCGACCGTGCCGATACCCAGCACCGCCGCGGCCCGGAAGACCCGCAACGCGATCTCGCCCCGGTTCGCGACCAGCAACGTCCCGAACGGCTCCCCGATGCCCATCCACGCCTCCTCCGCGCCGCACTGCGCTTGCCGGACCGCACCCGACGCATACCGACCGGTCGGTTACTGGCGCCCAGCCTGGTGAAGAACCAGGCGGGTGTCAACACCGGGACGGGTCAGGCGCTGCGCCGGTCGCCGGCGAGGAGCCCGGCCATCGCGGCGCTGATCCTTGGAACAGCTGGTCCGCCTGTGCAACGCCGGTTGTCAGGTCCGGTTGGTCCACGGCAGCCTCGAACCCGAGGGGCAGGCGCTGATCGACGCCACGCCCGCCATCGAGGTCCGCAAGCTGAAGAGCGGTACCTTGCCCGGCACCGTCCACTCCAAGTACCTCGTGGTCGACCACGGTCGCAGCGGTGCTGCCGCCGGCTGGGTGACCACCGGCAGCCAGAACTGGACGCACACGTCGCTGCGCCGCAACGACGAGGCCACCCTCACGTTGCACCAACCCGCCATGGTCGCGGCGTACTCGGCCGCCTTCGACCGGATGTTCAGCGTCGCCGAACAGGCCGAGTGAGGCCGCCTCGGTCGCGCGATCGACCCGGCTGCGGGACGTGCCCTCCGCGGTAGGAGGGCACGTCCCCCGTGGCGTGCCTCAACACGGAACCGGATCAGCCGGCGGGGATGTCCCTGCGCACCGCCCTGCATGAGGGTCGGCGCGCGGGGCGGTCGACGAGGTGGTCGGAGACGCGATCAGCTCTCCCCCGGCTCCAGGCGGTAGAGCTCCGGGAGGTTGACCACGATCGCCTCCTGCGTGCTGCGGGCGATCACCACCTCCGCCGGGTCGTTCGGGTCCGGGTTCTCCTCGCGGTGCGGGACGAACGGCGGCACGAAGATGTAGTCGCCCGGCTCCGTCTTGATCCGCACCTCCTCGGTGCCGTCGTGGAAGACGAACTCCGGGTGGCCGCTGACCACGTAGATCGCCGTCTCCGACTCGCCGTGGTGGTGGTTGTCCGAGGCCGTCGACGGGCCGACGTGCGTCTCGCCCATCCAGATCCGCTCCGAGCCGACCAGGTCGCCGCTGATCGCCGCGAGCCGCCGCATGCCCTCCGTCTGCGCCGTCTTGTTGTCCAGATCGGCGGCCCGGACGTGGTGCAGCCGGGTGCGCAGCGAGCGGCGCTGCTCCTCGGACACCCGGGTCGAGAGATCGGGGTGGAACGCGTCGTGCTGGGTCATCAGGATCCTTCCTTGTTCACCGATCGCCGACCAGCGGCACCCCGTCGAGGAACTCGCCGACCTGCCGGCCGAGTTCGCGCCACACCTCGGCGCCGGGTGAATCGTTGTGCACCGAGGTAACCCCACCCTCCACCGCGCGCACAACCTCGCCGATCGTGATTTCGCCGGCCGGTCGCGCCAGCGAGTAACCCCCGTCACAGCCGCGCTGGCTGGTGACCAGCCCGGCCCTCCGCAGCTCGATCATGAGGTTGACCAGCGAGTTCAGCGGGATGCCCTGCCGCCGGGCGATGACCTCGCACTTGACCGGCTCGGGGCCGCTGCCCGCCAGGTCGCGCAGCGCCCGCACCGAGTAGTCGGTGCGCGCCGAGATGTGCACCGGGGCCGACCGGCGGGCCCGCGGCGCGGCCGGCGTCTCGGGCAGCAGCACCGCGCCCTTGGCGACCTCCTCGCAGAACAGCACGATGCGTGCGGCCACGCTCCGGTGGAACTTGTCGTTGAGGATGTCGTGCACGCCGTCCTTGAACACCGCCACCGAGCTCTGCGGGTGCTTGCCCGCCAGCGAGGTCACCGGGGCGACCGGCGCGAGCGTGTCCGCATCGCCGTGCAGCAGCAGGGTCGGCACGTCCGGCAGCCGCTTCGGCGGCTCGGGGACGTCGTCGGTCAACCGGCCCCACTGGAACTCCGGATCGTTCTCCAGCAGTTCGCGGTGCACCGGGCACGACGTGCGCACCCCGATCTCCTCGTCCCGGCCGGCGGGCTGCTGCCCCTGCGCGAGCGGGGTGCCCGCCAGGATCAGGCCGTCCACCTCGACCTCCAGCGCGAGCGCCCAGGCGCGCAGCGCCCCGGCATCGGTGCCGGCCAGGAATCGCGCCGCCCCGGGCCGGAACCACGTCTCGGGATCGGTATCCGGGTCCGGCACCACCACGGCGTAGCCGTCCGCGGACAGCCGCCGGCCGAAGCGCTGGTAGACGGCGGGGTTCTCGCCCCTGCCCGGCAGCACCACCACGGTGCCGCGGCAAGGCCCGTCCGGCTCCCAGTTCCGGGTCATCTCAGGCTCCTCTCACTGAACTGTTTCGAAAGCGGCTTGCGTGGCGGTGCAGGTAGCGGAACCTCAGACGCCTTCTCGGTCCGGGATCCCCGACTCATGTATGACCAAATACACCACGCCGGGCTGTCCTCCCGAGAAGACGCCTGAGAACCCGCAGCGGTGCAAGTCGAGTTCCACACCGCAAGCGGCTGCCGCCGCTTCTCAACAGAACAAGGATTCACTTGCCGGGGTACAGATCCCTCTCGCAGACCTTCGCCACGTCCACCTTCTCGCGCAGCACGCCCGCCTGGAGGTAGCGATCCGCAACGGCCTGCAGGTCGGCGACCACATCATCGGTCAACGGCCGCACCTCCTGCTTGGTCCGGGTCAGGATCTGGTGTGCCACCGGCGGGTCCAGCGACGTCAGCTTCTCGTAGACGCGCTGGTACTCCTCGGGATTCTCGTCGCTCCACCGCCACGCCGCCTCGAACCGCCGCATCGCGTCGGCCAGCGCCTCGCGCTTGAGCGGATCGGCAGCCGACGCCGTGGACACCGACAGGATGCCGTTGCGGCCGTTGATGCCCTGGCCGTCGCGGATCACCCGGGCCCCGGCGTGCTCCGCTATCGACAGGTACGGGTCGAAGGTCGCCCAGGCGTCGATGTGCCCGGCGCTGAAGCCCGCTTGCGCGTCGGTCGGCAGGCTGAAGGTGATCTGCACGTCCTGCTGCGTCAGCCCTGCCTCCTCCAGCGCTCCGAGCGCGGTGTAGTGCGAGACGCTGCCCGGCGCGGTGGACACCACGAGGTGCTTGCCGCGCAGGTCGGCCACGGTGCGGATCGGCGAGCCGGGCGGCACGATGATCGCCGTCGATGACGGGGACGCCGCGGTCGCCACGGCCGGTCGCGCCGGCACGCCGCCGGCGATGGCCTGCACGGTGGGCGCGTCCGCGGCGGTCGCGGTGTCCACGTCGCCGGAGCGCATGGCCTCGAAGAGCGGTGCCGCGCCTTGGAAGTTGGCCCAGCGGATCTTGTACGGGGCGTCCTCGAACGCCCCGGACGCTTCCACCCTGGCTCGCAGCCCGCCGGCCTGGTCACCGAGCACCAGGGTCACGTCGGACAGCGACTTGGGCGAGCTGCCCCCGGCGCAGCCGGCCACGGCGAGCAGCACCGCGGCCAGCATCGACACCAGGATTCTGGTCGTACGCACTCCGTTGTCTCCAGTCTCAGCCGAGCAGATCCGGCTGCTCGTGCACGATCTCTTCGAAGAGCGGGGCGAAGGTCACCCAGCCCGGGTCGCGGTGCTGCTGGTACTGCTGCCTGGTGTGCCGCGCGATCTCGTGCGGGATCAGCTGCAGCTGCCCGGCCGCCTGGGCGACGACCTGCACCTTCGAGTTCCGCTCGGCGGCCACGTACAGCGACACCGCCTCCTCCAGGCTGCGGCCGACGGTGAGCAGCCCGTGGTTGGCCAGGATCGCCAGCCTGCGCTGCCCGAGCGTCGCGGCGATCCGGCGGCCCTCCTCCAGGTCGAGCACGACCCCGGAGAAGTCCGGCACGATCACGTTGTCCTCGTAGAACTGGGCGCTGTCCTGCGAGATGGGCAGCAGTTCGGTGCCCAGCGCGGCGAGCGCCTTGCCCCAGATGGAGTGGCTGTGCGCGGCCGCGTCGACGTCCGGGCGGGCCTGGTGGATCTGCGAGTGGATGGCGAACGCGGCCTGGTTGACCGGGAGGTCCCCGTGCACGATCTCGCCGTCGTGGTTGACCAGCAGCAGCTCGGACGCCTTGATCCGGCTGAAGGCCCGGCCCAGCGGGTTGACCCAGAAGTGGTCCGGCAGTTCGGGATCGCGGACCGTGATGTGCCCGGCGGCGCCCTCGTTGTAGCCGAGCTTGCCGAAGATCCGCAGCGCCGCGGCCAGCCGCTGCTTGCGGAACCGGCGTTCGTCCTCGACGTCGTCGAAGACCGGGCGGGCGGGGAAGCTGTTCTGCCGTGGGGAAAGCGATCGGGCGAACTCGGATCGCCCGGCTGCGACGGTGGTCATGGTGTTCTCCTCCTGATGTCTCGGTGCCGACCGATGGCGATTTCGCGCGAAATCGCCCTTCGGCGCGGGTTAGGCGGCGGCGCGGCGGGCGACTTCCTGGCGGACCAGCGGGATCAGCTCGCGGCCGTAGTCCACCGCGTCGTCGAACGGGTCGTAGCCGCGGATGAGCAGCGTCGTCACGCCGATGTCGACGTAGTCCAGCAGCGCCGCCGCCACCGTCTCCGGGGTACCCACCAGTGCGGTGGAGTTACCCGCCGCGTTGGTGGCCGCCGCCGTGGGCGTCCACAGTGCACGGTCGTGCAGCTCCCCCGCCGCTGCGGCGGCGAGGAGTCGCTTCGAGCCGACGTTGGCGACCTGCTGGCCCGGGTTCAGCGTCTTGGGCCCGGTGAAGGACGCCAAACCACCGCGCGATGCGTTGATCCGGTCGAGGATGCGGTGCGCCCGCTCCCACGCCTTCTCCTCAGTCGCGCCCAGGATCGGCCGGAACGACACGCTGATCCGCGGCGGTTCCGACCGCCCCGCTTCTGCGGCGGCCTTCCGGACCGCGGCGATCTGCTCCGCGGTCTGCGCCAGCGGTTCGCCCCACATCGCGAAGACGTCGGCGTGCTTGCCGCCGACCCGCAGGGCGGCCTCCGAGGAACCGCCGAAGTACAGCGGGATCCCGGACTGCCGCACCGGGCGGACGGCGGCGTTGTAGTCCTGGAAGCGGTAGTGCGCACCCTCGTGGCTCACCGGTTCCTCGGCGGCCCACACCCGGCGGAGGACGTCCAGGTACTCGTCGGTGCGCGCGTAGCGCTCGTCCTTGCCCAGGTAGTCGCCGTCGCGGCGCTGGTCCGCGTCGTTGCCGCCGGTGATGATGTGCACCGCGATCCGGCCGCCGGTGAGGTGGTCGGCGGTGGCGAAGGTGCGGGCCGCCAGCGTCGGGGCCACGAAGCCCGGGCGGTGCGCGATCAGGAAGCCCAGCCGCTCGGTGTGCGCGGCGGCGTAGGCGGCGAGCTGGGTGTTCTCCGGGCTGCTCGACCCGTAGCCGATCAGCACCCGGTCGAACCCGGCCGCCTCGTGCGCCTGCGCGAACTTCCGCAGGAACGCCGGGTTGACCGCCGGTCCGTCCGCGGCGTGGATCTCCGAGACGTGCTGCGCCCCGATCATCCCGATGAACTCGACGGTCATGACGAACTCCCCTCTCCGGTCCCGACACCCAGCCAGGACAGCAACTCCGCGCGCAGCGCCAGGAAGGCCGGGTCGGTGACATCGCGCGGGCGGTCCAGGTCCAGCACCTGGTCGTAGCCGATGCGGCCGTCGCGCATCACCAGCACCCGGTCGGCCAGCAGCAGCGCCTCCTCCACGTCGTGCGTGACGAGCAAGATCGCGCAGCCGTGGCGCTGCCACAGCTCGCCGACCAGCTGCTGCGCCTTGATGCGGGTCAGCGCGTCCAGCGCCGAGAACGGCTCGTCCAGCAACAGCAGGTCCGGTTCGCGCACCAGCGCACGCGCCAGCGACGCCCGCTGCGCCTCGCCGCCGGAGAGCACCTTCGGCCAGACGTCCACCCGGTGGCCGAGGCCGACCTCCTCCAGCGCGGCCACCGCCCGCTTCTTGTCCGGGCGGCCGGGCAGGCCGAGGATCACGTTGCGCCACACGCGTTTCCACGGCATCAGCCGCGGCGCCTGGAACGCCACCGCGCGCCGCACGGCCACCTCGACCTCGCCGGTCACCTCGCGGTCGAGGTCGGCCAGGATCCGCAGCAGCGTGCTCTTGCCGCAGCCGCTCGGGCCGAGCAACGCCACGAACTGGCCGGGCTCGATGTCCAGGTCGAGGTCGTCGAGCACGGTGCGGTCGCCGAAGCGGCGGCTCAGGCCGCGCACCGAGGCGGGTTTCACTACGCTCCGCTGAACGCCGGTCGCCATGCCAGCAAGGTCCTTTCCAGCAGTCGGACGATGAAATCGGCGACGAGGCCGAGCAGTGCGTACAGCACCAGGCAGACCACGATCACGTCGGTCTGGAAGAACTCGCGGGCCATGTTCATCTCGTAGCCGATGCCCGCGGTGGCGTTGATCGTCTCGCCGAAGACCAGCGCCAGCCACGCCGAACCCAGCGAGTACCGCAGCCCCACCAGGGCGTTGGGCATCGCGGCGGGCAGGATGATGTGCCGCACCTGGGCGAACCAGCCGAGCCCGAGCGTCTTGGCCGCCTCCACCAGGCCCGCGTCGACGTTGCGGATGCCGCCGTAGATGTTCATGTACAGCGGGAAGGTCACGGCCAGCGCGATCAGCACGATCTTGGGCTGCTCGCCGATGCCGAACCAGATGATCAGCAGCGGGATGAGGCCGATCACCGGCACCGTGCGCAGCATCTGCATCGGCGCGTCGATGAGGTCCTCGCCGCGGCGGAACAGGCCGGACAGCGTCGCCAGCACGATCGCGACGACGACGCCGATCACCAGGCCGGCGCCGACGCGTTGCAGCGAGGCGGCGATCGCCTCCTGCAACCGCCCTTCGTCCCACATCTCCACGGCGGTCCCGGCGACCGTGGCGGGCGAGGCGAGGGTGTCGTCGCTGAGCACCCCGGTGCTGCTGAGGACCTGCCAGATCACCACCAGCGCGATGGGGCTGATCAGCTTGAAAACCCAACGGGGAACGCGGTTCTCGCGCCGCGCGGTGCGGGTTTGCACGGTGGTGACGGGGATCGGATCTCGATCGATCGGCGCGCCGGTGGGCGCGCGTTCGGTGGATACAGTCATCTGCACTCTCCGGAGGGCATGAGGGCGCAGCACGGCCACGACGGATGGGCCGCGCTGGAGGATCACCGGAGCCCCGGTTCCGCTGCTCAGGTGCCGTGCGCACTTTTCGCTGCTATGGCAACGAAAACCACGCACGGGTGTTGACCAGCGGAGACGCTGTGCGGGGGAGCTCCGGCGGAGCTGTAGGCGGTCGCGCTACGACGCGCGCGAAAAAGAAGAAGCGGAGAAAACCGTTACCGGCAACAGAGTGCGGAGGACACGCGCACGAAGTCCACGTAACCTCGTGTCGTCAGGGCCGCTGTCCGGATCATGCCCAAGACCGTAACCGGACGCCCGGATCGTGTAAACCCAACTCCACGGATTGGGATTGTGATCGGATCCGCACCGGAGGAGGTCCTTCGCGCGACCCGCGGGCGCCTCGGGCAGTTCGCCCGGCGCTACCGTGGACCGGTGCAGCCGGAACTTTCCAGCGGGTCGGGCCGACCCGTCACCGCGATGCGAGCGGGCAGGCGCCCTGGAGGCCGTTCGTGATCGAGGAACTGCTGCCCGCCGAGGTCAGCTCCGCCGAAGCCTTCGCCGATCCACCGGACGTGGTCCTGTTCCCCGAAGAGGAAGCGCTGATCGCGCGCGCCCGGGACAAGCGCCGCCGGGAGTTCACGACCGGGCGGTGGTGCGCGCACCAGGCGCTGAGCCGGCTCGGCGTGCCGCCTGCTCCCCTGCTGCGCGGCGGGCGCGGAGCACCGCAGTGGCCGACCGGGATCCTCGGCAGCATCACGCACTGCGCCGGCTACCGGGCCGCCGTCGCCGCGCGCGCCGGGCAGGTGCACACCGTCGGCATCGATGCCGAGCCGCACGCCCCGCTGCCCGACGGCGTGCTCAACGTCGTGTCCCTGGAAGCGGAACGCGCCGACCTGGCCCGGCTGTCCGCGGCGCGACCCGACACGCATTGGGACCGGATCCTGTTCAGCTGCAAGGAAACCGTCTACAAGGCGTGGTATCCGATCACCGGCCGCTGGCTCGGCTTCGAAGACGCCCGGCTCGAACTCGGCACCGGAACGTTCACCGCGCATCTGCGCAAGGAGGGCGCGGAACTGGCGGGCCGCCCGCTGACGGCGTTCACCGGCCGCTGGCTGGTCCGCGACGGCCTCGTCGTCTCCGCCATCGTCGCGACCCGGTCGACGAACACGTGAAGGGCGCCTCCCGACGGGAGACGCCCTTCATTCCTGGGCCCGAGAGGGATCAGGCGTCGGCGCCGGCCTTGAGGGCCTTGGCGACCGCCACGACCCGCTTCGCCTGGACGGCAGCCGCCGCGCGGGTGACGTCGTCGACCTTGTTCGCACCCTGGGCGTCGACGTGACTGGTGCCGTACGGGTTGCCGTCGGCGAACTTCGCGCCATCGGTGTAGCCCGGGGCGACCACGATGCCGCCGAAGTGGTGGAACGTGTTGTACAGCGCCAGCAGCGTCGACTCCTGGCCGCCGTGCGCGGTCGAGCTGGAGGTGAAGCCGCTGTAGACCTTGTCCGCCAGCTGCCCCTGCGCCCACTGGCCGCCGAGGGTGTCGATGAACTGCTTGAGCTGCGAGGCGATGTTGCCGAAGCGGGTCGGCGAGCCGAACAGCACCGCGTCGGCCCACACCACGTCGTCCGGGGTGGCCTCGGGGATGGGCTTGGTGGCCTCGACGTTGGCGCGCCACGCCGGGTTGCTGTCGATCGCCGCGTCGGGCGCCAGCTCCGGGGCACGCCGCACCCGCACCTCGGCGCCGGCCGCCTCGGCCTCGGCGGCCAGGGTGTTGGCGATCTCGGTGCCGGTTCCGGTGGCCGAGTAGTAGATGACGCTGACCTTCACGGGGGTGCTCACTGTCGGACTCCTGTTCAAGGGGCTGGGCGGCTGCGTCGGAACCAGTCGCTCATCTCTTCCATGGAAGACAATACTTGGACTTCATCTTCTGCGCAAGAGATTTCCTTGCGAGCTGTTTCAGGTAGACTGGTGGGGCCGCAATCGCAGGAGGGAGCATCCCGGTGAACAGCAAGACCGGCCCGGATCCGTGCACCGATGACGACGAGATCATCACCTGGTGGGGACTGGTGATCGAGGGCTACCACGTCACGCAGGGGCACATCGAGGCCGAGATCAGCGAGCACTTCGGGCTCCCCCCGGCCTCCTTCGACATCCTGCTCCGCCTGGTCCGCACGCCCGACCACCGGATGCCCATGACCAAGCTCGCCCGCGAGGCGGCGCTGAGCAGCGGCGGCTTCACCAAGGTCGCCGACCGCCTCGCCAAGGCCGACCTGATCCGCCGCGAGCCGTGCGATACCGACCGCCGGGTCACCTACGCGGTCCTCACCGACCACGGCCGCGACATCGCCGAGCGCTCCCGCGCGGCGTGCGCCGAGATCCTGCGCAAGCGCGTCCTGGCCCCGCTCGGCAAGGCCGACTCGGCAGCCCTCGCCGAGGCCATGCGCACCCTCCGCGCCGCCAACGCGCCGGACTGAACCCGAGCCCGATCCCGCCCAAGGGGTCGCGCCAGAAAGACCCCGAGGCCAGGCTCCCCCGGCGCCGACGGGGTGGCGGTTTCGCGCGAGATCGCCACCCCGTCCCCGCACCCAGCGCCGCTTCGCGCGAATGCCTTCGCTTGAGTGGGCCTTTGGGACCGAACCGCGTACCGGCGGAGTGGGCCGCGATCACCTTTTCGCTGCGCGGGACCGCTTGAACGGCCGCTGCACCCGCGCACAACGCGGGCGCTTCCGGATTCAGCAGGTGCGCGAGGGTTCGTGCCGACCTCCGGCAAGAGCGGGCGCACGAGACGGCGCACCTCCTCCATCGGCATCCGGCTCGCTGGATCCTTCACCATCAGCCCGCCGATCACCTCACCGATCGGCCCGGTCCGCTGGTTCCGCAGTACCTCCCCGTTGACGATCGTGCTGGTCGTGACGCCGAGCCGCTGCACGCAGTTGGAGCGGTCGCCTTCGCGCCGCCCCACGGTTGCACCCGTTGACCGTTGCCAAGGGACGAGACGGATCCATATACTCCCATTTAGTGAGCATCGCGCTCACTATTTGAGCATATTGCGCTCATTCGTCCCGGACGAGGGCCGCACCGAAGGACATTCAATGGCGAATTCCACCACCGACGGCGTCACAGCCACCGACCAAGCGGGCGCGCGACCCGCGCAGTCGCACGCCAAAGTCATCCGCGCTGCCATCCTGGGCACCGTCGTCGAGTACTACGACTTCGGCATCTACGGCTACATGGCGACCATGGTCAGCGCCCACTTCTTCGTCCAGGACGATCCGACCGCGGCGCTGCTCGGCACCTTCGCCGCGTTCGCCGTGGCGTTCTTCCTCCGCGTGCCGGGCGGGATCTTCTTCGGCCACATCGGCGACAAGTACGGCCGCAAGAAGGCGCTGACCTGGACGATCCTGCTGATGGCAGTGGCCACCGCGCTGATGGGCCTGCTGCCCACCTACGCCACGCTCGGCGTCTGGGCGACCGTGCTGCTGACGCTCTCGCGCTGCTTGCAGGGTTTCGCCGCCGGTGGTGAGCTCGGCGGCGCCAACTCGTTCGTCTCCGAGCACGCCCCGCCCAAGTGGCGCGCCTTCCAGACATCGATGGTCAACTCCGGCACCTACATCGGGTCGCTGTGCGCATCCCTGATGGCGCTCGCGCTGACCACGGGGCTGTCGGCCGAGCAGATCGCGGCCTGGGGCTGGCGAATCCCGTTCCTGCTGAGCCTGGTCATCGGCGTGGTCGGGCTGTGGATCCGCAACTCGCTGGATGAGACCGAGCAGTTCGAGGACGTCCAGCAGCAGTGCGAGGTCGCGAAGGTCCCGCTGTTCGCGGTGCTTTCGACCGCGTGGCGACAGGTCCTCACCATCATCCTGCTCGGCGCGGTGATCACCGGCGGCTACTACATCGCCTCGGTCTACGCCGCGACCTACCTGCAGACCGCCGGGCAGCGCTCGCCGCAGTTCGCCTTCGCCGCGACCTGCATCGCGATGGTCCTGGGCGTGATCACCCTGCCGATCTCGGGCTACCTCGGTGACCGGATCGGACGCAAACCGGTGTTCATCGGCGGTTCCGCTGCCGGGGCGCTGCTCGGGGTGCCGATGTTCATGCTGATGGCCGACGGCCCGGCGCCGCTGGCGATCCTGGGCCCGGCCGTGCTGTTCATCTGCGTCTCGGTGGTCAACGGCGTCTCGTTCGCCGCGTACGCCGAGATGCTGCGGGCCCGCTTCCGGTACAGCGGAATCGCGTTGGGCAACAACGTGACCAACATGCTGCTCGGCGGCACTGCGCCGTTCGTCGCGACGCTGCTGGTGAGTTCGACCGGCAACAAGCTCGCCCCGGCCGGGTACTTCGTCGCCTGCGCCCTGATCAGCCTCGTCACCTCCTTCTTCCTCAAGGAGACCAAGGGAAGGGAACTCGCGCTATGACAGCCAGGTTTCGCGATCGCCGGATCGTGGTGACCGGCGCCGGGAGCGGCATGGGCCGGGCGGAGGCGCTCTGCCTCGCCCGGGAAGGCGCCGATGTTCTGCTCGCCGACATCGATCTGGCCGCCGCCCGCGCCGTCGCCGACGAAATCACCGCGGCGGGAGGCACCGGCCGGGCTCACCACCTCGACGTGGCCGACCCCGATGCGTGGCGAGGACTCGCGACGGTGCTCGACGGGAAGCCGCTGCACGGCCTGGTGAACAACGCCGGTGTGAGCTTCCGGAAAGGCATCGCCGAGACGTCGGTCGACGACTGGCGCCGGGTCGTGGACATCAACCTGTCCAGCGTCTTTTTCGGGATGAAGTTCCTCTCCGGCCCGCTGGCGCGAGCCGGGGGCGCGTCGGTGGTCAACGTGTCCTCGATCGCCGGGATGGTCGGCTACTTCTCCGCTTCCTACGGGGCGAGCAAGTGGGGTGTACGCGGGCTGTCCAAAGTGGGCTCCCTGGAGTTCGCCGCCAAGGGCGTCCGGGTGAACTCCGTCCACCCGGGGCTGGTCGACACTCCCCTGCTGCATTCCGGTGACCACCGGTTCGTCGACGAGAGCGTCCGATCCGTGCCCGCCGGCCGGGTGGCCGCGCCCGAGGAGATCGCCGGGGCGGTCGCCTTCCTGCTCTCCGACGAGGCGTCCTACATCAACGGCACCGAGCTCGTCGTCGACGGCGGCCTGGTGTCCGGCGGCACCTACCACCGCATCACCACCGCCCTCGCCGAGGACGCCTCGTGACCGCCGCACTCCTCGAAATCCTGAACCTGCTGGGAAAACAGGCCCACGCCATCGACGGCGGGGCGGCCCGGCAGTGGGCCGAGACCTTCACCCCCGACGGCGTGTTCCGCTCCCCCACCTATCCCGAACCCGTCCGCGGACGGGAAGCTCTCACCGAGTTCGCCGCCGCCTTCGCCGCGAACAACCCCCGAGCCCACCACATCGTCACCAACGTCTGCATCGACCGCGAGATCAGCGCGGACGAGTGCCACGTCAAGGCCAACCTGCTCATCGTGCGGACCACGAGCTCCGACGCGGTGGCCATCGACCGGGTCACCACCATCGACGACAGCTTCGTCCGCCACGGCGGGCTCTGGCTGATCGCCGAGCGGGTCGTCACCCGCGACTGAACCACCTCTTCCTGCGAACACCTGGAGAATTCCCGATGACGGCACCGAACGACCAGGCCAACCCGACGCGCGCGGACGACAGCCCCATCGCCGCGAGCTACCCCGAACTCGTCGGCAAGGTCGCCGTCGTGACCGGTGCGGGTCGCGGCATGGGCGCGGTCTTCGCCACCGAGCTCGCCCGGCGCGGCATCAACGTCGTGGCCGGTGACCTCACCGGTGCGCCCGAGGTCGCCGAGCAGGTCGACCGGCAGATCACCGACGGCGGACGGGTCGTCGGCCACCGCGCCGACGTCACCGACCCGGCCGGCCACGACGGCCTGCTGCGCGCCGGGCTCGACGAGTTCGGTCGAGTCGACTTCTGGGTCAACAACGCGGGGATCTTCCCGCAGGCCGAGTTCACCGAGATCCCGCCGGAGCAGCTCACCTCCACCTACCAGGTCAACGTCAACGGTGTCGTCTACGGCGCGCAGACCGCCGCCAGGCACATGCGCGAACACGGCGGCGGCGCGATCGTCAACATGGCCTCGGTGGCCGGAGTCCGGGTGCGCGCCACCCGCGCGGCCTACAACTCGTCCAAGGCCGCCGTGCGGCACCTGACCAGCTGCATGGCCGTGGAACTGGGCTCGGACAACATCCGGGTCAACGCGATCGCGCCCGGCTTCGTCGACACCGAGATGACGCGATGGGTGCGCGAGGACCCGGCGGCGCTCGACCGCGCGCTCAGCACCGTGCCGCTGCGCCGGGTCGGCGCGCCCATCGAGGTCTTCGGCGCCCTGTACTTCCTGCTGTCCGACAGCGCGCGGTACATCACCGGCGCGGTGATCCCGGTCGACGGCGGCTCCCAACACATCTGAGGGGGCTGCCTTCGAACTCGTTCCGCGTGGCGGTGCAAGCGCCTGCGGCGCATCAGGACAAAAGATCAAGACCGAGATCAAAGACGGGCGCTGAGGTAGATCCATGGGTTACGACTACGACCTCGTCGTCATCGGCGCCGGGGGCGCCGGGCTGGCGGCGGCGGTATCGGCGGCGCAGCACGGGCTGCGGGTGCTGGTGCTGGAATCCGAGGCCGAGATCGGCGGGTCGACGCAGCTCTCCGCCGGGATGCTGACCGCCGCGGCCACCGGCGTGCAGCGGGCGCTGGGTGTCGAGGACTCGCCGGAACGCATGTTCCAGCACTACATGGACCTCAACCAGTGGCGCGTGCTGCCCGGCCCGACGCGGATGTTCTGCGAGCAGTCGAGCACGCTCATCGACTGGCTGCTCGACCTCGGCGTCGAGATCCCCGCCCAGCTGTCCCGCAACGCGCACATGCCGGGGTTGACCCGCGCCGGCGTCGAGGACGTCTGGCGCGGCCACGTGCCGAAGGACCAGGGATACGGGCTCGTCCAGGCCCTGGACCGCGCCCGCCGGCGGCTCAAGGTCGATCTTGCGCTCGGCAGCCGCGCCACCGACCTGCTCCGCGACGGGCCGGCGGTGCGCGGGGTGGTCGTCGACGGCGCGGAGGTCACCGCGCCTTCCGCCGTCGTGGCCTGCGGTGGGCTGGCGCAGAACCCCGAGCTGGTGCGGGAGTACTTCCCGGACGCCGGCATCGCCGGCGACAGCCTGTTCGTCGTCGCCGCCCCCGGCAGCCGGGGCGATCACATCGCGCTGGCCGAGCGGCACGACCTGTCGCTGTTCGGGCACGGCTGGGGTCTGCTGCTGGTCACCGCCGAGTTCCAGCGGTTCCACCACTGGCAGAGCGGATTCCCGCCGGCGTCCCGGATCCACGTCAACGCCGACGGCCACCGGTGCATGGACGAGGACGCCCCGTACGCGGTCAGTCCCGGAATCCTCAAGGACCACGGCGGATTCGTCTGGGCGGTCTTCGACGAAGCGGCCCGCATCGGCCTGCCGCCCGGTTACGCCGACTGGGCTGCGGACCGGGTCCTCGAAGAGGTCGGCAAAGGCGTCGTCCGGTGCGCCGACACGCTGCCCGAACTCGCCGCGCGGATCGGCGTGCCGGCCGCCAACCTCGTCCGGAGCGTCGAGCGGTTCAACGCGTTGTTCGAGCGGGGCCACGACGAGGACTTCCTCCGGCACGAGTCGTTGGCCGCCAAGCAGGTCGACCCCCGGCTGCCACCAGTGGGAACCGGTCCGTTCTACGCGGTCCGGATGCTCCCCGCGGAGCTGGTGTGCACGCACACCGGCCTGCGCATCGACAGCCGCGCCCGCGTGCTCGACACCGGCGGCCACGTCGTTCCGGGGTTGTACGCGGCGGGCGAAGCGGCCGGGGGAATCCTCGGGGAACGCTACGTGGGCGGCGGGAATTCCGTGGCTCACGCCCTGGTGCTCGGTCGGCTCGCCGGGCAGGAAGCAGCACAACGGCTCAACGACGCAGGGAGCGGCGCATGACCACATCGGACGATCGGGTCGCCATCGAGCAAGTGCTCTACCGCTACGCGAGGGCAGTGGACCGGCTCGACTACGACGGCATCCGGGACTGCTACTTCCCCGACGCCATCGACAACCACGGCGGCTACCACGGGCCGGTGAGCGGCCTGATCGAGGACATCCGGCGGCGGCACACCACGATCGACTCGTCCCAGCACTTCATCAGCAACGTGCTCATCGACTTCACCGGCGACGACGCGGCCGAGGTCGAGTCCTACTGCCTCTGCTACCTCAGACAGGCGCCGGTCGACGGCGCGACCGAGCAGGAACTGGCCATCATCCGATGCCGCTACGTGGACCGGTTCGAACGGCGCAGCGGCCAGTGGCGCATCGCCGACCGGGTCGTCGTCTTCGACGAATTCCGCGCACAAACCATCACCGACAGCCTCGACCCCGGCTGGGTCCGCTCCAGGAGGGACGCCGCTGATCCGGTCTACCGGCAGTGATGGTCCGCGGCGTCAGCGCACCCGTGAGCGCGAGGCGAACAGCTGCGCGCTCACCTCGCGAGCTGCCGCCACCACCCGCGGCGCCACCTGCTCGACCGCAGCGGGATCGACCAGCGACACACCGATGCTGACCTCCGACATCGTCGGAGGTGTCTCCACCGGCACCGAAACCCCGATGACTCCAGGGATCACGTGACCGGTGGAAACGGCGTAGCCCTGCTCGCGGGCCGCCACCACCTCGGCCGGGTCGTCATCACGGGGTGGGCGGCCCGCCAAGATCGCAATACCGCCTGAGCCACGGTCTACCGCGTGGCGCTGACCTGTCCGGAAGGCGATGTGCGCCGCGGCGAGCCTCGGCTCGACCACCAGCACCGCTTGTACCTCGGCATCGCTGACCGGCACCATCAGGTGCGCCGTCGCATCGACGGCGTCGGCGAGCCCCGCCATGATCGGGTAGGCCAAGCCGCGCAGATCACTGTCCACCGCTGATGCCAACTCCACGAGACCGTAGGCCAGGTGGTACCGCTTGTCCTCGGTCCGCCGGACCAGGTTGTGCGCGGTGAGCGCCTCCAGCATCCGGTGCAGCGCATTGCGGTTGAGCCCCAACGAGCGCGCCATCTCGGTCAGCGTCTCGCCGTCCGGCCGTCGGGCGAGGTGCCACAGGACCCGGATCCCCCTGTCGAGGGTCTGGGCCCCCGAAACCGAGGATCCTCGGTTGTCTTCCACGCTCATCCGCCGCCTTGCCGATCGCACTTCCCGCGCAATCCTATCCAACCGGCGACGACCACGCGAAGGCCAGCTCAGCGCACCGATGGACTTCTGGTGGCGATCGTCGACGAGAACGTGCTCCGCAGCGGAAGCGGTCGGCCGGGCTGGACCCGCGGCCGGAGCCGCACCGCCGGTGTCCAGCCGCGGAAGGCGTCGCCGAACTGAGCGCCCTCAAGCCCGTCCGGGTTCCAGCAGCGAGAGCCGTCTGGCACGAGTGCGCAGACGACGCGGGTCTCGCTTCCCGTCCCAGCTACCGCACCCGGACACCCGTGCGGCGAAGCCGGCCGTTCCGCACCAGATCCAAGCAGATAGTCCACAGTGGACATCTCTCTCGCCGGATTTCCCAAGGATTTCACAGAATTCACATTCTTGAATGTGCGTCACATACTTGACGCGGCCCGATCGACTGCCCTACTTTTGACACCAAGGTCGGGGGTGACGCGGAATCCGCGTCCACCAGCCGGGGGTTCGTTCATGTCTGGCGGCGGGAGCGAACCCCCACCCGACCACCTACCGCCTCGGTTCCGGCGTGAAGCCCCCGCCACCGACGGCAGAAACCCCTGTGCACCGGCCTTTTCACCCACGTGCATGGCCGACCGATGTGGACTCCCATCGCACCCGCGCGGCAGCCGGACCCGACGAGCCGTGCGCGCTTTGTGCCGCCACAGCAACACAAAACACGCACGGCCCTATTGCCCGGACGTCACCCGGCCACGTCCGCGTACGACCTCCCGACCTTGGCGTCGACGAGGTAGGCCGTGGCCTCCCCGGTGATGCCGTCGGAGCGGTACACGCCCCACTTGTCGGTCACGAAGTCGGCGCGCAGCGTCGCCGCCGGGAACTGCTTCTGTCCATTGAGGACCTGTTCTTCGCCGTTGTGCCAGAACCTGACCCAGCCCTTGCCCGGATCGCTGGAGACGTGCACCCCGACGACGAAGCTGTGCCAGCTGTCCCTGGGCAGCGGGATCTTCCACAGCTGCGTCGTCTTCATGTCCGGGTCGCAGTACTCCAGGTCGAGCACGTCGCCGCGGGCCCGCAGCGACAGCGGCGGCGTGGCGGCACCCGAGCCGTAGTCCTTGAGCTGCCACAACGCCACCCATTCCCCGGACTTCGTCGGCAGCGGGTCCCACATCGAACGCCACCCGATGTAGTAGGTGTCTCCCTCGGTGAACCTCAGCCGGCCGCCGTCCGGCGTCTTGTGGCCGCGCGACTCCACCCGCACCCGCTCCGAGCCCTCGGGCACGCCGGAGGTGTGCAGCCGGTACACGTCGCCGTGCTCGCCCTTCGGATCGGCCACCACCTCGACGCTGCCGGGCTTGGTCTCGATCCCCTCGAAGACCGAGGTACCGCGGTCGGTCTCGGCGGTCCAGACGGGCGCCTGGACCTGCGGGTCCGCCGCCACGGCCGGCGCCGGTTCCGGCACCCGCAGCTCATCCGCCGCGGTGACCGCCAGCCCCAGCACCGCGGCGAGCGCCGTGCCCGCGCGGAGCAGTTTCCGCACCGTGATCACCTCACTTGACCCGCTCGCGGACCCACTCGCCCGCGGGCTTGAGCTGGCCGGTGCCCGGGTACGGCCCGTTCTCGCAGGTGCCCTCCTTGAACACCGCGCCGGAGCGGGAGTCGTCGGAGTAGTTCCAGTTGGTCCAGCTGATGTTCTTCGACGCCATCAGGTCGATGTACTTCTGGGCCATGTCGAAGTCGTTCCCGCCGTCGCCGGTGGCCTCCTGCGTGCCGAACTCGGTGACGAACATCGGCAGCTCGTCGGCCGCGCGCGACAACGTGTCCAGGTACTCCTGCCCGTGCGACGCCGCGTAGAAGTGGAACGTGTACATGATGTTGTCGGCGTTGACGGGGTTGTCGACGATCTCCTGCTCGTTGGAGTCCTCCGAAACCCCCAGCGACGACCAGGCACGGGTGCCGACCAGCACCACCGAGTCCGGGTCCTGCTCGCGGATCACCGGGATGAGCTCCTCGGCGTAGCTCTTGATCTGCGACCACTCGACGCCGCTGGGCTCGTTGGCGATCTCGTAGAGGACGTTGGTCTTGTCCTTGTGTCGCTTGGCCATCTCGGTGAAGAACGTCTTGGCGCGGTCCAGGTTGTAGTTCGGGTCACCGGGATCGAGCATGTGCCAGTCGATGATCGCGTACATGCCGCGCTGGCTGGCCGCCTCGACGTACTTGTCGACCAGTTCGGTGAACTTGGCCGGGTCGTCCTCGTAGCCGCCTTCCTGGATGTACATGGAAATCCGCAGCACATCGGCCTGCCAGTCGTCGGCCAGCGCGTCCAGCGACGCGTCGTTGACGCACTGGCTGTACCACTGCAGGCCGTGCGTGCTCATGCCGCGCAGCTGCACCGGAGCTCCGCTGCTGTTGCACAGCGTCTTGCCGCAGACAGACAAAATCCCGTTGGCGACAACGGGATCCAGTTCCGGCTCTTGGGTTGTGGCCTGGGCCGCGGTGCTGGTCAACAGCAGGGCTGCGGCGATCGTGACGGCGCGTGCGGAGTTCTGCCACCTCATCGAAATCTCCTCGGTCGAAGAGCAGAGCCGCGGTGGCGGCTCCCGATCCTGGCGGCGGGAAACAGGAAACTTAGTTTCCAGTTCGCGTCACGATAGCGATATCGGCAAAACACCGTCAATACCCCGGAACAGGGACTTGCCACCCATGCGAAAAGGACACCCCCAGTCGGCGATGCCGACCGGGGGTGTCGTTCGTTCAGATTCGTGAACGCAGATCAGGTGAGGGCGTCGACGCCGGTGAGGGCGCGGCCGATGATCAGCTTCTGGACCTGGCTGGTGCCTTCGTAGAGGGTCAGCACGCGCGCGTCGCGGACGTACTTGCCCACCGGGTACTCGTCGATGAAGCCGTACCCGCCGAAGACCTGCAACGCGTTGTTGGACACCCGCACGGCCGTTTCGCTGGCGTGCAGCTTCGCCATCGACGACGCGGTGGTCAGCTCCTGGCGGGACACCCCGCGCTCGGCCAGCGACGCGGCCCGCAAGGTCAGCAGCCGGGCGGCCTCGACCTCGACGGCGGAATCGGCGAGCAGTTCCTGCACCAGCTGCCGGGCCGCGATGGGCTTGCCGAACTGCACGCGCTCCCCCGCGTACCGGGTCGCGGCGGACAACGCTGCCTGCGCCACGCCGACCGCGCCGGCCGCGACCGAGATCCGGCCCTTCGTCAGCGCGCCCAGCGCGATGCCCAGGCCCTTGCCGACCTCGCCGAGCCGCGCCGAATCCGGCACCCGCACCTCGTCGAGCACCAGCTCCGCGGTGGCCTGCCCGCGCAGGCCGAGCTTGCCGTGCACGGTGTTCGCGGTGAAGCCGGGCGAGTCGGTGGGCACCAGGAACGCGGTGATGCCGCGGCCGCCGTCGTCGCTGGTGCGCGCGAACAGCAGCGCGACCTTGGCCCAGGTCCCGTTGGTGATGAACATCTTCTGGCCGGTGATCACCCAGTCTCCCCCATTCTCGGCTTCGCTCGAACGGGAGGTGCCCCCATCGTCGCGGCGGGCGCGGGTGGTCAGCGAGCCGGGGTCGGAGCCGGCGTCCGGCTCGGTCAGCGCGAAGCAGCCCAGGCCCTCACCACTGGTCAGCATCGGCAGCCAGCGCCGCTTCTGCTCCTCGGTGCCGTAGGTGGCGATGGACTTGCTCACCAGGCCCAGCGACACCGAGACGATGCCGCGCACCGAGGAATCGCCGCGGCCGAGTTCCTCGATGACCAGCGCGTAGCTGACCATGTCGGCCTCGACCCCGCCGTACTCCTCCGGGAGCGTCAGCCCGAGGAAGCCGAGTTCGCCGAGCTTGCGCACGATCCCGAGGTCGACCTCCTCGCGGCGGTCCCACTCGCGCACGTGCGGCACGATCTCGGCGTCGACGAACTGGGCCGCCATCTCCCGGAAGGCAACCTGGGTGTCGGTGAGTTCAAAGTCCACAGTGGTCCTCTTGCATCTCGCGCTTCATGTTGTTCGGCCACGCGCCCGTCCACCGCTCCGAGGTGAACGGACCGTTCGTCCCGCTGGACGAGGCGAACAGGCCGTTCGCGTCAGCTGCTCGCGGGGGCCGCCGGTCCGGCGAGCAGGTCTTGCGGCGTGGTGCCGGTTTCGGTGAGGCCGAGGCCGAGCTCGGCCCGTTCGACCAGCCAGCGGCTGGGCCGGTAGCGCGGGTCGCCGGTGGCCGACTGCAGGGCGCGCAGCACCGCCAGCACGCGGCGCGGGCCGACGTGCTGTCCCCATTCCAGGGGACCGCGCGGGTAGCCGAGCGCGAGGCGCACCGCCGTGTCGATGTCGCCGGGCGTGGCGAGGCGTTGTTCGGCGATGAAGCAGCTGGTGTTCACGATCGACGCCAGCAGCCGCTGGGCGATCATGCCCGCGCCGTCGCGGACGACGGTCACCGCCCGGCCGGTCGCGGCCAGCGCCGCCCAGGCCGAGCGCGCGAGTGCCGGATCGGTCGCCGGGTGCACGGTCAGCGTGAACCGTTTCTCCGTGCTGAGCGGATCCACGCCGCACACCCGTGCCGGAGGCAGCCCGGCCGAGAGCGCGGCGGTCGCGGCGCTGTGGCCGTACGGGGTGAGGAGGATGACGGCTGCTTCGGAGGGCTCGTCCCCGCGCTCCACCGGCACGCCCGCCGCACCCAGCGCGTCGAGCAGCTCCGCGTTGTCCGACCAGATCGGGTGCGTCTCCGCCTGCGGCGCCTGCGGTTCGGGCGACTCCTGCTTCGCGCCGTCGGTGTAGGCGTAGAAGCCTTCACCGACCTTGCGGCCGAGCAGCCCCGCTTCCAGCCGGGATCGGGTGATCGGCGACGGCCGCAGCCGGGGATCGCCGTAGTAGCCGGACCAGATGCTCTCCGTCGCCGGGTGCGTGACGTCCAGCGCGGTGAGGTCCATCAGCTCGAACGGGCCCATCCGCAGGCCCAGCACGTCGCGGCAGATCCGGTCGACGTCGGCGGGCGCGGCCAGGCCCTCGCCCAGGATCTGCAGAGCCTCGGTGATCAGCCCGCGGCCGGCGTGGTTGACCAGGAAGCCCGGCGTGTCGGTGGCCCGCACCGGCTGGTGGCCCAGCCGCCGGACCAGGTCGACGAGCGCGCCCGGGATCCACTCGGCGGTCCGGGCGCCGGGGATCACCTCGACCAGGCGCATCAGCGGGACGGGGTTGAAGAAGTGCAGGCCGGCCAGCCGGCCGGGGTCGGCGAGCGCGGTGGCGATCGAGGTCACCGACAGCGAGCTGGTGTTGGTGGCGAACACGGTGTGCGCCGGGCAGATCTTCTCCAGCTCGGCGAACAGCTCGCGCTTGATCGGCAGGTCCTCGCGGACCGCCTCGATCACCAGGTCGCACCCGGTGGGCGCCAGCGGGCTGCCGACCGGCTGCAGCCGGGCCCGCGCCGCGGCGGCGTCGGCACTGGTCATCCGGCCCTTGCCGGCGAGCTTGTCGAACATCTGCCCGATCTGGTCGACCGCGGCGGACACTGCCTCGGGGCGGGCGTCGGCGAGCTCCACGGTCAGCCCGGCGGCCGCGGCCAGCTGCGCGATGCCGCGCCCCATCACGCCGGTGCCGATCACCCGCACGGTGTTGACCTGCTGCGCCCACTGCATGGCCGACCTCCCAAGGTTTCCTCCGACGCACCATCGCACGGCTTGCCGATACCGTCCAATACTGAATTGCCCTGCCAGTAAGACGTGACCGAACATAATCGCCGAGCATTTCCGCGCCCCGCGGCGCTGTGCTACGAACGAAACGGCGGCGGAGCGGCCGCCACCGGGACTCGAAGGAGCAAGCGATGCGCGAAGCGGTGATCTGCGAACCGCTGCGGACCCCGATCGGCCGGTTCGGCGGGGTGTTCAAGACCGTGCCGGCCGTGGAGCTGGCGGCGACGGTGATCGAGGCGCTGCTGGCGCGCACCGGGCTGCCCGGCGACGCGGTCGACGAGGTGATCCTCGGCCAGTGCTACCCGAACTCCGACGCCCCGGCGATCGGCCGCGTTGCCGCACTGGACGCGGGCCTGCCCGTCGAGGTCGGCGGCACCCAGGTGGACCGCCGCTGCGGTTCCGGCCTGCAGGCCGTGCTGGACGCCGCGATGCAGGTGCAGACCGGCGTCAGCGACGTGGTGCTGGCCGGCGGCGCGGAGAGCATGAGCAGCGCGCCGTTCTACACCACCGAGGCCCGGTGGGGAATCCGCGGCAGCGGGCTGGAACTGCACGACGCGCTGGCACGCGGCCGGGTGACCGCGGGCGGCAAGAACTTCCCGGTGCCGGGCGGAATGCTCGAAACGGCCGAGAACCTGCGCCGCGAATACGGAATCTCGCGCACCGAGCAGGACGAGCTGTCGGTCCGCTCGCAGCAGCGCGCCGGTGCCGCGCAGCAGGCCGGGCTCTTCGCCGACGAGATCGTGCCGGTGACGGTGCGCTCCCGCAAGGGCGACACCGTGGTCGACGTCGACGAGCACCCGCGCCCGGAGACCACAATGGACACCCTGTCGGCGCTGAAGCCGGTGCTGGGCAAGGCCGATCCGGAGGCGACGGTCACCGCGGGCAACGCCAGCGGGCAGAACGACGCGGCCGCGGTGTGCGTGGTGACGACGCCGGAGCGCGCGGCCGAGCTCGGACTGCGGCCACTGGTGCGACTGGTGTCCTGGGCGCGGGCAGGGGTGCCGCCGCGCACGATGGGCATCGGACCGGTGCCGGCGACCGCGAAGGCCTTGCAGCGCGCCGGAATCGGGCTGGCCGACGTCGACCTGATCGAGCTCAACGAGGCGTTCGCCGCGCAGGTGCTGGCCTGCACCCGCGAGTGGGAGTTCAAGCCCGCCGACTTCGAGCGGCTCAACGTCAACGGCTCGGGGATCTCGCTGGGCCACCCGCTGGGCGCCACCGGCGGCCGCATCCTCGCGACGCTCTCGCGCGAGATGCACCGCCGCGAGGCCCGCTACGGCCTGGAAACGATGTGCATCGGTGGCGGCCAGGGCCTCGCCGCCGTCTTCGAACGCATCTGATCGAAGGCGACGGGCACCCGTGACGTGAACGGGAAGCAGTTCAGCGCACGGGTGCCCGCACCGCCAAGCAAAACGAGCCTTTAGCTGTGGTGCACCGACGCCACCTCGTAGAGGAACGGCTCCGCGCCGGCGATCTCGCGCGCCGCCGACATGTGCTCCTGGCACGCCGGGTCCGCCAGCATCTCCTCGAACGCCTGCACGCTCTCCCACTGCGCGTAGTTCGCCACGCGCGTGCCGTCGAGGCTCGTGTGGATGTTCGCCGCGACGAATCCCGGCCGGTGCTGCATCACTTCTTCGGTCGCGCGCACCAGCAGGTCCACCAGCTCGCGCTGCCGCTCCGGCACCACGGTGAAGACGTTGATCAGCGTGGCGACGTCGGCGTTCGGGTCGATCGTCGTGGTGGGCATGCGCACTCTCCTGTGTCAGGTTCCTTACATAAACCAGTATGTGTAAGGTTCCTGACATGAGTCAAGCCCCCACCCGGAACCGGCCCGGTTACCTGGTCAAACGGGTCCAGCAGCTGCTCCGCCAGGCCTGCGACGAAGGGCTCCGCCCGGTCGAGCTGTCCATGTCGCAGTACGCGGTGCTGCGCGCCCTGGCCGACCACCCGGACATCCCGGCCGCGGAACTGGCGCGACTCTGCTTCGTCACCCGCCAGTCGCTGCGGGACGTCCTCAACGGGCTCCGCAAGGCCGGCCTGGTGTCGGTCGCCGAGCGCGCGACGACCGGACGCGCCCGGCCGGTCGCGCTCACCACCGAGGGCCGAAAGCGCTTGCGCACGGCCGAAAGCGTGGTCACCGATACCGAGACGCGGATGCTCGCCGGGTTCTCCGCCCGCGAGCAGGACCGCCTGTCGGCCCTGCTCGCCAGATGCGCGGACAACCTCGGCGGCTGATGCGGCTACCGCACGATCGGCACGGCGGCGCCGGTGACGGTCACCCGCGGGTCCTCGGGGTCGATGTCGACGATGAGCTCGCTGCGCCGCCCCATGTCCTGCCCCTGCACGATGGTGATCCGCTCCGGCTCGGAGACCTTCCCCAGGGTCCGGAGGTAGCCGCCGAAGGCGGCCGCCGCGGCGCCGGTCGCCGCGTCCTCGACCACGCCACCGATGGCGAACGGGTCGCGGGCGTGCACGACTCCCGCCTCGTCCCGCCAGAACAGGTGCACCGTGGTCCAGTCGTACTCGCGCATCAGGCCGGCGAGCGCGTCGAAGTCGTAGTCGAGATCGGCCAGGCGCTCGCGCGACCGCGCGGCGAGCACGAGGTGGTTGTTGCCGCCGAACGCGACGTGCGACGGCCAGGCCGGGTCGAGGTCGTCGGGCGACCAGCGCAGGGCCTCCAGGGCGCGGCCGAGCTCGTCGGCGGTCGCCGGCCGCGAGTGGGCGGGCACGCTGGTGAGGCTGGCGACGATCGATTCCCGCTCGTCGGTGCTCACCTCGATGGTGCCCGCGGGCGTTTCGAAGGTGATGTCGCCGATCCCGTCGCGCGCGGCCAGCGCGACGGCGGTGGCGACCGTGGCGTGACCGCAGAAGGCGACCTCGGCCAGCGGGCTGAAGAAGCGGAGCCGGTAGCGGCGCTCGGCGGCCTCGATCGGAGCGAGGAAGGCGGTTTCGGAGTAGCCGACGTCGGCGGCGATCCGCTGCATGGTGGCGTCGTCGAGCTCGCGGGCGTCGAGCACGACACCGGCTGGGTTGCCGCCGCTGGGGTCGGTGGTGAATGCGGAGAAGCGCTGCACATCGGTCATGCCAAGAACTCTGCCACCAGGTAGTTATCGCGTCCAACGATTGATTTCGATGGACCCTATTCAAAAACTCGATAGACTCCCACCCGTGGACACCCGCCTCCTGCAGACTTTCATGGCCCTGGCCCGCACCGGCAGCTTCACCGCCGCCGCGGCGGAACTGCACGTCGTCCAATCCACCGTCACCAGCCACATCAAAGCGCTGGAGGGCGAGCTCGACGTGCGGCTGTTCGACCGCCTCCCGCAGGGGGCGCGCCTGACCGACGCGGGCCGGCGCGTCGCGACGCACGCCCGCGACCTGCTGGACGTCGAGCGGCGGCTGCACGACTCGGCGGGCAGCGGCGGCACCATCGGCGGCGAGGTCGTCATCGGGGCCACCGAATCGCTGTGCGCGTACCTGCTTCCGCAAGTGATCTCGGCGCTTGCCACGACGCACCCCGACATCCAGGTGCACCTGAAACCACTGAGCACCGCGAACGCGTTGCAGGGCCTGGGGCGCCCGGAAGGCGGCCTAGACATCGCGCTGCTGCTCGACGACGACGTCGCGACCGAGTACTCCGCGCGGACGATCGGCGGGCAGGCCATCGAGCTCGTCGCAGCTGCGGGACACCCGGCCGCCGGTGGGCACCACGGCTGGCAGGACCTCGCGGCGTACCAGTACTTCCTGCTGGAGGAAGGCTGTTCCTACACGGACCGGTTCCTGCGCGATCTCACGGCCGCGTCGGCGGCGCGGCCGCGGATCACCCGCTTCGGCAGCATCGAAGCGGCCCGCTCCTGCGTGGCCGCCGGACTCGGCCTGTCCGTGCTGCCCCGGCTCTCCGTCGTCGACCAGCTGGCGAACGGATCGCTGTGCCGCGTGAACGGCCCGGAACTGGCCGAAACCCCGCTGCACCTGGTGACGAACCAGCGCAGGTGGGCCTCCCCCGCCGTCACCACCACCGCGGAAGCCATCGCGCACGCCGAGCGGCAATCCCGTTGACCGGCAACGGGATCCGCTAGGCCGTACCGCCAACAGCCTCGATCTCGGCCAGGGCGAGCTCGAAGATGCGCTGCTGCTCCTCGGTCACCGGCACGTCCCCCTCGCCAGCCTCCCCGGCCGCCTCGATCCACCCGCGGATGATCACCTCGATGATGTCCGGCACCCCGGTGCCCAACAGCATCTCGATCAACGACCAGGCGTGCATCCCGTGGGGAAACCGCGCCGCCCGGAAGTGGGCCCTGGCTTCCTGCCACGTCTTCCGCGCCGCCTCCGGGCCGTCGACGTGGGCCGCGTCGTGCAGCAGGCGGCACCAGCCGACGCCGATGAGGTCGGAGCAGCCGCTGAAATCGGAGTCCCAGGGAGAGGTTTCCGCGACCTCGCGGAACAACGCGACCGCCGCGGCGCGATCGCCGGCGGCGTAGAGGTCGTTGGCCGGACCCAGCTTCGCTTCCAGCCGACCGCGCGGAGTCGCCCCGTGCTTGGCGACGTAGGACTCCATCTCCTCGATGTATTCGCGCATGCCATCCGCGGACGCCCGCAGGCGGTTGGAGTACCACCACAGCTCGACGGTCTCGTCCTCGTCGACGCCGCCGGCTTCGGCTGCCTGCAACAGCTCGACGGCCCGGTCGTTGTCCTCGTCCATCTCGTCCGGGTCCACGCAGTCTTCGAGCTCGTCCAGGCGGCCGTACGCGCCGGCGAGCGCCAGCACGCCTCGAACGTCCTCGGCCACGTCCCCGGCCGTCAGCAGCTCCTCCACAGCCGACGAGACGTGCCCCCAGCCCGCTTCCTCGGCCAGTCCTCCGGAAGCGGTGAAGAACGCGGCGATTTCCGGCGGCAGCTTCCCGGAGCCGATCAGGGCGGTGACACTGGCGGGAACCGACGGTAGGTGCATGCTCCTCCTTCGACGAAGTCGAACCATCGTGCCAGGCCCACGCGCCCGGAGACCGGCGAAAGCGGGAAGTGGGCCCCGCCGCGTTCGGCGGGCCCACTCGGGCCTCTTGGCGTCGTCCGCGGCCACCGGGGCGCCCCGGGGCGACCGAGATGAACAGCCAAGCAAGGGCTGTTACCTCCCCCACGTTCGTCCGCGGATGCCCGTTTGACGTGGGAAATCGCCGGGCGCGCGCCGGATCACCACTGTCGAAACAGGACGGTCGGCGGCCGCGGCGGCGCCTCGTGGTTGCGCGATCCGGTAGCGTTGATCCGGCAGGGTGGACCACCGACGACGGGGTGAGTGCGATGTTCTGGACGATCATCGGGTGGATCGTGTTCGGGCTGATCGCGGGCTTCATCGCCCGTGCCGTGGTGCCGGGCAAGGACGACATCGGCCTGCTGATGACGATCGTGGTCGGCGTCGCCGGATCGGTCGTCGGCGGCTTCCTGTTCGGCCTGCTCACCGTCGGCTTCCGCGGCTTCCAGCCCGCCGGGTGGATCGGCTCGATCATCGGCGCCGTCATCGTCCTGGTCGTCTACAACAAGGTCACCGGGCGGAAGCGCCTCAACCGCTGACCCGGTCTCAGTCGTCGTAGGGATCGTCGTTGGCCGCGGTGCCGTACTCGCTGGCCTGACTGGGGTCGACCAGCGCGAAGCGCGCCCCGGTGGGATCCCGCAGGACGGCCGCGCGGCCGAGGCTCGAATCGTAGGGATCGACCCGGACCCGGCCGCCCAGGGCGATCGCCCGGTGCACCACGTCGTCGGTTCCGACGGCTTCGTCGACGCCGAGGTAGAGCAGCCAGTGCGGGCGGGCCTGGGTGCTCATGAGCTCGCGGATCATGCTGACGCGGGCGAGCATCGACTCGTCGTCGAGGTACCAGACCGCGTACCCGGTGCGGTGTTCCGTGCCGAACTGCTCCGCGGTGTAGCCGAACAGCTCGCCGTAGAAGTGGTCCGCGGTCTGGGCCTTGATGGTCACCAGCTCCGCCCACACCAGGGTGCCCGGCAGGCCGGCGTCGAACTGCCAGGCCTCGTCCGGCTCCAGCAGGCCGAATTCGTCGTCCGCGGGGCTGGACAGCACCAGCTTCACGCCCAGCTCCGGCACCCGGCTGCGCGGCACGATGATCCGCGCGCCCAGCCTCCCGGCAGCGGCGGCGGTGGCCGAGCTGTTGTCGGTGGAGAGGAACAACCGCCACTGCGAGCGGTCGTCGGCGGATTCGCGGATGCTGGCCACCGGGAAGCCCTCCTGCAGGGCGATCACGTGCAGCCCGGCCCGCGGATCGTGGTGCGTCTCGTACTCCCAGCCGAACAGCCCGGAGTAGAACTCGCAGGCCTTCTCGACGTTGGTGGTGATCAGTTCGATCCAGCACGGCGTCCCGGCGCGGAGGTCTTCGCGCGGCGCATCCGATCGGGTTCCCACGACAGGCCCACCCCCCAGTGGTCGGCTCATGATCATCAGTCCCATTATCGCGCCGGTTCGCGCGGCAACGGGTCGACGAAGATCACGATCCGGCCAAGCAGCCGGAGAATTCGGACATCATGGGTCGAAACGCGTTGTCCCCGAACGACTCCCGTGGGGCCCGCTGTGCACGGGCCCCACGAGCGGCGTTACGGGGCGACCGCGATGCGATCCGCCGGCGGCGGCGCCAGCCCGGCGTGCGCGCCCAGGTAGCCGACGAGCGCGTCGAGGTCCACCGGCCCACCTGCGATTTCCGTTCCCCCGGCGAACTCGGTGAACCCGTCCCCGCCGGAGGCGAGGAAGTTGTTCACCGACACCCGGTAGGGCGCGTTGGGGTCGACCGGCTTGCCCGCGATAGTGATGCCGGAGACCTTCGAACCGACGGGCGCGGACGCGGAGTAGGTGTAGTGCAGCGTCGAGGAGACCTGCAGGATCCGCGTCGCGTTCGGCTGCCACTGCTGTTCCAGGACGTTCTTCAGCTGCGCCCCGGTCAGCGTCATCGTCTGCATGACGTTGCCGAAGGGCTGCACCGCGTAGGCCTCGCCGTAGGTGACCACCCCGTCGCCCTCGCCCTCCGGCGAGGAGGCGTGCACCAGGTCCGTCCTGATCCCGCCCGGATTGGTGATCGCCACCTGCGCGCCGTTGCCGGCGGTGGCCTCCAGCTGCGCGTCGGCGAGCACGTCGCCGAGCGCGGACTCGCCGGAGGGCACGGGCTCCCGCAGCAGATCCGCGGTGATCGTGCCGACCTGGCGGTTCGCGATGGGCCTGGCCTTCCCGGCGGCCTCGTCGATCAGCTTCTGCGCGGCGGGGTCCGGCGCCACGTCGCGGGTGACGATCTCGTTGTGCGCCTTCGTCGCCGGTCGCACGACGTCCTTGGTGAGCCGGTCGATGGTCAGGTCCGCCACCGACAGCAGCCGGCCGTAGGAGCCACCCTGCAGCACGGTGCGCGGGTTGCCCGCCGGGTCGTCGATCACGCAGTTGTACTGCTGGTGGCTGTGCCCGGTGAAGATCAGGTCGACCTTCGGCGAGGCGTTGGTGGCGATCTCCGTCGCCGGACCTGGCGTCACCCGGCAGTCGTCCGGGCCGCCGCCCTCGGTGTTGTCGCCCTGGTGCAGCAGTACCACCTGGGCCTTCACCCCGGCGCTGTCCAGCAGGTCCGCCGTGCGGTCGATGGCCTCGACCTCGTCGCCGAACTTCAGGCCCTTGATCGCCTCGGGCGTGACCATCGCCGGCAGGTCCTCCAGCGTCACGCCGATGATCCCGATCCGCTCCCCGCCGACGCGTTCGACGCTGAACGGCGCCAGGGCGGGCCGGCCGTCGTCGAAGGCGACGTTCGCGCCGAGGTACGGGAAGTCCGCGCCGCCGAAGGAATCGCGGAACTGGCACCCGTCGGCCGGGTGGCAGCCGCCGGACTGGACGCGCTGGAGCTCGGCGTAGCCCTCGTCGAACTCGTGGTTGCCGACGACCGCCGCGGCGACCCCGATCTCGTTGAGGAACTCGACGGTCGGCTCGTCGTGGAACAGCGCCGAGTTCACCGGCGACGCGCCGACGTTGTCGCCGGCCGAAAGCACCAGCGAGTTGCTCTTCTCGGCGCGCAGCCGGGCGACGTGGGTGGCCAGGAAAGCGGCGCCACCAGCATCGACCGTGCCGCCGTCGGGCAACGTCACCTTCCCGGACGAACCGGCCGGCGGCTCCAGGTTGCCGTGCAGGTCGTTGAACGCGATCAGCCGGACCTCCGCCGTGGGCTCCGGCTGGGCGTTCGCCGCCACCGGCAACGCCGCGGCGACCAGCGCCGCCGTCCCGATCGCCGCGATGCGGCGGCCAACCCGATATCGTTTCACTGGCTTCCCTCCGGTTTCCTGCTCCTCCGGCGGCCGTCGTCCGGTCCGCCGGTCAGCGTTCCCGGTGCAGGCCCCTGCTGATGCCCGCCGCGACGGTCGTCGCCAGCGTCCAGCCGACGGCCACGAGGACGACGGTCACCCACTGCGAAGCGCCGCGGGCCTGCCACATGTCGTCCTGGCCGAGGGTCACCACCGGCAGCATTTGGTCCAATGTGTACAGCAGCGGGTTCCACACCGGGTGGTCCTGCTCGTTGACCGGGATCAGCGGGTGGACGGCGAACCAGGCCGTGCCGGCGGTCGCGAACAGCAGCATCCAGGCCAGCGCCCGCAGCGGGCGGTAGCCGTAGCCGACGGTGATCCGCTGCAGCAGGCTCCACAACCGCACCGTCCACCCCAGCCCGGGCCGGGTGGTGGCGCTGGTCGCCGCGTAGCGGTGGCGCTGCTTCTCGATGAGCGCCGTGACTGCGTGCTCTTCCAGGCCGTTGGCCCGGAACACCTTCGCGAGCTGGTCGTACGGGCCCGGTTGGTAGGCGCCACCGGAGGTGGCCCGCAGCCAGCCCAGCCGCTCCTGCACCCGGTCCTGGTCGGTGAGCTCGAAGGACTCGGAGAAGTTCTCGTAGCCGAAGTCCTCGAAGTCGAGCCCTCCCCTGGCCGACCAGAGCACGGCGTTGTCGGCGAGCAGCTCGCACTGCGCCTGCCGCAACGTGATCCGCCCCTGCGGCGCGCTGTGCGGGAGCAGCGTCAGCTCCTGCGTCACCACGCCGAAGGCGTTGAGCGCCGCCGGGGAGAAGCCGTCGCCGAGCTCGCAGCCCCAGAAGTTGAGGTGCCGGCCGATCGTGGCCCAGCGCAGCTCCACCGCGCCCTCCGCGCGGAACGTCCGCGAGCCCTCGGCGCACACCAGGTCGCGTTCGATCCGGGCCGCGCGAAGGTCCAGCGACGCCTTGTAGCCCTTGCGGTGCTGGTGCCAGGCGGGCTTGGTCAGCCGCACCGACCGCAGGTCGACGTTCGCGCCGACCCGCACGCCCTGCAGCTGCAGCGACCCGATGATCTCGGCCTCGCGGCATTCCAGGTTGCTGCCCACCACCGCCCGGCTGGCCCGCAGGACGTCGGTGCGCGGCCCCACCAGCTTCGCGTTGTTGAACTGGATGCTGCCGTGGACCGTGACGTCGGTCATCCGGAACTGGCCTCGCACGACGACGTTGCGGGCGTCGAGGTTGCCGAAGATCTGCATGCCGTCGAGGTGCGCCGCGCGCAGCGGCTGCTCCACCGACGCGGCGGGCGGGCGCAGCCACCGCAGATCGATCTGCGCGCCCGCCATCCGCAGGTTGCCGCCGACGGTGGCGCTGACCAGCCGGAGGGTTCCGCCGCTGCGGAAGTTCTGGTCGAACTGGATGTCACCGCGGATGTCGGCGCGGTCCGCGACCAGGGTGGCGGCCGGGTCGTCGTGCTGGGAGTCGCCGTGGCGCGGCGGCTGAACGCCCGGTTCGAGCTGCGCGTTCGGGAGCCGCAGGTCACCGGCGATGCGCGCGCTCGGCAGCATGAGCCGGCCGGCCGCGGTGAACGCCCGGTCGGTGTTCCGGTCGACGTCGAACCGCAGCGAGCCGCCGATCTGGATGCCGGTGGCGTTGAGCGCGTTCCGGCCGCGGTTGCGCAGGGTTCCGCCGGAGAGCGTCAGGTTCCCGCCCACCTGCGCGCCGGGGATGCGGATCTCGCCCGCGACCTGCAGGCGGATGCCCAGCAGCGCGCCGGACACCTTGAGCCGGTCGCCGTAGATCGCGCGCCGCCCGGGATTGCGCAGCTCGCTGTCGTTGAGCAGCAGCGAGCCGCCGAGATCGGCGTCGGCCAGGTCGACGACGCCGATGCTCCGGCACCGGCGGAGCACGGTGTCGTTGCTGACCGAGAGGTTGCGCGCGTTGATCCCGGGGAACCGGCAGTTCCACATCATCAGCCCGCCCAGCCGTGCCTGCCGCAGGTCCGGGGCCGTCTCGAACCGGCAGCCGACGAACTCCAGCAGGTAGGGCAGGTCGGCGTTGCGCAGATCGACCAGGCCGGTGAGCAGCGCGTTCTCGACCGCGATCACCAGCGGCTGGGCGCCGCGCCGGTTGAACAGCCGCCAGCCGCCCTCCTCCAGGGAGTCGATCAGCCGCCGGGTGAAGTACTCGCCGCGGATCACCCGCTCCGCGGGCGCGACCTGGCCGTTGCCCTCGCCCGGGGCGGGCTCGTCGGCGGGCTGCGCCGGCGCCCTGCTGGGCCTGAGCAGCTCGTCGAAGCGCCGCTCGGCGGCGGTCTGCGGTCCACCGTTGTCCCACGGTCTGCCCGGCACGGCGTGCTCTCCATCGCTGTCGAACCAAGTGATCCACACGCACCGTAGCCGATCGGACACCGCGACAACGCGACTTTCGGCCGGACGCTGCATCGAGTCCACAGTGGATAGCGCGGATCACTGAGATCAACATCACGACGGGCCGATCGGGGGCGTACCCCGATCCGGCGATCTGGAATGCTGCGCCCGCCGTAGAACGAAACGTCAGGGAGGACGCCGATGGGCATCATCAGCTGGATCGTGCTGGGACTGATCGCGGGCGGTATCGCCAAGGCACTCATGCCGGGCCGGGACCCGGGCGGCTGCATCGTCACGATCCTGCTCGGCGTCGCGGGCGCCTTCGTGGGCGGCTGGGTCGGCAAGACCCTCTTCCACGTCGAGCTCGGCACGTTCTTCGACCTGCGCACCTGGGGCCTGGCGGTGCTGGGAGCACTGATCCTGCTCGTCGGCTACCGCCTGATCTTCGGCAAGCCCCGGAGCTGAGCCCCCACCCGAACCCGGCGCCCGAGTGCATCAGTCCGCAATTTCCATTGAAATCGAAGGTTCAATTTCAATGGAAATTGCGGAGCACCGAGGCCGTCGCGGGGCGGGTCTGTGGCGATCAGCCCAGGTTCACCTTCGGGTCGAAGGTGTTGCACGCGTTCGGGTTCCCCGTCCGCAGGCCGGTGGTGAACCACTTCTCGCGCTGCGCCGAACTGCCGTGGGTGAACTTGCTCTCGTCGACCCGGCCGCCGCCGAGGCGCTGCTGGATGTAGTCGTCGCCGATGCGCCCGGCGGCGTCCAGGGCGCGGCGGACGTCATCCGCGGAGATATCCTGGATCAGCGGTTTCCCGGAGCGCGTGGGCACCGTCGTGGCGTGGTTGGCCCACACCCCGGCGTAGCAGTCGGCCTGCAGTTCCAGGCGCACCGCGCCCGAGGTCGGCCCGGTCTGCCTGGAATCGACCTTCGAGTTGGTGCCGAGCAGGTTCTGCACGTGGTGGCCGTACTCGTGGGCCAGCACGTAGGCCTCCACGAAACGCCCGCCCTGGGCGCCGAACCGCGTCTGGAGCTCCTTGAAGAAGTCCAGGTCGATGTAGACGTCCGCGTCGGCCGGGCAGTAGAACGGGCCGACGTCGGAGGTCGCGCCGCCGCAGGCGGTGCTCACCGCGCCGCGGAAGAACTTCGTCGGCGCGGCCTGGTACTTCCGGCCCGAGCTCTGGAACTGCTCGCCCCAGTAGCCCTGGATGGAGTTGATCGACGCGACCAGCGCGCACTCGTCCCGCCTGTTGGCGTCCGCACCGGTCCGGCATTCCCGCGCCAGGCGCTGATCGTCCGCCTGCTGTCCGGCGGGCAGCTGGTCGAGGCTCAGCGGCAACTGCACCTGGCCACCGCCGCCGGTGAAGTTGCCGAGCAGGAAGTAGAGCACGATCCCCACGAGCGCCAGTCCCCCGCCGCCGACGGCGATGGTGCCGCCGCCGATCCCGCCGCCGGAACCACCGACGTCCTCGACCTGCGAGGCGTCCAGCTCCGCATCGTCGTTGAACCGCACTGCGCCCTCCTGGGACCTCCGCACCGACCGGCCGCGAAGCGGCCACGGACCAAGATATCCGGCCCACCCCGGCAGCCGAAAACGCGCACCACGGCGAGAAAATCGCCGAGAGAGCGGACAATCCGCACCAACCGCACATCCACACCCGCATCGCCCACCGACGACAGCGACCGGCCTTCGCGGGGTTGGCCCGCCCGTGTCGTGGGGGGGGGGGGGGGGGGGGGGGGGGGAAAAAAAAAAAAAAAAAAAACAAAAAAAAAAAAAAAAAAAAAAAAAAAAAAAAAAAAAAAAGAAACAGTGATACTGAAGAAGGCTAGTGGGGCACACCAAGACACTTGTAGG
>NZ_JBWKKU010000013.1:92669-161275 GCF_056431445.1 Saccharopolyspora sp. NPDC045941
GGGGGGGTTGTGTGTTTTTGGTTGTTTGGTGTCTTGTTTGGTGGTGGTGTTTTTTTCCCCCCCCCCCCCCCCCCCCCCCCCCCCCACGACTGCGCGCTCGCACCGGGCGGAATCAGTCCCGGCCTGAAGCTCCTGAACATGCGCGAAGGGCGCCTTCGGGCGGATGTGCCCGAAGACGCCCTTCGTCCGGGTGGATCAGGCGTCGACCCGGTCCGCCGGTTCCGCCGGTTTCGGCGTGCGGCGGACGAGGCGGCTCCACAGCGGGTACGTGAGCAGGATCGCGATGATCACGTAGACCACGATCGCCAGCGGCGAGTTCACCAGGCCCGTCAAGTCACCGTCGCTGATCTGCAGCGCTCGGCGCATCTGCAGCTCCGCGGTCGGGCCCAGGATGACGCCGATGATCGCCGGCAGCACCGGCAGGCCGAAGCGGCGCATCGCGAAGCCGATCGCCCCGATGATGAACAGCAGCACCAGATCCATCGCCTCGCCGCCGATCGCGTACGCACCGACGCTGGCGAAGAACAGGATGCCCGCGTACAGGTACGGCCGCGGGATCTGCAGCAGCTTCGCCCACACCGGCGCCAGCGGCAGGTTGATCACCAGCAGCAGCGCCAGGCCGACGAACATGCTCGCGATCAGCGCCCACACCAGGTCCGCTTCGCGCTGGAACAGCAGCGGACCGGGCTGGATGCCGTACTGCTGGAACGCCGCCAGCATCACCGCGGCCACCGAGGTGGTCGGCAGACCGAGGGTGAGCATCGTGACCATGGTGCCCGCCGCGCTGGACGTCGAGGTGGCCTCCGGGCCGGCGACGCCCTCGATCGCGCCCTTGCTGCCCCACGTGCCCCTGCGGCGACCCAGCTGCCGCTCGACGGTGTAGGACAGGAAGGTCGGCACCTCGGCGCCCCCGACCGGGATCGCGCCGAACGGGAAACCGATCAGCGGGCCGCGCAGCCAGGGCTTCCACGCCCGCCCGAGGTCCTGCCGGGACATCCACGGCCGGCCGACCGGGATCGGCTTCTCCTGGGTGTGGCGCAGGTGCGCGGCGACCCACAGCGACTCGCCGACCGCGAAGAGGCCGACCGCGACGAGCACCACGTCGATGCCGTCGACCAGCTGCAGCGAACCGAACGTCAGCCGGGCCTGCCCGCTCATCTGGTCGAGCCCGACCAGCCCGATGGTCAACCCGATCAGCAGCGAGGCGAAGCCGCGGACCCGCGAGCTGCCCAGCACCGTCGAGGTCGCCACGAACGCCAGCACCATGAACGCGAAGTAGTCCGGCGCACCGATGTCGACCGCGTAGCCCGCGATGACCGGTGCCAGCAGCACCAGCAGGATGAGGCCGACCAGGCCGCCGACGAAGTGCCCGACGGCCGCCGCGGCCAGCGCTTGCGCGCCCCGGCCGTTCTTGGCCATCTTGTTGCCTTCGATGGCCACCACCACCGCGGCGCTCTCGCCGGGGGTGTTGAGCAGGATCGACGTGGTCGATCCGCCGAACATGCCGCCGAAGTAGATGCCGGCGAACATGATGAACGCGCCGGTGGGATCCAACGCGTAGGTCACCGGCAGCAGCAGGGCCACCGCCATCGCCGGGCCGATGCCCGGCAGCACGCCGACGGCGGTGCCCAGCACCACGCCGATCGCGGCGAACAGCAGGTGCTGCGGGGTCAGGGCGGTGGCGAAACCGCCCAGGAGGTTCGTCAGGTCCATCGGTTACAGCACCCCCATCAGCGGGCCACCGGGCAGCGGAACGCCGAGCAGTTCGTTGAACGCCAGCCACGTCAGCACCGAGATGGCGGCCGCGATGAGCGGGTCCCGCACCAGGTTGCGGCTGCCCAGCGCGTAGGCCGCACCCCAGAACATGATCGCGGCCGAGGCCGGGAACCCGATGATGTTGATCAGCGCCGCGTTGAGCAGGAAGAACCCGGACAACAACAGCAGCGTGCGCCAGTCGGTCGGCGCGTCGAGGTCGACGTCCTCGCCGGCCTCGGCTTCGCCGCGGCCGCCGCGCAGCACGTCCCGCGCCAGCAGCAACGACACCAGGACCAGCAGCGAACCGACCACGACCGGCACCGCCTTCGGCCCGACCGGGCCGCGCTGCGCGAAATCGGTCGGCATCAGGGCGGCGTCGACGAGCACGAGCGCGCCGACCGCGAGCAGCAGCACGCAGATGCCGAGCTCGGAGCGCGCGCGCCACCAGCTCTCGCGCACCGGCTCCGCCGGCGACTCCGTCTTGTCCGCAGTGGAACTCATGCCGCCCCCAACTCCTTCAGCACCGACGCGACGCGGTCGTTCTCGGACGCCAGGAACGCGCCGAAGTCATCGCCTGTCTGGAAGGCGTCGGACCACCCGTTGAGCTTCATGGCCTGCTGCCACTGCTCGCTGGCGTGCAGCTTGGTGAACAGCGAGATCAGCTTCTCCCGCTCCTGGTCGGTGATGCCCGGGGGCGCGACGATGCCCCGCCAGTTGGTGAAGCTGACGTCCACACCGGACTCCCGCAGGGTCGGCGCGTCGATGCCGGGCACCCGCTCCGGGCTGGTCACCGCCAGCGCCCGCAGCTCGCCCGCCGCGATCTGGTCGCGGGTCTCGCCGATCCCGGAGACGCCGAAGGCGACCTTGCTGCCGAGCACGGAGGCCATCAGCTCGCCGCCACCGTCGAACGGCACGTAGTTGACCTGCTTCGCGGACAGGCCGATGGCCTTCGCGGTCAGCATCGGCGCCAGGTGGTCCGGGCCGCCGGGCGACGAGCCGCCGCCGACCGGAACCGCGCCGGGGTCGGCCTTCCACGCCGCGATCAGCTGGGCGATGTTCTGGTACGGGGAGTCCTTGGCCACCACGATGACGTCGGATTCCTCGGTGAGCTTCGCGATCGGCGTGGTGTTCTGCAGCGACACCGGCGAGTGGTTGGTGTAGACCGAGCCCACCACGCCCAGGCCCATCGACATCACCATCGCGCCGTTGCCCGACTCGTTGACCAGCCTGCCCAGCCCGACCGTGCCGCCCGCGCCGGGCAGGTTGAACACCTCGGTCGGCCCGTTCAGCCCGGTGTCCTCGATCGCCTTGACCGCGGTGCGCGCCGTGATGTCGTAGCCGCCGCCCGGCGTGTTGGGCACCATGACCCGCAGGCCGCGGATCTGCGAGCCCGGGGCATCGCCCCCCGAACTGATCAGGGGCGGCACCAGCAACACCAGCAGCGCCGCGCCCAGCACCGCCAGGACCACTTTCAACTTCCGCATCATCACCTCACTGTGACACCGGTCTCCCGGACCGGGTGGTGGGTGATGGTGCCGCACGGCACCACGCGGCGTCTCGCTTTAGCACCTATCGGAAGTTGTGGAAGTTCTGTCACCGACCCGGAGGTGCCGGTTCTCAGGTGGCCTCGACGCCGAAGGGCGGCGTCTCGCCGGGGCATGGAACGGGTTGCTGCGGCGCGGAAATCGCGGCAGGAGTGGTCTTCGGACCGGCGCCGTCGAGCAGGTAGTTCGCGACCGCGCGCCACGGGTCGAGGTTGCGCAGGTCGCTCAGCTGCCGCAGGGGTCGCGCCCACCACTCGACGGCCTGGGGAAGCCGCTCCGGACTCAGGACGAACAGGCCTGCGACGAGCAGGACGGCGAGGTGTCCAGGCCGAAGCCGACGTTCACCGGCACCCGGGCGAACCCGCAGAATGATCATCCACAGTAGCCACGACGATGCCGGGTGCCCACCTGGATTCCAGGCCGCCGCCACGTGTTCTCCCCGGTCGCACCGAAGCGGATTCGCCCTGGTCAGGAATCGGGCGCTCAGCCGGAGAGGCGCTAGGGCGGCGTATACTCCGACCCGTTGGGAAACGACGGGTCACCTGGTCCCACGGGAGCCGGCACGCCACGGGCTCCCGCACCGGACGACGGCGGCGTCGCGGGGCCCAGGTGTCCACGACAGCGAATGGAAGTACGCCCATGGGTTCGCTCAGTGCCTGGCACTGGCTGATCGTGCTCGCCGCGGTCCTGCTGCTGTTCGGATCGGCGAAGCTGCCGCAGATGGCCCGCTCGCTCGGCCAGTCCGCCCGCGTGCTCAAAGCCGAGGCGCGCGGCCTGAAGGACGACGAGAAGGCCGCCGAGCGCGACCAGGACGAGCTGGACTCCGGCAAGCCCAGCCCGCAGCAGGTCGACGACAAGCAGCGCGACGACCCGAAGAACTGACGGCCCCGCGCAGGAGCCGCAGGCCCCGGCCGCCCACGGCGACCGGGGCCTCGCTGCGTCGAGGCTCGGTCGCATCCGCGGAGGGCCGGTCGTGCCCCAAGGATGGATTTCATTCAATACTGAAGATATCGACTACATCGATCCCTCAGCAGAGCTCCGCTTCACCGATCCAGGGCAGGCCAGCACCGCGATCACGACACCGGAATCACCAGTACCCTCCACAAGGGACAGTGGCTCCAGGCGAGCGACGGCGGACCGCGTCGGTTCACCTTGCGCTACAGCCAGTCCCACTTCTCTAACAGGGTGTGGATCGCATGTCCGGTCGCGCGACCGTGTTCAGCACCTCCCGCATCGCACGACCACGCGCCGCATCCACACCAGGCTCTTGCGCAGGTGCAGCAAGCGCCGTTGCGGGGTGGGCTTGCCGTCGAACACGTGATCCGGAGGCAACCTCCCCACCCGGATCGTTGTTCCCGCGATGGCCGCCGCCGGCGTCCTGCTGTTCGCGACCCGGCGTGATCCTGGGGACGGGGAGGCACACTGGAGGTGAGGCTCAATCCGGCAGAGGTGCGGTCATGCGCGGAACGGTCCCGGTGGGACGAGTGGCTGGGGTGCGGATCGGACTCCACTGGAGCGTGCTCGGCATCGTCGTGCTGGTCGCCATCGGGCTGGCGGGCTACCAACTGCCGCTGGCCTTCCCCGGGCACTCCACCGTCGGCTACGCGCTGGCCGGGCTGGCCGCCGCGGTCCTCCTGGTCGGTTCGCTGCTGGCGCACGAACTCGCGCACGCGATCGTGGCCCGCCGCAACGGTGTCTCGGTCGAGGGCATCACGCTGTGGCTGCTGGGCGGGATCGCCCAGTTGCGGGACGAGGCGCGCAGCCCCGGCGCCGACCTGCGCATATCGATCGTCGGGCCCGTCACCAGCGCCGTGGCCGGCGTGGCCTTCGGGGTGCTGGCCTGGGGCGCGGACAGGGTGGGGGCGAGCGGCCTCGTCGTGGGCGTGCTGACCTACCTGGCGGTGCTGAACCTAGTGCTGGCGGTGTTCAACCTCGTTCCGGCCGCTCCGCTGGACGGCGGCCGCGTGCTGCGCGCCGCGCTGTGGCGGTGGCGCGGCGACCGGTTCGAGGCGGCGGCGTGGTCGGCCCGCGCCGGGCTCGGGCTCGGCGGCCTGCTGGTCGCCGCCGGATTCGCGCAGTCGATCCTCCAGGGCCCCGAGGGGATGTGGTGGATCCTGCTGGGGCTCTTCATCGCGAGCATCGCCTTCGCCGAGGAGCGCCAGGCCCGCGCGGGGATGGCGCTGTCCGGGGTGCTGATGCGGGACGTGATGTCGCATCCGGTCGAGACCGTCGACGGCCGTTCGACGACCGGCGAGTTCCTGGACCGCCGCCCCGCGCACGCCAGTTTCCCGGTGGTGCGTGAGGACGGCGGGGTCGACGGACTGGTGTCCCTCCGCCGGATCCGCTCGCTGACCGCCTGCGGCCAGCCACCTGCCACGCTGCGCGACGCCGCCTGCCCGATGACCCGCGTGCCCACCGCGGCACCGGACGAGCCGCTGGCAGCGGTCCTGCCCCGGCTCTCGGAGTCCACCGACGGGCACCTCCTCGTCTTGGACGACGGCCGGCTGGTGGGCATCGTCGCGCCCTCGGACATCGACCGCGCCGTCGCGGCGCGCGGCGTCCACGTCATCCTGCCCGCGCTGGTGGAACGCGAAGCGAACCGGCAGGCCCCGCCGCCGAACTGGTGGTACCCCGGCCGGCCGAGCTGAGCTCTCACAACGCCTGTTCCAGGCGGTGCCGGACGGAATCGGCGGACCGCAGCAGCATCGGCGTCGCGCGCACCTCGACCGGCTCCGGACCGATGAGCCGCCGGGCCGGTTCGGGCAGCCACCGCAGGTCGTGCTCGAACCGGCGCCGCGCCGCCTGGACCGGCTCCGGCTGATTCACCCGCGCGCCGCCGCGCATGGCGGGCTCCAGGAGCGGTTCACGGCCAGGCGGCGGATCCTCGGTGCGCAGTGCGAGCAGGTCGGGCCGTCCGGGCTCGCCGCGGTAGACCTGTTTCGCGCCGGGCGCGGTCAGCTTGCCCACGGACAGCTTCATCACCGGCGTCCCGCCGTATTCGACCAGCTTGTACGCGCTGTCCAGGGACGGCGCGTCGGCGGAAACGCCCATCTTGGTGCCCACGCCGAACATGTCGATCGGCGCGTCGGCGAGTTCGGCGAGCGCGTGTTCGTCGAGCCCGCCGCTGGCCATGATCCGGGCATCCGGGAAGCCCGCGTCGTCCAGCAGCCGTCGCGCCTGCACCGCCAGCTCGCCGAGGTCGCCGGAATCCAGGCGGATCCCGATGCGGCTGCCGGCGGGCAGCTCCCGGGCGACGTCGATCGCCGCGCGCACGCCGCGCAGGGTGTCGTAGGTGTCGACCAGGAACACCACGGCATCGGGGAAATCGGCGGCGAACGAGCGGAATGCGGTGCGCTCGTCGGGGAACGCCTCGACGTAGGAGTGCGCCATCGTCCCGGCGGCCCACAGCCCGAACTCGCGTGCGGCGGCGACGTAGCTGGTGCCCGCGAACCCGGCGATGGCCGAGGCACGAGCGACCGCCCGGGCCGCCTCCAGCCCGTGGGTGCGGCGGGCGGCGAAGTCGACCAGGTCCGCGTGCGGCGCGGCGATCCGGCAGCGGGCCGCCTTGGCCGCGACCGCGGTCTGGAACGTCGCGAAGTTCAGCAGCGCCGTCTCCACCAGCTGCGCCTGCGGCAGCGGCGCCGTGACCTCCAGGAGGGGTTCACCGGCGAAGACCACCCGGCCCTCGGGAACGGCCAGCACGTCGCCGGTGAAGCGCAGTTCCGCCAGCGCGGCCAGATCGCCTTCCGGCAGGTGCACGACGTCGCCGAGGTAGGCCAGGTCTTCGGCGGCGAAGTGCAGCCGTTCCAGGAAGTCCAGGCAATCGGCGAGCCCCGCGGCGACCAGGAATCCGCGCTCGCGCGGCAGTTCCCGCACGAACAGGCTGAACGTCGCGGGCAACGTCATGTCCCGGCGCAGGTAGCCGGCCGCCATCCTGATCTCGTAGAGATCGGTGCTCAGACCCGTCATCGCCGCGGTCGCCTCCCGGATCGACGGTTGCGCGCGCCGCGCCACCCCGGCCAGAGGAGATGGTCACCAGGGGCGCGCGCTCCCGTACGCGCCGGTAAGGCCGATCGGCCCTAGCGGCACACCCGTCCCGCTTGGCACGGTCGCGCAGGAACCTCGTGGGGGCGCGGAACATGGCGCGAGAAGAACAGTCCGTCGTGGTCGGAGTGGACGGCTCCGGCGCATCGGCGCGGGCGGCGCTCTGGGCGGCCGCGGAAGCCGTCCGGCTGTCGGTTCCGCTGCGGCTCGTGCTGGTCAGCGACGATCCGGCGCGGGAGCCCTACGCCAAGGAGCTGGTCCACGACATCGACGCCCGCTGCCGGCACGCCGCCGGCGAGCTGGACATCGTCGACGAGGTCGCCTACGGCCATCCCGCCGCGGAGCTGGTGCACCGGTCGGAATCCGCCCGCCTGCTGGTGGTCGGTTCCCACGGGCACGGCGCCCTCCGGGGCGCGCTGCTCGGTTCGATCAGCGCTGCCGTGGCCGCGCACGCCACGTCGCCGGTCGTCGTGGTGCGCGGTGTGGGCCCGGCGAAGTCCGGCCCGGTCGTCGTCGGGGTCGACGACTCGCCGGGCAGCCGGACCGCCCTGCACTACGCCTTCGACGCCGCCAACCGGCGGAGCAGCGAACTGGTCGCCGTGCAGGCGCTGCCGAACAGCTACTTCACCCCCGGCCCCCACGACGGCCCGGACCGCGACAAGCTGTTCACCCAGGCCGAACTGCGCCTCGCCGAGCAGGTGTCGGCCTGGAGCGACGCCTACCCGGAGGTCGCCGTGCGCCGGATCGTGTCGAACGTCCCGCCGGTGACGGCCCTGTGCGACGCCGCCCAGCACGCGCAGCTGCTGGTGGTCGGCCAGCGCGGGCGCGGAGGTTTCACGGCGCTGCGGCTGGGTTCGGTGGCGCGGGGCGTCCTGCACCACGCGCCGTGCCCGGTCGCGGTCGTCCCCCGCTGACCACAGTGGATGGCCGCGCGCGAACCCGCCCTGGCCGGAAAGGTCGATCTCGCAGGCGAAGTCCGACCGCGCGACACTGTCCGCATGACGTCGACGCCACCGGCCACCGCGACGTTGCGGATGCGATTGCTGGGCACCACCGCACCGAAGGCTGTCGTGCTGATCCGGTTCGTGGTGGGCTGGATCTTCCTGACCGAAGGGGTGCAGAAGTTCCTGTTCCCCGGCGAGCTGGGGCCCGGTCGTTTCGCCAAGACCCCGCTACCCGCGCCGGAGTTCTTCGCCTACCTCGACGGCGTGTTCGAGATCGTGTGCGGCGCGCTGCTCATCGTCGGCCTGCTGACCCGCCTGGCGGCCATCCCGATGATCGTCGACATGCTGGGCGCGCAGATCCTGACGAAGGCCACCATCCTCACCCACCAGGGATTCTGGAGCTACATGCACGAGTCGCGGGTGGAGTGGTCCCAGCTGTTCGGCTCGGTGTTCCTGCTGATCGTCGGCGCGGGAGCGTTCTCCTTGGACGCCGTCCTGACGGCACCACGCCGAACAAGACCCAGCGACACCGGAACTCCCTAGCCCGTCCGGAGTTCCCGTGATCGACCCGTGACTTCCACCGGCCGGAAACCCCCGATTTCAGGCAGAACCGGATTCGCCCGGTGAAGGCACCGGTGGCTGATTTCGCGCGAAATCGGCGACCTGCACCCGGGCGGCCGCGGCGCCGCCTGTCGCACCTCTGGTGCAGGATGGCCCGGCAGGGTCTCGAGCGGGTGCGCCGACGCAGTCCGGCTTGAGGTCCTCCGGGGCGACCGGCGATGATCTTGCTCCGGCCCCGTTGCCATCCCGACACGTGAGGACTGCCGATGACCACCCACGACGGCGAAGCCGCGTTACCGACGCGCCGGATCGCGCTCGCTTCCTTCGCCGGCACGACGATCGAGTTCTACGACTTCTTCATCTACGGCACCGCGGCCGCGCTGGTGTTCCCCAAGGTCTTCTTCCCCGCGCTCGGCACCGCGGCGGGCACGATCGCCTCGCTCGCCTCGGTCGCGGTGGCGTTCGTCGCCCGCCCGCTCGGCTCCGCGCTGTTCGGCCACCTCGGAGACCGGTTGGGGCGCAAGCGGACCCTGGTCTACACGCTGCTGCTGATGGGGCTTTCGACCGTGGCCATCGGCGTGCTGCCGGGCTCGGCGACGCTCGGGATCGCCGCGCCGGTCATCCTCATGGTCCTGCGGTTCCTGCAGGGCGTCGCGGTGGGCGGCGAATGGGGCGGTGCGGCCCTGCTGGCGGTGGAGTATGCCCCGCCCGGCAAGCACGGCCGCTTCGGGATGTTCCCGCAGCTCGGCCCCGGCACGGCCTTCGGCCTGAGCAGCGCGACCTTCCTGGCGGTCGAGCTGGTGCTGAGCCCGGACGCGTTCCTCGCCTGGGGCTGGCGGATCCCGTTCCTGCTCAGCGCCCTGCTGGTCGGCATCGGCCTCTACGTGCGGCTGCGGATCGAGGAGACCCCGGTCTTCCGCGAGCTGCACGCCGAGCGGGAACGCCGGATCCGGGACGCCGCGCCGCTGCGCGCCGCGTTCGGCCGCGACACCCGGCTGATCCTGCTCGCCGGGGGCACCGTGGCCGCGGCGTTCGCGCTGAACTACATGGGCACCGTCTACCTCACCACCTACGGCAGCACGGTGCTGGCGATCCCGCGCCCGACCATGCTCGCGCTCGGCGTGGTCGGCGGGATCGTGCTCGTCGCGGCCACGGCGGCCGGTGCGGCCGTATCGGACCGGTTCGGCAGGCGCCGGGTGGTCCTCGTCGGGAACGTGGTCACCTTCGTCTGCGGGCTGATCGCCTTCCCGGTCATCGACACCGCGAACACCGCGCTCGTCGGGATCGGCCTGTGCCTGCTGATGATCGGGGGCGGGATCGTCCTCGGCCCGGCGGCCGCCTACCTGGCGGAGCTGTTCGCCACCGGGCACCGCTACACCGCGGCGGGCATGAGCTACAACGTGGCGACCATCATCGGCGGCGGTGTGCCGCCCGTACTCGCCGCGGGCCTGGTCGCCGCGTACGGCAGCAGCGCCATCGGCGTGATGCTCGGGGTGTACGGCGCGCTGAGCATCGCCTGCGGCCTGCTGCTGCCGGAAACGAAGGAGCGCTCGCTCCGCCGGATCGACGCCCCGGCGGACTCGCTCGCACAGCATTAGGAACGTCCACAGTGGGCGGACCCGGACCTCGGGTCCGCCCACTGCGGTCACTCGCGGTCGCCGGCGAGGCGAACGGTCGTGAGGCGCAGGAAGTTCTGCACCATCGGGCCCATGCAGAACGCGATCAGGAGCGTGCCGAAGCCGACCGTGCCGCCCAGGATCCAGCCGGCGGCCAGGACGACCACCTCGATCCCGGTGCGGACCATCCAGATCGGCCTGCCGGTGATGCGCACCGCGCCGGTCATCAGCCCGTCCCGCGGCCCCGAGCCGAACCTGGCCCCCAGGTAGACGGCGTCGAAGAAGGTCAGCATCAGCAGCCCGAGGACGAAGTAGCCGAGCTGCTGCGGCAGCGAAGCGGGCATCGGCACGAAGGAAGCCGCGACGTCCGCGGACGTTCCGACCAGGACGACGTTCAGGAAGGTGCCGATCCCCGGCAGTTCCCGGAGCGGGATCCAGCAGAGCAGCACGGCGACGGCCGTCAGGTTCGTCGCCCAGCCGAACGTCATCCCCGAGCGCAGCGAGATGCCCTCCGCCAGAACGCTCCAGCTCGAAGCCCCCAGCGACGACTGGACCAGGAACGTGAGGGACGTGCCGTACCCGATCAGCCCCACGACCAGCTGCGGGAACCGCCACGCCTTCTTCTCGGCGCGGAGCTGCTCGGCGGCGGTCATCCTCCGGGCCACCGAATGGCGGCGGCTTTTCGGTTGCGAGATCGAAGCCACGGGTGTCCTCAACGTCGGTTCGGGATCAACTCCGACGATCGTGCTCGCCATCTGGCATCGGATGAAAGGGCCAGATCGTAGACTCTGGCCTCATGCACACGAGCAGCCACGCGCTCGCCCGGCTGCTGGGCGACTGGTCCGCGGGCCCGGGGCCCGCGCATCGCCGGCTCTCCGACCTGATCCGCCTGCTGATCCTCGACGGCCGGCTGCCGCTGGCCACCACGATGCCGGGCGAGCGGGATCTGGCCGCGGTGCTCGGGATCAGCCGCACCACGGTGTCCACGGCCTACGCCGCGCTGCGCGACCAGGGATATCTCAGCGCTCGCGCCCGCTCGCGCAGCCGGACCCGCGTTCCGCCTGGCGGGGACCGACCGGAGCCGGACACCACCGGCCGCGACCTGATCGACTTCTCCCACGCGGCCCCGCCCGCTCCCGGTGAGGCCCTGCACCGGGCGTACCGCCGGGCGCTGGACCAGCTCCCCCGCCACCTGCCGCGCCACGGCTATTCGCAACTCGGGCTGCCCGAGCTGCGCACCGCCATCGCCCGGCGGTACACCGACCGCGGGCTGGCGACGACCCCGGAGCAGGTCCTGATCACCAGCGGCGCCCAGCACGCCCTCGGGCTGATCGCCCGCACGCTGCTGCGGCCCCGCGACCGGGTCGTCGTCGACCACCCCACCTATCCGCATGCGCTGCAGGTCTTCCGCGCGACCGGCTGCCGGGTCGTCCCGATCCCGGTCACCGACACCGGGTGGGACGTCGAGAGCCTGTCCGCGGCCACCCGCGGCGCCGCGATGGCCTACCTCCTGCCGGACTTCCACAACCCGACGGGCCTCTGCCTGCCCGAGCGGGACCGGGCGGAGCTGCGGCCGGGCTGCCCGGTGGTGGTGGACGAGACGATGGCGGAGCTCGCCCTCGACGTCGATCCGCCGGTTCCGCTGGCCGCGCACCACACCGGCGTCATCTCGATCGGCTCGGCGGCCAAGACGTTCTGGGGCGGCCTGCGGGTCGGGTGGATCCGCGCCGATGCCGGCCTCGTCCAGCGGCTCGGGCAGGCGCGGTCCGGGATCGATCTCGGCACGCCGGTGGTGGAACAGCTCGCGTGCGCCGAGCTGCTCGGTGAGATCGACCGGATCCTGCCGGACCGGCTGGCCGACCTCCGACGGCGCCGCGGCCTGCTGCTGGACCTGCTGGCCGCACGCCTGCCCGACTGGACGACCGGCCCGTGCGCGGGCGGCTTGTCGGTGTGGGCGCGGCTCCCCCAGCCGGTGAGCTCGGCGCTGGCCGCCGTGGCGCCGGAGTTCGGCGTGCGCCTGGCGGCCGGGCCGCGGTTCGGGATCGGCGGCGCGTTCGAGCGCTTCGTGCGGCTGCCCTACTCGCTGGACGCTGCGGCGATGACGGCGGGGATCGACGGCATCGCCGAGGCTTGCGCGGCCGTGCAGGCCGGGCGACGCGCCGACACGCCACCGGCCGCGCTGGCCTGACTCAGCGGCCGTTTCAGGGTGGCCACGCCCGGCTCATCCCGAAGGCACCCGGTGCCCGACGGCGATGCGCGCGAAATCGCCATTCCACGTGGGGCAGGGTGGCGATTTCGCGCGAAACCGGCGCCCTGCCCCCAGGCGACCACGTCCCACACGTGCCCGCGCACCACGCGGAAACGACGGCTCAGGTCAGGCGGGCGCGAGCGGCGGCGATCCAGCGCGGCGCCCCGGCTTGCCGCGCGACGGCCGCCGCTTGCCGGTAGTGGTTCCCGGCCGCTTCGCGCCGGTCCATCGCGGCGGCCAGGTCGCCCAGGTACTGCGCGACGGGGCCGAGCACGAGCAGACCGCTGGCCGCACCGGCGATCTCGCGCGCGGCGGGCTGGAGCAGCTCGTAGACCCGCGCCATCATCTGCCGGTCCGCGAGGCCGATGGCCAGCACGGCTTCCAGGCACAGGCGTGCCTCGCAGAGCAGATCGCGAGGCGAGTCGGGCAGCGCCCGCCCCGCTTCCCGGGCCTGCTCGCGGTGACCGGCGGCGAGCAGGCCCAGCGGGCGAACCCAATCCGCGTACGGACCCCAGTCCGCGTTCCAGTCCACTTCGGACATGTCCGGCAGCCGCAGGCCCAGCAAGGCGAGTGCGAGGGCTCCCTGCTCCACGCCCCGCATCCCGGTGCCCCGCAACCGGATCGCGGCCGCGCGGTAAGCGGCCTCCGCCGCCGCCGATTGGCCGGAAACCGCCAGCCGCAGCGCGGCGTACCACTCGGTGAACACTCCCACCAGGGGAATCTCGTGGCGCTGGGCGAGCCGGTCGGCGGCCGCCGCGTGCGCGTCGGCGGCGGCGAACTCAGCCAGCGCGCAGTGGGCCTGGATCAGGATCAGGCGGCCGAGCACCTCGAAGGTCACCAGGCCGTGGCGTTCCGCCAGCTCGACCAGCTCCGCGCCGATGCGGGCGCGCTGCGGGGCGAGCCCGGTGCGCTGGAAGCACTGCATGAACCGGCCGTTGAGGGCGAACGCGAGCAGCGCCGGATCGTCCAGCTCGCGGGCGATCGCCTCGGCCTCGACGGCGGCCTCGTGCCCGCGCCGCGCCCGCGTGCCGCGCAGTTCCAGCGCGAGCGTGCTGAGCAGCCGGCTGCGTGCTTCGGCCCGGTCGTCCGGCAGGGCCGCCAGGGTGCGCTCGGTGGCCTCGATGACGTGCCGCGCAACGTCTTCGTCGTCGTTGCGGGTCCAGATCGCTGGCACGTCGAACGCGCCGATCACCCGCGCCGTCAGCTCGGGATCGCCGAGCTCGTCGGCCGCGGCGATCGCTTCGGCGCGGTGCCGCCGGGCCTCGTCGAGCCCGCCCGCGACGGCGAGGGCCCACACCAGGCCCGTGATCAGTTCGAGCCGGGCGCGCGCATCGCCGCTCCCGGAACGGTCGTGGGCCGCGATCGCTTGCCGCCACAGCCGCGCCGCCTCGTGCGGGGCGAACCGCCGCTCGGCCGCCTCGGCCGCCTCCTTGGCGTAGCGGGCGGCCCGGCCCGCCGTCCGGCGGTCGTCGGCGTGGAAGTAGTGGTGCGCCAGGGATTCCACCTCGCCGGGCCGCAGCTGCTCGATCGTCTCCGCGATGGCGGCGTGCCAGCGGGCCCGGCGCAGGCGCGGGGCTTCCTCGTAGAGCGTGTCGCGGATCAGCTCGTGGGTGAACCGCAGCCGGTTCGGGCCCGGTTCGGCGACGAATCCCATGAGCAGCGCCGATTCGACCACGTCGAGCACCAGGTCCTCGTCCCCGGCCAGCGGGACGAGCAGATCGAGGTCGACGTCGCGGCCGACGACCGCGGCCTGGCGCAGGACCGTGCGCGCCGGCTGCGGCAGCCCCGCCAGGCGACGGCGGATGACGTCCCGCACGCCCGCCGGAATCCCGGAGAGCGCCTTGCTCCCCTCCGCCTCGAACAGCCGCGCGAGCTCCCGGACGAAGAACGGGTTGCCGCCGCTGCGCCGGTGGATCGCGCGGGTGGTCGCGGCATCCAGCTCCCGGCCGGTGACCGCGCGGGCGAGCTCGTCCACTTCGGACTCCGGCAGACCGCCCAGGTAGACCCGGGTCGGTTCGGCCGGGGCGAAGCGGCCGAGCGCGTCGGTGAGCGCTGCGGAGATCTCGGTGCTGCGGTAGGTCCCCACGACCAGCACCCGCCGGTCGACGGGTGCCGCCGCCAGGAATGCCAGCAGGGAAAGGGTTTCCTCACCGGCCCGGTGCAGGTCGTCGAAGACCAGCAGCACGGGTGCGCGCTCGGCGACGGCGGACAGGTAGGAGGCGGCCTCCTGGTGCATCCGGAACCGCGCCGCGGCGGGGTCTTCGCCCGCTGCCGGCGGAACGGGCGGCGGATGCCCCGCGGCCGCGAGGGCGGTGGTGATCTCCGTCCAGGGCCACCCGGCCGGTGCGCCGTCCTGCTCCGGGCTGCGCCCCCAGGCGGTGATCCAGCCGGCGGCCGCCAGCTCGTCGGTCAGGGCTTCGGCGAGCGCGGTCTTGCCCGCCCCGGCCTCACCGGAGATCAGCGCCAGCCCCAGGCGGCCGCGTGCGCCGGCGGCCGCGAGCTGCGCGAGCTCGGCCCTGCGGCCGACGATCGGCGGCTCGACCGGCTGGTCGGCGCCGGCCGGCGCCTCGGCCGGGACGGGCGCCGCGGACAGGTGCGGCGCCTGGCTGAGGATGTCCGCCTCCAGCCGTTGCAGGTCCCGGCCGGGATCCACGCCCAGCTCGGTCGCCAGGACCTTGCGCGCGTCGCGGAGCACGCCGAGGGCGTCGCCTTGCCGCCCGCTGCGGTAGAGCGCGAGCGCCAGCAGCTGCCAGGCCGTCTCGCGCCAGGGGTGTTCGGCGACCTGGCCTTCCAGATCGGGCACCGCCTCGGCGGCCCGCCCCAGCGCCAAGGCCGCCTGCGCCCGCCGCTCCACGGCCAGCAGCCGCAGCTCGTCGAGCCGCGAGATCTCGTGACGCGCCCAGGCCCGGTCGTCGAATTCCGCGAACGCGGGCCCCCGCCACAGCGCCAAGGCCTCGTCCAAAGTGGACCGCGCCGCATCGGCCCGCCCCGCGGAGAGCATGGACGCGGAGTCGCCCACCGCCGCCTCGAACCGCTGGGCGTCCACCGATCCGGATGCCGCGCGCAGCGCATAGCCCGGCGCCGCGGTCACCAGCAGCCGGGCGGGCGACCGGGGCGGCCGGTCCGGTTCGAGGGCTCGGCGCAAGCTGGACACGACGGTCCGGATGGTGCCGACCGCGCTCTCCGGCGGGTCGTCCCACAGGTCGTCGATGAGCCGGGCGAGGGGCACGACCCGGCCCCTGGCGATCAGCAGCCGGGCCAGTACGGCGCGGTGCAGCGGTCCCTTGAGGTCGACCGGGCCGCTCGCACCGACCGCTTCCAGCGGACCGAGCACACCGAAGGTCACCCTCGACGCGCTCACCTGCACAGACACGCCACGCACTGTATAAGGGGGCGTTCCAGCACGGTGCGCGGGCAGGTGTGGGGCGTGGCCATCCGGAGTGCAGGGCGGCGGTTTCGCGCGAAACCGACACCTCCTGTCAGGCATCGGGCACCTCTGGGACGAGCCGGGCGAAGCCATTCCGAAACGCCCCTGAGCCGCGCGAACCCGGGCGCTGAGCCGCCGTTGACCGGTTGTTGATCGGCCGCGCGCAGGCTCGACGGGTCAACGCGAAACGAGGAAGGCCCACCATGGCACCGACGATCACCGGATTCGACTACCAGCGCGTCACCGTCGCCGACGGCGTGACGCTCAGCGCGGCCGTGGGCGGCTCGGGCAGCCCGATCGTGCTGCTGCACGGCTTCCCGCAGACCCACCTGATGTGGCGGCACGTCGCCGCCGACCTCGCCGCCGACCACACCGTCATCTGCCCCGACCTGCGCGGATACGGCGACAGCGACAAGCCCGCCGACACCGACGGCCAGGCCTACTCCAAGCGCACCATGGCCGCCGACGTCGTCGCCCTCGCCCGCGCCTTCGGCCACGAGCGCTTCGCCCTGGCCGGGCACGACCGCGGCGCCCTGGTCGCCATCCGCGCCGGCCTCGACCACCCCGGGACGATCACCCACCTCGCCTCGCTCGACGTGCTGCCGACCCTGGACATGTGGGACGTCATGCACGGCACTTCGGCCGCGGTGGGCTTCCACCTCTACCTGATGGCCCAGCCGCCCGGCCTGCCGGAACAGATGATCGGCGCCAGCGCCGACGCGTTCTTCGGCCACTTCCTCGACATCTGGACCCAGGACCCCGGCGCCATCCCCGCCGACATCCGCGCCGCCTACCTGGCGGCCTCCCGCGAAGCGGTCACCTCGATCGTCGCCGACTACCGCGCATCGGCCCACGTCGACGTCGAGCACGACGAGGCCGACCGGAAGACCGGGAACCGGCTGCGGATGCCGGTGACCGTCCTGCAGCAGGACTGGGGCGCCGTGCTCGGCTTCGACGCCGCCGCCCTATGGCGCGAATGGGCGCCCGATCTCCGCCACGTCCCGGTCTCCTGCGGCCACTTCATGGCCGAAGAAGCCCCGGCGGAGGTCACCAAGGCCCTGCGCGAACTCCTCATCAGGTGACGGCGCCCAGGGCGCGGATCAGGCGTGCTGCTGCGCGTCGAAGCGGTGGCGGGACGCCTCGATCTCGTCGAGGCGCGCGCGGCTCCACGCGCACATGCCGTTGACCGTGTCGCGGAGCGACCGGCCCGCATCGGTGAGGCGGTACTCGACGCGCGGCGGCACGGTGGGGTGCACCGTGCGGTGCACCACGCCGTCGCGTTCGAGCCTTCGCAGGGTCTGGGTGAGCATCTTGTGGCTGATGCCCGCCACTTCGGCCCGCAGTTCGGTGAAGCGGAGGGTGCGGTCCCGCAGGACCTCGATGATCAGGAGCGACCACTTGTTGGCCACGCCCGTGAAGATCTCGCGGGCGAGGGAGTCGGCGCGCACCGCATCGGCGTCCGCGGGCGCCCGCCCGGCCTGCTCCGTTCCCACGAGGCTCCCCCTTCGCCCGAAAAGTGCGTCTTCACGAAGCGTACTCACATCCGGTGTCCTGGTCTCCACGAGCAGTTCCGCGCGCTCGTCCACCCCGGCGGCGAAGCGACGCGGGTCCTCGACGAGCACGGCACCGTCCAGCTGGTCGGGGCCCGCTCGCCCAGTTCGCCCCGCAGCACTGGTCACCGGCCGTCGAAGTACACCTCCAGCTCGGCGATCGACGTGAACGTCGCCGTGCCGCCGGGGACTCCGATGATCCGGACGCCGTCCCCGGTGATCGGGTCGAACGCGAGCACGTAGGTCTTGTTCGGGCCCGCGGTGCTGTCGTACGGGTACGCGGGAGCGGTCGTCAGGCCCCTGACGCCCACCCAGTTCGCGCCCTGGCGGACCTGCACGGTCAGGTCGCGGGCGAACCAGCCGCCATCCGAGAACATGCTGCCGGTCGTGTAGACGACGCGGTCGATCCAGTACTCGTCCTGCCAGACGTACCCCCAGAAATCGGCCTGCTTGCGGGCGCCGTCGAAGCTGTCCTCGCTCTCCTCCCGGACGCCGTTGTTGAGGTAGTCGCCGTGGCCGTAGTGGGCCGACTTCTCGATGGGGAACGGGCTTCTCCCAGGAGCGGCGAGGTTGTCCGCCGGGTCGGGCGGGTTCTGCCCCGGATCGCCGGGCCTGCGCGGGGAAACGTGGAAGCGGCGCAGCGAGAACTCGTAGTTGGGCAGCCCGCACGCCACGTTCAGGAACCAGTTGGACTGCAACCACATCCACGTCCCGTCGGCCGAGACGAACTTGGCCGGGATGGTGGGCGCGTAGCCGCCGTTCTTCGGCCCGGCGCAGGGCGGCTTCGGTTCGCCGGTCTCCGGTGTCGGCACGTCGTGGCCGCCCGGCACGGGGAGCAGCCGGACGCGGCCGGGGCGGCCGAACCAGGGCTGGGCGCCGAAGTCCTTCGACATGAACAGCTGCCAGGGCCCCCACGGCGCCGGGGCCTCGTAGAACTCGAAGGTGTACTCGGTCCACGAGGTGTAGATGAACCGGCGCAGCGGGGCGTTGTAGAGGACGCCGCCCTGCGAGATCACGGTCAGATCGCGACGGCCTTCGCCGTACAGGCCGGTGTAGAGCCGCCGATCGTCGGTGAGCACCGGCGCCTTCTCGCCGATGCCCGCGCTCCACTGTGGACCGCCGTCGCTCCCGGCCCCGGCGTAGAACCGCCAGGTGTCCCGCTGCTGGATCGAGTTCCGGGGGACCCGGGCCAGGTAGAGGCTCGTCGGCGAAGTCACCTCGTTGCTGTAGGAGTCGCGCCAGTTGCCGTCCAGGCCGTAGGCGTACACGTACCCGGCGTTCTCCGGGCCGAGCGACCGGGCGTGCTCCTGGCTGCGGCCGAAGTCGAGGAACATCACGGTGGTGAAGACGTGGTCGGTGAACATCGGCGCGGAGGGCTTCTGCCAGGTGCGCCCGTAGTCCTCCGACTTGACGACGGTGGCGTTCACGGCGTCGTCGAACGCCGTGGCCGCGGGCGCGAAGCGCAGGTCCTGCACCGCCAGGTACAGCTCGTCCCGGCCGTCGCCGTTGCCGTCGACGGCGACCATGCCGGTGGGTTTCGCGTTGTACAGCTTGGGATCGGCGTGGGCTTTGGCGACCGCGTCGCCGGCGGCCAGCCGTTCGCCGTGCAGGCCGGTCTCGGGCGTACCGGCGATCCGGTTCACCACGATGGCCGCCATCGGCTCGTCACCGAAGCCCTTGCCGTCGCCGTTGGCCGTGTAGACGTAGTCGTCGTCCGCCCAGCAGGTCGGCCACAGGTCACCGTTGCTGGCGGTGGGCGCGGTGGCTGCGTACTCGGCGAACGCGGTTGCGAAGAACGTGCTGGCCGGATCGGCGACGGTCAGGCCTTGCGCCTCGCCCGCGCGCGGCACGCCGCCGAAGAGCACCGCGCCCGCGCCCGCGAGCGAGAGCTTGACGAACTCGCGCCGGTCCACGTCATCCCTCCGGCCGGAAGCGGGTGCCCTTCCGGAAATCCCGCTCCAGCGATTCCAGGCTCCGCTGCTTGGTCTCCGGCACGCACCACCAGACGATCGGGAAGACGATCACGCCCGCGGCGGCGTAGGCGATGAACACGACCCCGGCGCCCACCAGGGCGGTGAACGTGGGGAAGGTCAGCGAGACGAAGAAGTCGGTGAGCCAGTTGAACAGCGTGGCGACGGCCATCGCCGCGCCGCGGATCGCCAGCGGGAAGATCTCCGCCAGCACCACCCACAGCACCGGCCCCCAGGTGGCCGAGAAGGTGTTGGTGAACACGACGAAGGCGGCGACGGCGATCCCGAACAGCGCCGGGGATTCGGCGGGCAGCACCAGCGCCGCCGCGCCGACCGCGAACAGGCTCGCCGACATGCCCACCAGCCCGGCGAGCAGGACGGGTTTGCGGCCCCAGCGGTCCACCACCCCGGCCCGCACGACGACCGCGATCGTCAGGATGTTCAGCAGCCCGTTGAGGAAGGTGAACAGCAGCGCCGTGACCTCGGAGACCCCGAAGGTGGTGAGCACGCCGGGCGCGTAGTAGACAATCGTGTTGATGCCGGTGATCTGCTGGAACACGGCGAGCATCGCGCCCAGCAGCAGCAACCGCCGCACCCAGGGCGCGGACATCCGGGCGCCGAGCCGGGCGTCCCGCTGCTGGCGTTCGAGCTCGGTGATCTCGGCGAGCTCCCGGTCGGCGGCGGCCGGGTCGCCGCGCAAGCCGGCCAGCAGCGCGCGTCCCTGCTCCGGGCGTCCCCGCCGGACCAGCGACCGGGGCGTGTCCGGCGCGGCCAGCAACCCCAGGACCAGCACCACGGCGGGGAACACGCCGATGAGGATCATCCACCGCCACGAGGCGACGAACGCCAGCCCGTAACCGGTGGCGGCGGCCAGCGCCGTGCCCACGATGATCATGTACTGGTTCAGCGAAGTCACCACGCCGCGCTCCCCGGCGGGCGCCATCTCCGCCAGGTAGAGCGGGACCACCACCGAGGCGATGCCGATGCCGAGCCCGATGACGAACCGGAACAGCACCAGCACAGCGACCGTCGGCGCCACCCCGGCGCCGAGCGCGCCGATGGCGAACACGACCCCGGCGGCGAGCAGGACGCGCTGCCGCCCGAGCCGGTCGGCCGCCGGCCCGCTGCCCAAGGCCCCCACCATCGCCCCGACGACGGTCGAGCTGACGACGGCTCCCTTGAGCAGCGGGGTGAGCGGCAGTTCGTGCGGGATGAACAGGATGGCGGCCGAGATGATCCCGTTGTCGTAGCCGAAGAGGATCGCCGCCAGCGACCCCAGCGCGTAAACGCGCCGGGTGACCCGGGACTTCGAGGACGGCGCTGCCATCGACCACCTCCACGCGGCAACGGGCACCGGGGAGGGACGAACAGGTGAGCTCCGATCGCGCCGCCCCCTCGACGCGCCCATCACACCCCTGGTACCCCGCACACCGGCCCGCAATACCTGCGCTGGTGGTGCGCGTCGGCAGCCCGCCGAGCGGTGCTCGTCCACAAGGGACCGGCCCGGCCGGTCGTCAGGCGGGCTTCTCGGGCCGTTCTCCCTGCTCCGCGGGCGGGGCATCGCCCAGGATGTTGATCGGCCGGCGGCTGCGGACGGTTCCGAACAGCAGTGCCTGCGCCGTTGCCACCATGTGGTCCTGGATCACCGTTTGCGTCTTGACCGGGTCGCCCGATTCGATCGCCGTGACGATCTCCAGGTGGCGGTCGGCGCTCATGTTGCTCAGCGCTCGCTCCAGGCCGCGGTACATGATGCACATGCGGATCGAGCCTTCCAGCAGCTTCCACGACCGCAGCAGCGCGTCGTTCCCGGTGAGCTCGCACAGCAGCTCGTGGAAGGCCAGGTCCGCCTCGATCTGCGCCTCCAGCGAGACCTGCGCGGCCGCCGCCATGTCGTCGACGGCGGCGCGCAGGCTCTGGCAGTGCTGTTCCCGGTAGTAGCTGGAGGCCAGCGTCTCACCGGCCACCGCTTCCAGCGCGGCCCGAACGGTGAAGGTGTTGATGATGTCCTTCTCGTCGATCTGCCGGACCGCGACCCGGCCGCGATCGCCGTAGGAGACCAGGCCCTCCTGCTGCAGTTCGCGCAGCGCCTCGCGCAGCGTGCCGCGGCTGATGCCGAGCTGGTCGGACACCTGCACCTCGCCGAGGTGGGTGCCCGGCGGGAACGTGCCGGTGGTGATCGCCTTCCGCAGGGCGTCGACGGCCATCTGCCGGAGGTTCCGGCCTGCCTGCGCCTGACGGCTCACCACTCGCAGCCTCCTCGGTTCCGCGCCACCGACGGCGCTCAGCACCGTTCGTACTCGGCAATCAACTCTACCTTCGCCGCGCTGGGCGATCGGTGGTCGAACTCGTAACCGAGCCATTCGCGCACCAGCCTGCGGGCCAGTTCGAGCCCCACCACCCGCTGCCCGAGTGCCAGCACCTGGCAGTTGTTGGACAGCACGGACCGCTCCACCGAGTACGAGTCGTGGGCGGTGGTGGCCCGCACGCCGGGCACCTTGTTGGCCGACAGCGCCATCCCGATGCCGGTGCCGCAGACGAGCACGGCCCGGTCGGCGGTGCCCGCGCGCACGGCCTCGCCCGCGGCCAGCCCGATCTCCGGGTACGGGCGGTGCACGTCGTCGGCGTCGCGGTGCACGCCGAGGTCGATCACCTCGCTCACCCGGGGATCGGCGCGCAGGTCGGCGGCGAGGCGTTCCTTGTGGTCCAGTCCGGCGTCGTCGCAGCCGATCGCGATCCGGTAGGTCATCGGAGTTCTCCCGTCAGGTGGTCGGCGATCGTCCGGGCGATCAGGGCAGTGGACACCGCGCCGGGATCGGGCGTGCCGATGCTGCGCTCGGCCAGCGGCCGGGCCCGTCCCTTGCGCGGCACCAGTTCCGAGGTGTTCCGGGCCGCCTTGTCGGCGGCCTCGGCTGCGCGCGACCACGCGGCGGCCGCCGGAGCACCGGCAGCGACGGCGGACAGCAGTTCGGCCCGGAACGGTTCCAGTGCGTCCACCAGCGTCTTGTCCCCGACCGCCGCGCCGCCGAGCGTCGTGATGCGGGTGGTCAGGGCTTCCACCGCCTCGGCCGCGACTTCCGCGCTGCCGCCGCGGTCGCCGATGGCTTCGCCGGCGGCCCGCAGCCCGGCGCCCCACAGGACGCCGGACGTACCGCCCGCGCGCGCCGCCCAGCCGTCCCCGGCGGCGGCGAGGCAGTCTCCCGCTCCCGCCCCGGCCCGCTGGGCTTCCTCGGCCGCTGCCAGGGCGGCGCCGATGCCGCGGACCATGCCGCGACCGTGGTCGCCATCGCCCGCCACGGCGTCGATGGCACCCAACTCGTTTTCCGCTTCCCCCAGCGCCGAAGCCACCTGGCGCAGCGCCGCGAGCACGTGTCCCGCGAGCACGCGGGACTCGGCCGAGGCGGGCGAGTACACCGGCGCAGTCGTTTCCGGCTCGCTCGCCTCGGGCTGGACCGCCGCCTCCGGCTCGTCGGCCGTCCGGCCGCGCCGGAACGCCGGTGTCCACGCCGGTGCCGCCCACAGGCGTTCGAGTTCGTCGTCCAGCCACGTGACGGTGAGCGACACCCCCGCCATGTCGAGGCTCGTCACGAGCTCGCCCACCTCGGGCAGCACCGGGACGTGCCCCGACTCGCGCAGCAGCGCGGCCACCGGCCGCCACAGCACGAGCAGTTCCTCCTGCTTGACCGCGCCGAGCCCGTTGAGCAGCACCGCCACCCGCTCCCCCGCGTCCGCGGGCTTCTCGGCCAGGAGCCTGCCGACGAAGTCGGCCGCGAGTTCCCCGGCCGAGGGCAGGGCAACGTCCCGCAGGCCGGGCTCGCCGTGGATGCCCAGCCCCAGGCCCATCTGCCCGTCCGGCACGCTGAACAGCGGCTCGGGCGCACCGGGGAAGGTGCACCCGGCGAACGCGGTGCCGATGGTGCGCGTGCGCTCGTTGGCCTTCCGGCCCACCCGCACGACCCCGGCGAGGTCCATGCCCTCGTCGGCGGCCGCGCCCATGATCTTGAAGACCGTGAAGTCGCCCGCGATGCCGCGTCGCCGCTGGGCCTCCGCCGCCGGGGCGCTGGCGATGTCGTCGGTGACCACCACGTTGTCGACGGCGATCCCCTCGGCCCGCAGCCGGTCGGTGGCGAGGCCGAAGTTCATCACGTCGCCGGCGTAGTTGCCGTAGCTGAACACCACCCCGGCACCGGACTGCGCGGCCATCGCCACCGAGTAGGTGTCCTGCGCGGACGGCGACGTGAACAGGTTGCCGCTGACCGCGCCGTCCGCCAGGCCGGGGCCGATGATCCCGTAGAAGGCCGGGTAGCCGGAGCCGCCGCCGGGCAGCACCGCGACCTTCGGGCGCCGCGGGCGGGCCCGCCGCACCGCGCCGCCCGGCACCTGCCGCACCAGGTCGGCGTGCAGATCGCAGAACCCGGCCAGCGCGTCGTCGGCGAACGTGGCCGGATCGTCCCACAGATACGTCATGTCACCCATCCGTCCTCAGTGGAGGAACGACCCGCCGTTGATGTCGATCGTGGTGCCCTGCAGGTAGCCGGCGTCGTCGGTGGACAGCCAGGTGATCACCGCGGCCACGTCGTCCACTGTGGCCTGACGGCCGATCGGGATGCCGTCCGTGATGGCGTCCTCCAGCTCCGGGGTGGTCGCGCCCGCGCGGATGTCGGTGTCCACCGCGCCCGGCGCGACGGCGTTGACGGTGATCCCGGCCGCGCCGAGCTCCTTGGCCAGCGACTTGGTGAACCCGAGGATGGCGGCCTTCGCGGCGCAGTACGGGGTCTTGCCGAACACTCCCCCGCCCTGCTGGGCCGACACCGACGACATGGTGACGATGCGCCCCCAGCCCGCCTCGATCAGATCCGGCAGGAACGCCTTGGTGACCAGGTAGGTGCCGGTCGCGTTGACCGCCAGCACCTTGTTCCACAGGTCGAGCGTGGTCTCCAGGAACGGCACCGGCGAGGTGATGCCCGCGATGTTGGCCAGCGCGCCGACAGCGGGCAGCCGGCCCGCGGTCACCTCGGCCCGCACCGCGTCGTAGGCGGCCTGCACCGACGGCTCGTCGGCGACGTCGACGCCGTGCGCGAACACCGTCGCGCCGGTCTGCGCGGCGATGTCCTCGGCGGCGGCCTTCGCGGCCGGCTCGTCGAGGTCGAGCACGACGACGGCCCACCCCTCGCGGGCGTACCGCAGTGCCGCGGCCTTCCCGATGCCTCGCGGCGCGGCCGCGCCCGTCACCACCGCCGTGCGCTGGATGCTGGTCACTGCTGGTCCTCCTTCGGTCGACGATTCAGAGCAGGGTCGCGATGTACTCGGCGGCGCGCACCGCCGCGGCGGGCCGTTCGTCGTCGGTGACATCGCGGGTTTCGAGTTCGAGCGCGAACGATCCGCGGTAGCCGGCCGAGCGCAGCGCCTCGAACGCGGCGGGGAAATCGACCACGCCGTTGCCGATGCTGTGGTTGATCCCGCCGGGGACGGCGTCCCTGAGGTGCACGTGGGCGATCCGCTTCCCGAACCGCAGCGCGAAGGCGGCCGGGTCGCCGCCGGAGGCCACGATGTGGCTGGTGTCGAGCACGACGCCCACCGCCGGATCCAGCCGCTCGATCAGCTTCGCGGCCAGGTCGACGTCGGCGCACAGGCGGAAGAAGTGCGGCGCCTCGACCCAGATCGCCACGCCGTGGGCGCTCGCGAGCCCGGCGGCCCGCGCGAGCCCGCCCGCGACGCGACCCAGATCTTCGTCCAGGCCGGTCACCGGCTCGTGCGACTGGGCGCCGCACGGCAGCACCAGGGCATCCGCGCCGCAGCCCGCGGTCAGATCGAGCAGGCGGCGCAGGTGCGTCTCCCGCTCCCGGGCGGCGTTCGCGTCGAGCACGAGGTTGAGGTCACCGATGTCGCCGTTGACCGACCGGACGGCGAGGCCGCCGGCCCGCACTGTCGACACCACCTCGGCCACGGCGGCCTCGGTCAGCTCGTAGGGCACGTGGTCGCACACGCCGGGCAGCGCGCCCAGATCGATCTCCGCGAAGCCGCACCCCGCGATCACGCCGAGCGCCTCGGACAATCCGAGGTGGCGGAAGCCGATGGTCGAGCACCCGGGCCAGCGGTCCGACAAGGTTCCTCCTCAAGCAGCGAATGCGGAGATGTTAACAGCGCACTGTCAACACACAAGAGCATCCTGCCAAGTACAGGCATCACCGCTCGTGACAGCAGTTTTACTCGACAGATCACTGTTGACAAACCAGCGAGCAGAGCTGAATATCTCCCGCAGTGTTGACACTGCTGAGCCGGTGTCGACAACGTCGAACTACCCCAATGAAGAGGTGAGTGATGAGCGCGGAACCGCTGCGAATTAGCGGGCCGGTGCACGGCACACCGGACGTGCGCCGGGTGGCGTGGGGATCGACCGCGGGCGCCGTGATCGAGAGCTACGACTTCATCGGTTTCGGCACCGCCGCGGCCCTCTACTTCGGCACCGCGTTCTTCCCGAACGCCTCACCGATCGTCGGGACCCTGTCGGCCTTCGCCACGCTCGGCGTCGGGTTCATCGCCCGGCCGCTCGGCGGCGTCATCGGCGGCCATCTCGGCGACCGGATCGGCCGCAAGCCCGTGCTGGTCGCCTCGCTGATCGTGATGGGCCTGGCCACGTTCGCCATCGGCCTGCTGCCCACCTACGCGCAGGCCGGCATGCTCGCCCCGGCGCTGCTGGTCACCGTCCGGATCATCCAGGGCATCGCCTACGGCGCCGAATGGGGCGGGGCGATCCTCATGACCTACGAGCACGCCCCGTGGCTGCGCAAGGGCAGGTTCACCGGCATCGTGCAGGCCGGCTTCCCGATCGGGCTGCTGCTGGCCAACCTCGTCTTCCTCGGCTCGGTCGCGCTGCCCGGCGACTGGGCCTGGCGCGTGCCGTTCCTGGCCAGCCTGCTGCTGGTGATCATCGGGCTGATCGTGCGGTCGAAGGTGCCCGAATCGCCGGTGTTCGAGGACGTCCGGGACAGCGGCGAGATCGTCAAGTCGCCGATCGTCGAGGTGATCAAGGACGACTGGCGGAACCTGCTGCGCGGCATCGGCCTGCGCATCGCCGAGACCGCGGGCTACGCCGTGGCCATCACGTACATGATCTCCTACCTGAAGTCGGAGAAGCTGGCCACCAGCGGCGAGACGATCCTGTCGCTGTGCATCGCCTCGGCGATCGGCATCTTCGCCACGATCGGCTGGGGCTGGCTGACCGACCTGATCGGGCGGCGTCCGGTGTACGTCTGGGTCTGCCTCTTCGGCGCGGCCTGGGCGATCCCGATGTTCCTGCTGGTCAACACGGGCTCGGTGCTGGCGATCATCGCCACCGTGGTCATCTCCTACGGCGTCTGCCAGAACGCGCTGGCCGGCTCGCAGGGCGCCTGGTTCCCGGAGCTGTTCCAGGCGAAGACCCGCTCCTCGGGCGCCTCGCTGGCCTACCAGATCTCGGCGATGATCTCCGGTTTCACGCCGTTCGTCACCACCCTGCTGTTCCTCGCGCTCGGCTGGATGGGTCCCGCGCTGCTGTTCCTGGCCTACTCGGTGCTCGGCCTGGTCGCCGCCCTGCTGACCCGGGAGACCTTCGGCAAGCGGCTGCGGCAGGAAGCGCTCCGCCGCAGCGCGGAGAACGACGACCCCCGGCCCGCCGCCGCGCACTGAGAAGCCTTGTTTCCCACCGCTTGAGAGGAACACGATGACGATCGCCACCGGCAGCGACCTGACGGCGCGCGCCGAGCGGGTGCGTGCGGCGGCCTTCCGCATGCGGCACCACGTGCTGGACATGGGAGAGGTGCAGGGCCAGGGGTACGTCGGGCAGGCGCTGGGCGTCGCCGACGTCCTCGCCGCGCTCTACGTCGACCAGCTGCGCTTCCGCGCCGACGACCCGCACTGGCCGGAGCGGGACCGGTTCCTGCTGTCCACCGGCCACTACGCCATCGCCCTGTACGCCGCGCTCGCGGAGGCCGGCACCATCCCGGTCGACGAGCTGGAGACCTACGGCGCCGACGGCTCCCGGCTGCCCATGTCGGGCATGGCCTCCCACACGCCCGGCATGGAGATCTCCGGCGGTTCGCTCGGGCACGGCCTCCCCGTCGCGGTCGGCATGGCGCTCGGCACCCGGCTGCGGGGCGAGCAGCCCCGCATCGTCAACTTCCTGTCCGACGGCGAGCTGGACGAGGGCTCCACCTGGGAGGCCGCGATGGGCGCGGCCCACCACCGGCTCGGCCGGATCCTGGCCGTCGTGGACATGAACGCGCTGCAGGCGGACGGGCCCACGAAGGGCGTGCTGGGCATCGAGCCCGCCGAGGAGAAGTGGGCCGCGGCGGGCTGGTTCACCCAGCGCGTCGACGGCAACGACGTGCCGGCGCTGCTGCGCGCGCTCGACACCGCCGCGCAGCGATCGGCGCCCGTCGGCGAGCCGGCGGTGATCCTCTGCGACACCAGGATCGGGCGCGGCGTCCCGCTGCTGGAGTCCAGGGAGAAGGCGCACTTCATGCGGATCGAGGAGCACGAATGGCAGCTGTGCCGCGAGCAGCTGACCGAGAACCACCCGGGAGCGCAGACACGATGACCGCCACGACCCCGAAGCGGCTGACCACCTCCGCGATGATCGCCTCCTTCGCCGACCCCGGGCAGCGGACCACCAGCGCCCCGTTCGGCCACGCGCTGGCCGCGCTCGCCGAGGCGGACGACCGGATCGTCGGGCTGACCGCCGATCTCGGCAAGTACACCGACATGCACGTGTTCGCCGCGGCCCACCCCGACCGGTTCTTCCAGATGGGCATGGCCGAGCAGCTGCTCCTCGGCGCGGCCGCCGGGATGGCCGAGGTGGGGCTCGTGCCGTTCGCTTCGACCTACAGCGTCTTCGCCGCCCGGCGCGCCTACGACTTCCTCTGCCTGGACATCGCCGAGCCGAACCTCAACGTCAACGTCGTCGGCGGGCTCCCGGGCCTGACGACCGGCTACGGGCCCAGCCACCAGGCGACCGAGGACGTGGCGATCTTCCGCGGCATGCCGAACCTCACCATCGTCGACCCGTGCGACGCGGTGGACATCGAGCAGGCGGTGCCGCAGCTGGCCGCCGCCGAAGGACCGACGTACCTGCGGCTGCTGCGCGGCAAGGTGCCGACCGTGCTGGACGAGTACGACTACTCGTTCCGCCTCGGCGAGGCAGCGGTGCTGCGCGGCGGTTCGGACGTCGTGTTCGTCTCAAGTGGACTGATAACGATGCGGGCGCTGCAGGCCGCGGAGGAGCTCGCGAAGCACCGGGTCGACGTCGCCGTGGTGCACGCGCCGACCATCAAGCCGTTCGACGCCGACACCGTTCTGTCCGAAGTGGACTCCGACCGGCTGGTGGTGACGCTGGAGAACCACACCGTGGTGGGCGGGCTTTTCGAGACCGTCGCCTCGGCCGTGGTCAGCCGCGGGCTCGGCAAGCGGATCGTGCCGATCGCGCTGCCCGACGCCTTCCTGGACGCCGGTGCCCTGCCGACGCTGCACGAGCGCTACGGCCTCGCTACCGGCGCCATCGTCAGCAAGGTCCTCGACGCCCTCGGCTGACCGCGACGGCCGGGACCCGGCGTCGTACCCGGTTCCCGGCCCGCGGGCCACCGCTCGCCCACAGTGGGGTGAATTGCGGGATTTTCGGCGAGATCGCAGTGAACTCGGTGACGCACGTGCCCGAAGAGCGCGTGCGATGTGAATCTACTTCGCGATTGAGGTGAGTTCATTGCGGAAAGCGAGCCACTGGACCCTGGCGGCCTTGGGCGCACTGTGCCTGAGCGGATCGGCCGCACTGCCGGTCGCGGCAGCCGCGCCCGCTCCCCTGGAGGCGTCGTTCAGCAACGTGGCGGCGGGCACGTGCCTGCAGAGCCCGGACGGCTACGCGATCACGTTGACCGACTGCAACCCGAGCGATCCCAAGCAGAACTGGTCGCGGGAGTACCTCGGCCACTCGGAGCTGATCCGGATCAACCGCACGAACAGCTGTATGGGGCACGCGGGCGGCCCGCAGGTGCGCCTGATGCCGTGTGACTCCTACGACCCGACCCAGCAGTGGCGGGCTGAGGCCGCCGACGAAGGCAGCCTGCTGCACCACATGGACACCAACACCTGCCTGGGCCACCTGAGCGGGTCGGACGTGCGGCTGTTCCCCTGCGACCCGGAGAACCCGGCGCAGCAGTGGGGCCTGACCGCGAGCTGAACCGAGTGCCGTGGGTCTTCCGGGCCGCTGCGGCCGCCCGGAAGACCCACGACCGGATTAGCGGCCCGTGCCTCGCGCGGTGCCCGCAGTCGCCGCGTCGCGATCGCTACGGGGTGACGAGTCCGGTCTGGTAGGCGACGACGACCAGTTGTGCGCGGTCGCGGGCCCCGAGCTTCGCCATGGCGCGGCTGACGTGGGTGCGGGCGGTGGCCGGGCTGACGAAGAGCTCCGCGCCGATCTCGTCATTGCTCATGCCCCGGCCCACGAGCGCCAGGACCTCGCGTTCCCGTTCGGTGAGGACCGAAAGCCGGCGTTCGGCGGCGGCGCCGGCGGTCCGCCGCGCGGTGAAGTGGGCGATGAGGCGGCGCGTGATGCGCGGCGCGAGCAGGGATTCGCCGGCGGCGACCACTCGGACGCCGTGCAGGAGCTCGGCCGGGCCGGCGTCCTTGAGCAGGAACCCGCTGGCGCCGGCCTGCAGGCCTTCGAAGACGTGGTCATCGGTGTCGTAGGTGGTCAGGATGAGGACGCGGACGTGCTGCAGCCCGTTCGCGGTGGCGATGTGCCTGGTGGCCTGGATGCCGTCCATCCCCGGCATGCGGATGTCCATGAGCACGACGTCCGGGCGCGCGGTGCGGGCCAGCTCCACGGCTTCGGCGCCGGTGGTGGCTTCCCCGACCACCGTGATGTCGTCCTCTAGGTCGAGCAAGAGCCTGAAACCGGAGCGCACCAGCTGCTCGTCGTCGGCGAGCAGCACCTTGATGGGCGCATCGCGTTTCGACGCGGCTGTCGCGGTGTTCATGCGCCCACCACCGCGGTCGGGGCCAACGGCAGTCTCGCGGTGACCGCGAAGCCACCGCCCGGGAGCGGGCCGGCTTCGAGTTCGCCGCCCAGCAGCCGGCAGCGCTCGCGCATCCCGACGATCCCGCGACCGGGCTCGTCCCGGCCGTCGTTCCCGCCCGGATGCGGTGCGGCGATGCCTGCTCGTTCTCGTCCGCCCTCGTCCGCCACGCGGACCTCCAAGGTGTCGGCGTCGTGGTCCAGCGCGATCGCGACCCGGGTCGGGCCGACGTGGCGGATCACGTTGGTGATCGATTCCTGCACGATCCGGTACACGGCGCTGCCCACCGCGCTGGGGACCTCCGGCGGCGAACTCACCGCGAGTTCCACTTCGAGCCCGGCTTCCCGCGCCTTGGCGGCGAGCTCATCGATCTGCCCGAGGCCGGCGTGCGGGACGCGGCCGTCGCCGTCGTCGCGGAGGACCCCGAGGATGGTCCGCATCTCCTGCAGCGCCCGGGCGCTGGTCCGCTCGATGGCCTCCAGGGTCTCGCGTGCTCGCTCCGGCCGTTTGTCGAGCACGTGCGCGGTGACTCCGGACTGGACGTTGATGATGGCGATGGCGTGCGCGACCGTGTCGTGGACCTCCCGCGCGATCCTGAGCCGTTCCTCGTCGACACGGGCCCGCGCTTCCTCCTCGCGAGTTCGCTCTGCCAGCTCGGCGCGCGCCAGCGCCTCGGCCGCGATGAACCTCCGCGAGCGGACGCTCTCGCCGAGCGCTGCACTCATGACCGACGCACCGATGCGGAAGAACACCCAGCCGATGGCCGCCGGTGGTTCGATGTCGGCGGCAGCGATCAGCCAGCACGCGGCCAGGACCGCGATGCCGGCGCCGGTAATCACCAGCGAGCGGCGTCCGTCGCCGAGGGCGGCGAGCGTGTAGGTGGCGACGAAGAGTCCGAGCCATCCGGGCCCGTCCGGGAAATCGAGGGCGTAGTAGGCCGCGCTGGCGAGTGCGGTCGCGCCGAACACCGCGACGGGCCAACGGCGACGCACGGCCACGACCACGCCACCGGCGATCAGCAGGACGTATCCCAGGTGCCCGAGGTCGGTGAGGGGGCGCAGCACCGATTCGGGATCGCGGGCGGCGCGGGATGCGGTGCCCTGGACCTGCATCGCGGTGATGAACAGCGCCAGCAACAAGTCCTGCGCCCAGGTGGGCAGGCGGAATAACGCGACGCGGTCCGGCATGTCGCGATCATAGGGTTCCCGGCCGGGAAACCACTCCGCACGGCTGCGCGGCCGACTACGTCGAGGAGCGCGGTCCCGAGCGGGCCACCTACGCCGAACTCCGTATCCGTCGCCGCCTGCCAACGGAGGACATCCGGACCGCGAGGCGCAACGATCGTTCGCAGCCAATCGACGAAAGCCTCCACCGGTGTCGTCGACCGAGTGCGGCCGGTGCACGTGCTGCCGGCGGCCGACCGAAGGGATCCTCGATGTCCGTCCTCCTCCTGCCCGCCACGCAGGTCGCCGCCGCTATCGGCGGTTACGACCTCGGCGCGGGGCGAGCCGTGCCCACCACTGCCGCCGTGATCGGCCTGGTCAGCGCGGTCCTCGGCGGGCTGGCCCTGAAGCGCGCAGGCAACCGGCGAACCTGGGCCGTCGCAGCCCTGGTGCTGGGCCCGATCAGCGCGATCGTCGGCGGGCTGCACGCGGCCAACTCCGCTGGTGGTCTCGGCACCGGCAACGGGCTGGCCGGGGCGATCGTGGCAGTGCTGGTCGGTGTGCTCGGCACGGTCCTAGGTGGACTGACCTTGGCCCGCTCCCGCCGACCTGGGCGTGATGCCGCGTCGTGACGACCGCCGGGAATTCCCCTGCGGCACGGGGATTCGCTCCCGCACCTCGCGTCTCGCCGTGATCCGCCGATACCTCGCAATGAGAGGTAGCTTTGTCGGGTGGGCGATGTGGACTCGTGGGCCGTCGCCGACGAGCTGACGACCGTGATCTCGACCCTGCGGCGGGTCGTGCGGCGCAGCCTTCGCGCCGAATTGCCGATGCCGGACCTGCGGGGCGCGCAGGTCGAACTGCTGCAGGTCGTCGAGCAGCAGCCGGGCGTCGGCGTGGCGGGTGCCGCGCTCCGGCTGCGCATGGCGGCGAACTCCGCGAGCACCCTGGTCAACCAGCTCACCCGGGTCGGCCTGCTTCGCCGCGAGACCGATCCGGCCGATCGCCGCGCGGTCCGGCTGCACCTGACCGATGCCGCCACGCACCGGGTCGCCGCCTGGCGGCAGGCGCGGACCCGCCTGGTCGGCGACGCCCTCGCCGAGCTGTCCGCGGCTGATCAGAAGGCGGTCGCCGATGCCCTGCGCGGGTTGCGCGCATTGGTCCTCGCGCTGGAAGGAGGTGGCGCCGATGACCGAGGTGGCGGTGCGGTGCCGGGGCCTGCGGCAGTCGTTCGGCGAGCAGGTCGCGGTCGACGGGATTGACCTGGACGTCCGGGCCGGCGAGGTGTTCGGGCTGCTGGGCCCCAACGGCGCGGGCAAGACCACCACGATCCGGGCGATCACCACGCTGCTGCCCACCGCGGCGGGGGCGGTCGAGATCTTCGGGGTCGACGCGGCACGCCGCAAACTGGCGGTGCGTCGGCTGATCGGCTATGTGCCGCAACAGCTTTCGGCCGACGGGTCGCTGACCGGGTGGGAGAACGTCGCGCTGTTCGCCCGCCTCTTCGACGTTCCGCGCGCGCAGCGGCGCTCCGCGGTGCGCACGGCGCTGGGCGCGGTCGGGCTCACCGCCGTCGCCGAACGCTTGGCCGGCACCTACTCCGGCGGCATGGTGCGCCGCCTCGAACTCGCGCAGGCTCTGGTGAGCGGGCCGAGGCTGCTGGTGCTGGACGAGCCGACGATCGGTCTGGACCCCATCGGCCGGGAGGGCGTGTGGGACCGGATCGCCCGGATCCGCGCCGAGACCGGGATGACCGTGCTGGTCACGACGCACTACATGGACGAGGCCGACCAGCACTGCGAGCGGCTCGCCCTGATGCACCGCGGGCGGATCCGGGCCCGGGGAACCCCCGCCGAGCTCAAGGCGGCCGTGGGACCGGACGCCACGCTGGACGACGTCTTCCGGACGATCACCGACGACACCTTCGAGGAAACGGGAGAAGGGATGCGAGATGTCCGCGCGACTCGACGCACCTCCGGCCGCCTCGGTTGAACCGGTGCGGCGCAGCCCGCCGGGCCTGGTGGCGGCGCGGGTGGCGGCGATGTGCCTGGTGGAGCTGCAGAAGCTGCGGCACGACCGGGCCGAGCTGCTCGCCAGGGCCGTGCAGCCCGCGCTGTGGCTGCTGATCTTCGGCCAGGTGTTCACCGGGCTGCGCGCGATCCCCACCGGGAACGTCCCCTACCTCGACTTCCTCGCGCCGGGCATCCTCGCGCAGTCGGCGCTGTTCATCGCGATCTTCTACGGCATCCAGATCATCTGGGAGCGGGATGCGGGAGTGCTGGCGAAGCTGCTGGTCACGCCCACGCCGCGAATCGCCCTGGTGACCGGCAAGGCGTTCGCCGCCGGGGTGCGCGCGCTGGTGCAGGCGCTCGTGGTGCTGGTGCTGGCGGCGCTGCTCGGCGTCGGCCTCACCGCGAATCCGGTGAACCTGCTCGCGATGGGCGCCGTGGTGGTCCTCGGTTCGGCCTTCTTCTGCTGCCTGTCCATCACGATCGCCGGGCTGGTGCTGTCCCGGGACCGGCTGATGGGCATCGGGCAGGCGATCACCATGCCGCTGTTCTTCGCCTCCAACGCCCTGTACCCGGTCGACCTGATGCCCGGGTGGCTGAAGGCGGTCAACTACGCGAACCCGCTCGGCTACGAGGTCGACGCCCTGCGCGGACTGCTGATCGGCACGCCCGCGCACCTGGCGCTGGACTTCGGCGTCCTGGTCGTCGCCGCCAGCGCCATGATCGGCATCGCGGCGGCCCTGCTCGGGCGCTTGGCGCGCTGAGCGGGCAGTGTTCGGCCAGCGCGCCGCGCGCCCGGCTGGGAATGCCGGTGGCGTTACCCAGGATCTCGTCGAGCACGTAGTGCGGGACCTATGTCCTGTTGCTACCCGATCCCGTTGGCACGGCGGAGGTTCCGGTCATGCGGACAGGTCCAGCCATTCCCCGACGGCCAGCACGTGTGCGCGCCGTCCGGCGTGCGCGTCGATCTCCAGTCCGGCCCAGCCCAGTCGGCGCACCCGCATCTCGCACTCCTTCGTCTCGGTGACGGCAACGGAATTTAGCGTACGAGCGTTCACCAAATCAATAGCGGACGGACGTCCGCTATCCTCGTCACATGTCACCGCGACGCTCAGCGGCCGAAGCGCAGGCCACCAGGGGCCGGATCCTCGGCCGTGCCGCCGAGATCGCCTCCGAGGAAGGGCTGGACGGCATCACCATCGGCCGGCTCGCCGAGGAGCTGGAGATGAGCAAGTCCGGGGTGCACAAGCACTTCGGCACCAAGGAGGCGCTGCAGATCTCCACGCTGGACAAGGCGTTCGTGGACTTCTGGCACCGGGTGGTCGAGCCCGCACTGGCCGAGCCACCGGGTCTGCGGCGGCTGCGCGCGGTGTGCGCCAACTCCGTGGGCTACCTGGAAGCGCCACTGCTGCCCGGCGGCTGCCTGATGACCGCGGCGCTCACCGAGTACGACGGCCGCCCCGGCCGGGTCCGCGACGCGGTGGCCGAGGTGTGGTCGCGCTGGCGGGAACAGCTGCGGGCGGACCTGGCCGCGGCGGTGGAGAACGGCGAGCTACCGGCCGGGTTCGACATCGACCAGGCGCTGTTCGAGATCGTCGCCGCCGGGCTGGCACTGAACGCGGCCATGCAGCTCCAGCACGACCGGGCGGCCGCGGGCCGGGCCCGCCGCGCTATCGAACGGGCCTTGGACCAGTCCTGACCGCACGCCAGACCGGCACGCCGAGCGAGCGGCGATCGAGCAGGCCCCACCGACTTCGCCACCCTGGATGCGACCGCCTGAGCCGTTGTTGCAAACCATTCGCAACTACACTCGCGGCTGACCAGAAAGGCGGTGCCGATGGGCGACGACCTGCGAGCGGCGATCGATGCGGTCCGCGACAACTGGGACCGCCGGGCCCCGGCGTACGACCGCTTCTACCAGGACTACGCGCAGGACAAACGCGATGCGTGGCGCGCGACCTGCGAGGAGGCCCTGGCCGAGCTGCTCGGCCGACGCGACGAGCCGCTCGAAGTGCTCGACGTCGGCACCGGCACCGGGTTCCTCTCCACTCTGCTGGCCGAACTCGGGCACAACGTCACCGCGATCGACGCCTCCAGCACGATGCTCGGCTTCGCCCGCGCCGAAGCGCGGCGCCGGGGTGTCGCGGTGCGGACCGTCGCCTGCGGCGCCCACGACGTCGCGGCACTGGACGCCGGGTTCGACCTCGTGACCTCGCGCTACGTCCTGTGGACGCTGCCCGATCCGGTCGCCGCGCTGCGGGCCTGGCGCGGGGTCGTCAAACCCGGCGGCGGCCTGCTGCTCGCCGACGGGGTCTGGCACACCTGGCGCCACGACCTCCGCCGGCTCGTCGCATCGCTGCGGCCCGGCGGCGACCACCGCTTCCCCTGGCTGCTCCTGCGCGACTACGCGCAGATCGGCCACGCGACGCCGCACTGGGCGGGCCTGACGGCGGACCGCGCGCGGGCCCTGCTCGCCGCGGGCGGATTCCAGTGCGGCACGCGCCACGACCGGCTCCTCCCCGGATATGCGCGACCGGTCAGCGCGGACTTCTTCCTCCTCGGCACCCGGCCGGCACAGCTGCCCTGACGCCGGGGGCTCGCGATCAGTGGTGGTACTCGTGCGCGACCGCGTGCCCCTTGCCGCGGGCGATCAGCACCCGGTTGACCGGCACCGTGAGCACGAAGGCGATCGCCAGGGCGACCACCAGGGAGCCCCAGAACAGCGGGCTGGTGAGCCCGGCGTCCATCGCGCCGGGGATGACCACCATGATCAGGTTGTCCACGATCTCCATCACGGTGATCGACAGCGTGTCGGCGGCCAGCGCGACGCCGAGCGCGGCACCGAACGCCAGCCCCGAGCGGAGCACCGGCATGATGGTCAGGCCGTAGCCGAACACGAACGCCAGCGCCACGGCCAGCACGATCGTCGCCACGTTCGACAGGCCCAGCGCGGTGCCGATGACCATGCCGAGCACCTCGCCGATCGCGCAGCCGGTCAGGCAGTGCAGGGTGGCCGAGATCGCGGACCGCGTCAGCGCCCGTCCGGTCAGCCGCCGGTGATCCGCGTGCCCGTGGTGGCCTTGGGTTTCCGGGTGGTCGGCCATGATTCGCATTCCCCTCGACGACGGCGTTCGGCGAGCGGTTCCCTGTATACCCAACGGGGGTATGGCTTGCAACCCGGGCGATTCGACGCTCACATCCAGCCGAGGCGACCCGTCCGTCCCCGATGCACCAAGCGGGTACGCATGACCGCCGGAAAAAAGGGGGGCGGCCTCCTGCGCCTAGGCGCCGTGGCGGCTCACGCGCGGGATCCGGGCGGCGAGCGCGGCTTCGGCGACGGCGACGTCGTTGAAGGGGAAGCGGATTCCGCCGACCGTCTGGTAGCGCTCGTGGCCCCGGCCGGCGATGAGCACGACATCACCGGGCTCGGCCCGCTCGACGGCCGCGGTGATCGCCCGCCTGCGGTCCTCCTGCACCAGCACCTCCGCGCCGCCGCAGCCGATCGTGCCGGTGAGCATCTGGGCGATGATCTCCCCCGGCCGCTCGTCGTAGGGGTCGTCGGCGGTGAAGATCGCGGTGTCGGCGGCCAGCGCGATGCGCCCCATGTCCGGGCGGTTGAACCGGTCCCGGTTGCCCGCGCTGCCCACCACCAGGTGGACGCGCCCGGCCGGGTTCGCCCGGCGCGCGGTGGCGATCAGCTGGGCCAGCGCGGACGGCGTGTGGGCGAAGTCGACGACCACCTGGAACGGCTGGCCGGCGTCCACCCGCTGGTACCGGCCGGGCGGCGGCGCCGCGCCCAGGCCGGCCGCCGCGTCCCGCCGGGACACCCCCATCAGGCGGGCCGCCGCGTAGGCGGCGGCCAGGTTCGCGGCCTGTCCCCCGCAGGCGGGAGTGGTCAGCTCGACCTCGTCGCGCCCGTCCCGCACGAGGACCCGCATCCCGCCGGGCGTCGAGGTCGCCGCGTCGACCCGCACGTCCGCCAGGCGGGCGCGGCCCACGGTCACCGTCGGCACCCGCGCCTGGGCCGCCAGCCGCCGCCCCCACGCGTCGTCGATGTTGATCACCGCCCGGCGGCAGGCGTCCGGGGTGAACAGCGCCGCCTTCGCCGCGTAGTACTGCTCCGTGGTGCCGTGGTAGTCGAGGTGCTCCGGGCTGAGGTTCGTGAACACCGCGACCTCGGCCGTGACCGGGTCGATGCGGTGCTGGTCGACGGCGTGCGAGGACACCTCCATCGCCGCCGCCTGGACGCCCGCCGCGCGCATCCGGCACAGGGTCCGCTGGAGCTCGGCGGCGCCCGGGGTGGTCAGGGCTGCCGGGTTGCGCGCCCCGGGGAGCCGGGCCTCCACCGTGGACACCAGGCCCGTGCGGTACCCGGCGGCGGCGAGCGCCGCCTCGATCAGGTGCACCGTGGTGGTCTTGCCGTTCGTGCCGGTCACTGCGGCGACCGCCAGCGCATCCGCCGGATGGCCGTGCACCGCAGCGGCCACCGGCCCCACCGCCGGCCGCACGGCGGGGACCCGCACCTGCGGCACCGGCGCATCGACGAACCGCCGCACCAGCAGCGCGCCGGCTCCCGCCGCCACCGCCTCGTCCGCGAAGTCGTGCCCGTCCACGTGCGCTCCGGGCACCGCGCAGAACAGCGCGCCCTGCCTCACCCACCTGCTGTCCTCGGTGACGTCCAGGACGTCGGCGTCGCCGCGCAGCTCGGCCCCGGGAAGGTCCTGAGTGGCCTTCGCGAGGCTGATTCCCCCGTGCCGACAACCGCATTCCATTCCGCGTCACCGTGAACTTCCCGAATCGACGCAAGCCGTCCGCGCATCCGGTCTGCAGTGTCGACCCGACGCCGCCCGCCCGCGAATCGCTGTGACCACGGGGAAACGGAAGTGGCGCGTGGTGCCCCGCCGTTGACTACAGTACCCCCCTAGGGTATAAATGACGCATCGGCGACGAGCCGGCGGAAACCCAGCGGAAGAGGACGGCGACGTGATCGAGACCAACTACACCGTGACCGGCATGACCTGCGACCACTGCGTGCGGTCGGTGACCGAGGAGATCACCAAGATCGGCTCGGTCTCGGACGTCCGCGTGGACCTGCCGACCGGCGCCGTGACCGTGCGCAGCGGCGAACCGGTGAGCGACGCGGACGTGCGCGAAGCGGTCGAGGAAGCCGGATACGAACTGGTCGCCGGCTGAGGCGCCCAACGGATCCGCCGCCGCGCGGATCCAGCACGAAAGGGTCGTGATGAACACAGCAGCGAAGCTCGCCGCCTACGGTGCGGTGGTCGCGCTCGGCTTCGGCGGGGCGTGGATCGCCGGAACCGCTGTCGGCCCGCTCACGCCCGGCACCGCGCAAGCGCACGCCGGACACCCCGGCGGCGGGAACGCCGGGGAAGCGGGCAACCACAGCGGCACCGTCGCGGGAGCCGCGCAGGACCAGGCCCCAGCCGGACTGACGTCGACCAGGGGCGGCTACACCCTCGCGCCCACCACGACGTTGCTCGCGCCGGAGACCACCGACGAGTTCTCCTTCCGCATCACCGGCGCCGACGGACGACCGGTCACCCGGTTCGACGTCGAGCACGACAAGCGGATGCACCTGATCGTCGTCCGCCGGGACACCGCCGGATACCAGCACCTCCACCCCGAGATGTCCCCGGACGGGACCTGGCACGTGCCGATGCGCCTGCCCGGCGCCGGGACCTACCGGGTGTTCGCCGACTTCACACCGACCGGCGGCGAGGGCCGGACGCTCGGCGTCGACGTGTCCGCGCCGGGCGCCTTCTCCCCCATCACCACCGCCCCGTCCCGGCTCGCCGAGATCGACGGCTACCAGGTCCGCCTCGACGGCGAGCTGGTCGCCGGCCGGTCCTCGCCGGTCACGCTGACGGTGCGCAAGGACGGGATGCCGGTCACCGACCTGCAGCCCTACCTGGCCGCCTACGGCCACCTCGTGGCGCTGCGCACCGGCGACCTCGCCTACTCGCACGTGCATCCGACCGGCTCGCCCGGCGACGGACGCACCCCGGCCGGGCCGGGCATCGCCTTCCAGGCCGAGGTGCCCTCCGGCGGCACCTACCGGCTGTTCTTGGACTTCCAGCACGGCGGTACGGTCCGCACCGCGGAATTCACAGTCAACGCGCAGGAACCGGCGGACGGGCAGCACAGCCCCGCCCCCACCGGGGACGGCCACGGCGGTCACGGGTGAACGGGAGAACTCCGATGAGCACTGAGCCAAGTCCCACCGCGGAGATCGAACTGGCCATCGGCGGCATGACGTGCGCCTCCTGCGCCGCCCGGATCGAACGACGGCTCGGCAAGCTCGAGGGCGTCACCGCGACGGTCAACTACGCCACCGAGAAGGCCAAGATCAGCTACCCCGAGGGGCTCGACCCGAAGCAGCTGGTCGAGCAGGTCGAGGCCGCCGGCTACTCCGCCGAGCTGCCGCTGCCGCCCCACCAGTCCGAAGTGGACGAAGCCGAGCCCGTGGACCCGACGAAGTCCCTGCGGGACCGGCTGATCACCTCGGCCGTGCTGTCGGTTCCGGTGATCGCGCTGGCGATGGCGCCGGCCCTGCAGTTCACCTACTGGCAGTGGATCTCGCTCACCCTCGCCGCGCCCGTCGTGGTGTGGGGCGCGTGGCCGTTCCACAAGGCCGCGTGGACGAACCTGCGCCACGGCGCGGCCACCATGGACACGCTGATCTCCATGGGGACGCTGGCCGCGTTCCTGTGGTCGCTCTACGCCCTGCTGTTCGGCACGGCCGGTGTCCCCGGCATGACCCACCCGTTCGAGCTGACCATCCAGCGCATGAGCGGCGACGGCAACATCTACCTGGAGGTCGCCGCCGGGGTCACGACGTTCATCCTCGCCGGGCGCTACTTCGAGGCCCGCTCCAAGCGCCGGGCCGGTGCCGCGCTGCGGGCGCTGCTGGAACTCGGCGCCAAGGACGTCGCGGTGCTGCGCGGCGACCGCGAGGTCCGCATCCCGACCGATCAGCTCGCCGTCGGCGACCGGTTCGTCGTCCGGCCCGGCGAGAAGATCGCCACGGACGGCGTCATCAAGGAGGGCAGCTCGGCGGTCGACGCGAGCATGCTCACCGGCGAGTCCGTGCCCGTGGAGGTCGGTGCCGGCGACACCGTCGTGGGCGCCACCGTCAACGCCGGCGGCCGGCTGGTCGTCCGCGCCACCCGCGTCGGATCCGACACCCAGCTGGCCCAGATGGCCAAGCTCGTCGAGGACGCGCAGAACGGCAAGGCCGCCGCGCAGCGGCTCGCGGACCGGATCTCCGCGGTGTTCGTCCCCATCGTCATCGCGCTGGCGATCGGGACCCTCGGGTTCTGGCTCGGCACCGGTGCTGGTGCCGCGGCGGCCTTCACCGCCGCCGTCGCGGTGCTGATCATCGCTTGCCCGTGCGCCCTGGGTCTGGCCACCCCGACCGCGCTGCTGGTCGGCACCGGCCGCGGCGCGCAGATGGGCATCCTCATCAAGGGCCCGGAAGTGCTGGAATCGACCCGGCGCATCGACACCATCGTGCTGGACAAGACCGGCACCGTCACCAGTGGGCAGATGTCGCTCGTCGCGGTGCACGCCGCCGACGGGATCGACGAGGACGCGGTGCTGCGGCTGGCCGGTGCGGCGGAGAACGCGTCGGAGCACCCGATCGCCAAGGCGATCGCCCGGGGCGCGACCGAGCGCGTGGGCGAGCTGCCCGCCGTCGAGGAGTTCAGCAACGTCGAGGGTCTGGGCGTGCAGGCGGTCATCGGCGGTCGCGCCGTGCTCGTCGGGCGGCCGGCGCTGCTGGAGCAGTGGAGCCAGCCGCTGACCGCGGAGCTGACCGCGGAGCTGGCCGCGGCGCAGGCCGACGCCGAACGCCAGGGCCGCACCGCCGTCGCCGTGGCGTGGGACGGTGCCGCCCGGGCCGTGCTGGAGGTCGCCGACACCGTCAAGCCGACGTCCGCCGAGGCCATCGCCGGGCTGCGCAAGCTCGGGTTGAAGCCGGTGCTGCTCACCGGCGACAACGAGACCGTGGCGCGCACCGTCGCGGCCGAGGTGGGCATCGACGAGGTGATCGCCGAGGTCCTGCCGCAGGACAAGGTCGACGTGGTCAAGCGGCTGCAGGCCGAGGGCCGCGTGGTGGCCATGGCCGGTGACGGCGTCAACGACGCCGCCGCGCTCGCCCAGGCCGACCTCGGCCTGGCCATGGGCACCGGCACGGACGTCGCCATCGAGGCCAGCGACCTGACCCTGGTGCGCGGCGACCTCCGCGCCGCGGTGGACGCCATCCGGCTCTCCCGCCGCACGCTCGGCACGATCAAGGGCAACCTGTTCTGGGCCTTCGCCTACAACGTCGCGGCCCTGCCGCTGGCCGCGACCGGGCTGCTCAACCCGATGATCGCCGGGGCGGCGATGGCGTTCAGCTCGGTCTTCGTGGTCGGCAACAGCCTGCGGCTGCGCCGCTTCCGCAGCACCATCACCGAGGAACCGCTGCCCGGCGCGACCGAGCGCGAAGCGGTTCCGGCGGCCGCCCTCCGCGGCTGACCGCGAGCGGGCACACCGATGAGCGGTTCCGGTCCGGCCGGAACCGCTCATCCGCTTTCCGACCTTAATGCCTTGGGAGATGAAGCGAACGGCCTGTTCACCTCGCCTACCGGGACGAACGGTCTGTTCACCCCACGTGCACGGAACTCCCCTACCGCACGTGGACAGTCGCGGATCCTGATCCGCGGAAGCATCCGCTGCTCCGGTTCTCGCACCAGGAAGGACGATCGATGCGCCCCCTCATCCGTCTACAAAGGACTTTCCAGCGCGGGCAGCTGCACGGGAACCTGGCCGCCGCCGTGCACCTCTGCTGCCACCGGCTCGTGCCCGCCGCCAGGGCCGGGCTCCGGCGGCGCGGAGCGTTCGGCGAAGTGGCCGTCGAGGTCACCGCCACCGCGCTGGCGGCCTGCCGGCGCACGCCGCAGAAGTGATCAGCCGGTGATGGCGTGCTCGGTGTACTGCCCGCAGGAGCGGAATCCGAGGCGGCGGTAGACGGGCTCGCCGTCCGCTGACGCCTGCAGGACCGCGATGCGGTGGCCTGCGGCGTGGGCTGTGTGGAGCGCCGCCAGCGTCATGGCGCCGCCGTAGCCGCGGCGGCGGTGGTCGGCGAGGGTGCAGATGTTGTAGATCCCGGCGACTCCCGCGTGGCAGAACACCTCGGCCGAGCAGACCGGCCGGCCCGCCGCGTAGCCGACCAGGTAGTGGGCCGGGCAGCCGGCGGCCAGCGCCTGCGGGGCGGCCAGGGCGAAGAAGCCGCGCACCGTGTCGGCGGGCGGATCCCAGTTCGCGGCGAGCACCGTCGCGTAGTCGGCGAGCTGCTCGGGCGTGGTCACCAGGCGGATCTCCAGCCGCTCCGCACGCGGCTGCGGCAGGGAATCGTCCAGTTCCGCCCACATCGCCGTCTCGCGCTCGGCGGCCGGCAGACCTGCATCCGCCAACAGGGAGCTCAGGTCCGCGGGCTCGGAGGCCGGGCCCACCCACCAGGAGAACGGACGGCCGGTGGCGGCCAGCGCCCGGATCGTCTCGGCGATCCGGGCCGGCGCGGCTTCTGCGGCGAAGCGGGCCGCCGCGACGATGTTGAAGGTGTCGTCGTCGAGCCCGCTGTCGGCGACTACGAGGTCGCCGGTGTCCACCACGGTCGCGCCGCTCAAGCGCCGGTGCAGGTGGCATGCGTGCTCGGCCAGGTTCTGGTCCATCCGGGCCGGCAGGTCGGCCTCGGGAACCGGATTCGTCGTCGGTCGCACGAGGCTCGATCCCACCACGCGCACGGCCCGCGACGCACGCCGATTTCGAGCGCGGCGCCGGCCGCGGGCCTCCCCGGTGAGGCCAGCGGCCGGTCGGCTTCCCACGCGGGGTCAGTGGATCGCGATCAGCCCGAGGCCGAAGCCGGCGGTGATGACGACGGCGCAGACCACGAGCGCCCACTTGATCGCGAAGCGGTGGTGGTCGCCCAGGTCCACCTTCGCCAGTCCGATGAGGACGTACATCGCGGGCACCAGCGGGCTGAGCATGTGGATCGGCTGGCCGAGCAGGGAGGCGCGGGCGATCTCCATCGCGCCGATGCTGTGCTGGGCGCCCGCCTCCGCCAGGATCGGCATGACGCCGAAGTAGAAGGCGTCGTTGCTCATGAAGAACGTGAACGGCACGCTCAGCACCGCGACGATGATGCTGAAGAACGGGAACAGTGCGTCCGGCATCGCGGTCAGCAGGTAGTGCGCCATCTGCTCGATCATCCCGGTGCCCGAGAGCACGCCGGTGAACACCGCCGCCGCGAACACCATCGCGACCACCGCGACCACGCTGTCCGCGTGCGAGGCGATGCGGTCGCGCTGCTGCTCCAGCCGCGGGTAGTTGACGATCAGCGCGAGCCCGCAGCCGATCATGAACAGCACCGCGATCGGCAGGAGGCCGATGATGAGCGCGGTGAGCAGCGCGATCGTCAGAATGGCGTTGAACCAGAACAGCTTCGGGCGCAGCGACTCGCGGTCGGGGGCGAGGACGTCGAAGTCCGCAGAGCCCCCGTGGTAGGTGTCGGGCCCGCCCGCCCCGACGAGCACGGGCGCGGCGGTGCGCAGCCGGGCGCGCTCGCGCAGGCCGATGGCGTAGGCGATGACGAACACGGTGGCCAGCCCGGCGACCAGCGCGGGGATCATCGGGACGAACAGCTCCTGCGGGTCCAGCTTCAGCGCGCTGGCCGCCCGCGCCGCCGGGCCGCCCCAGGGCACGACGTTGAGGACCGCGTTGGTCATGCAGGCCAGGCCGGTCATCAGCACCGGGCTGACGCCCAGCTTGCGGTAGATCGGCAGCAGCGCCGAGACCGTGATCATGAACGTGGTCGTGCCGTCGCCGTCCAGCGACACCACCGCCACCAGGGCGACCGTGCCCATGATCAGCCGCAGCGGGTCGTTGCGGGTCAGCCGGACCACCGCGCGGGCGATCGGGTCGAACAGCCCGGCGTCGATCATGATGCCGAAGTAGAGGATCGCGAACAGCAGCATGGCGGCCGTCGGGGCGACCGACTTGATGCCGTCGGTGATCATGTCACCGAGGTCCGGCGCGAAGCCGCCGAGCACCGCGAACGCCGCCGGAACCACGATCAGCGACACCATCGGGGAGAGCCGTTTGCTCATCACCAGATAGAGGAAAACGGTAACCATGCACAAGCCGAGCAGCGCGATCAACGCTCCTCCTCCCCGCGGACCGACGGTGGTCCTCGTTACAACGGCGTTTCGTTCTGCGGAACCGTAGGTGACCCCGTTCACCTTGGGGAGGGTTGTCGACGTTGTCCGCCTATCCCGCGTTCGCCGCTTTTTGCGCGTTTTGCTCGCCGGGTACAGTCGAGGGATGTCACGCCGCCCGATGCGGTTCGCGCGGCAGGCCCTGGCCCTCCAGATCTGCTTGATCGCCCTGGTCACCGCGATCGGTTTCGTCCTCGTCGCCTCCCTGCTCGACCGCAACCTCGTCGATCAGTACGGCCAGCGCGCCCTCGCCGTCGCCCGCTCGGTGGCCGCCGACAGCGACCTGGGCGGCGCGGTCGCGCGTCGCGACCTGCCGCAGGTGCGCGATCAGGCCGAGCGGGCCCGCGCCGCCACCGGCGCGCTGTTCGTCGTCGTCACCGACCACAACGGCATCCGGCTGGCGCACCCGGACGCCGCCAAGATCGGCGAGCCGGTCAGCACCGACCCGAGCTGGGTGCTCACCGGCCACGAGGTCGTCGACGTGCAGCGGGGCACGCTGGGCCTCTCCGCGCGGGGCAAGGTCCCGCTGCGCACCCCGGACGGCGCGATCGTCGGGCAGGTGAGCGTCGGTTTCGACGCCGAGGACATCAGCGACGCGTTCCTGCACCTGATCGGGACCACCGCGGCGTTCACCGGCGGGGCGCTGCTGGTCGGCGTCGCCGGGGCGGCGTGGCTCACCCGCATGCTCAAGCGGCGCACCCTGGGGCTGGAGCCGCAGGAGCTGGCGGAGTTGGTGCGCCAGCGCGAAGCGGTGCTCTTCGGCATCCGCGAGGGCGTGCTCGCCGTCGACGCCGACGGCCGCGTCTCGGTGCGCAACCGCGAGGCCGAGCGGCTGCTGGACACGCCCATCGAGGTCGGCACTCCGGCCGCGGAACTGGCCATCCCCCAGCGGCTCCGGGACGTGCTCGCCGAACGCCGGCCCACCGACGACCTGATCACCGTGACCGGCGACCGGATGCTGGTGGTCAACCACCGCCCCGTGGTCCGCGGCGGCACCGAGCTCGGCAGCGTGCTGACCCTCCGCGACCAGACCGATCTCGCGGCGCTTAGCAGGGAACTGGAGTCGGTGCGCAGCATGACCGACACGCTGCGCGCCCAGCGGCACGAGTTCACCAACCGGCTGCACACCCTCTCCGGGCTGCTCCAGACCGGGCGGCACCAGGAAGCGGTCGAATACGTGCAGGCGCTTTCCTCCGGGTCGGTGGCCCGGCTCGGTCCGGCGACCGAAGCGGTGCGCGATCCCTACCTGGTGGCGTTCCTGTCCGCCAAGAAGGCGGTCGCGGCGGAACGCGGCGTCGAGCTGGAGCTCGGCGAGACGAGCTGGGTACCGTCGGCGGTGGTCGCCCCGGTCGAGGTCATGACCGTCGTCGGGAACCTGGTCGACAACGCGATCGACGCGGCACGGCTGGGATCGGCCCGCCCGGCCCGCGTCGAGGTGGACCTGCTCGCCGACGGCACGACGCTGCACCTGTCCGTTGTGGACACCGGCGACGGCGTGCCGGAACCGTTGCGGGAGAAGATCTTCACCGAGGGCGTGTCGACGAAGGGCGACGACGGCAACGGGCTGGGGCTCGCGCTGTGCCGGCAGGCGGCGCGCAGCCTCGGCGGCGACGTGCGGCTGGCCGATGCCGGCGAGGCGCATGGGACGGTGTTCGTCGCGGTGCTGCCGAAGGTTCTCGAAACCACTCAGGAGGTGACGGTGTGATCGGGGTTGTCGTGGTGGAGGACGATTTCCGGGTCGCGCAGGTGCACGCGGAATTCACCGAGCGGGTGGCCGGATTCCGCGTCCTGGGCACCGCGCACACCGCGGCTCAGGCGCGGGAGCTGATCGACGCGCACAGCCCGGACCTCGTGCTGCTGGACAACTACCTGCCCGACTGCGCCGGGGTCTCGCTGCTCGCCGAGCTCGACGTCGACACGATCATGCTCACCGCGGCGACCGATCCCGCCACCGTCCGCGCCGCGTTCGCGGCGGGCGCGCTGAACTACCTCATCAAGCCGTTCACCGCGGAAGAGCTCGCCGACCGGCTCACGGCCTACGCCCGCTACCACTCGCGGCTGCCGGTGACCGGCGGCGCGGTCGACCAGGAGGAGATCGACCGGGCGGTGCGGCTGCTGCACGAGGGAGACCGGCCTGCGGCGCCGAAGGGCCAGTCCACCCTGACGTCGCAGCTCGTGATCGACGCGCTGCGCAACGGCGGCGGCGCCCGCTCCGCGGCGGAGATCGCCGAAGAGCTGGGCATCGCCCGCGCCACCGCGCAGCGCTACCTGGCGGCGCTGGCCCAGGACGGCAGGGCCGTCATGACGTTGCGGTACGGCGCCAGCGGCCGGCCCGAGCACCAGTACGAGCCGATCGCCGCGACCCGCTAACCCACACGTCCTATGTGGACAATCTGTCGGCCGGCGGCCGGCGAGGCCGTGACCCTTCCGGGTTAGGTCTGCTGCAATTTCCATTGAAATCGAAGGTCCAATTTCCATTGAAATTGCGGTTCTCCGCACGGAACGCTTCGAGGCGGCTGCGTGGGACTACTGGTTGCGTGGGTGCCCCGTGGCCAGCAGGGCCAGCGGTTCGTGGCCTTCCGGGCAGTGTCGTCGCAGGGCGTCGTCGTCGAAGCCCGCCACCAGCACCGCGCCGATTCCGTCCGCGGCGGCCTGCAGGGCCATGTTCTGCGCCGCGGCACCGGCTTCGAGGTGCACGTAGCCGACACCGCGCGTTCCCGGCGGCTGGTCGGCGAACCTGGCCCGGGCCGCCGCCGCGTCACCGCTGATCAGGACGAGCGCGGCGCAGGACGACAGCCAAGGCTGGTCGCCGATGCCCGCGTCGCCGATCTGGGCGCGCAGATCGCCCCGCGCCAGCGGGACCAGCCGGTGCGCGCCCGGTTCGTACCGGTAGCTCCCGGCGGGCACCTCCGCGACGTCGCCCGCCACGAGCGTCAATCCCAGGAAGAACGATCCGCCCGCGGACGGGGCCGTCCGCAGTCCCGGGCCGCTGGCGCCTTGCCCTGCCCAGAGCAACCGGCTCACCGCCAGTGCGGACAGGGGTGCGCCGGAGTACTCCCGGGTGCTCCGGCGCCGCCGGAGCACTTCGTCGAACGAGGGCGTGGCCGGTCCGTCCGGTGGCGGCAACATCACCGGACGAGCGTACCGGTGCTCAGCTTCCGAAGTCCTGGGTCCAGTAGTCGCCGTTGGTGTCGAAGCCGACGCCGATGGTCTTGTTGGAGCAGTTCAGGATGTTCGCCTTGTGCCCGTCGGACTTCATCCAGCCGGCCATGACCTCGGTGGCGTCCTGGTAGCCCTGGGCGATGTTCTCCGCACCTGGCGACGGGTGGCCGGCCTTCGAGATGCGCTGCGTGAAGGTCACACCGTCGGGGGTGGTGTGATCGAGGTAGGTGCGCTTGGCCATGTCGGTGCTGTGCTCCTCGGCCGCCTTGGTGAGCCGGGAGTCCACCTTGACGGCGCCGCAGCCGGCACCGGCCCGTTCCTTGTTGACCAGGGCGACGACCTGGTCCTCCACCGAGGTGGCCGCACCCGCCATGGGGGCGAAGGCGGCGGCGGCACCGGTGCCGATCATCAGGGCAGTCAGGGTGATTACGGAGCGTCGCACATTCGGGGGCTTCATGCCGTCGCAAGCTACCCCATTCGGCTGAGATCAAACCGTTATATGTGGATACGCTCACCCTCCGTGACAGCATGGAGTAATCGGCCGAGCACCGAGCGACTCGCCCCAGGCCGGAACCGGCACAACTGACTTTTGTCATCCCTGGCCGGTGACGCCCGCTCACTACCCGGAACACCGCGGCGAGCCGAACATGATCAGCCATGGAGAACGTGTTGGAAGTCCGCGCGGCGCGCCACTGGTACGGCGGCACCCGCGCCCTGGACGGGGTGGACCTGGACGTCGGTGCCGGGGAGTGCGTGGCGCTGCTCGGGCCGAACGGTGCCGGGAAGACGACGCTGGTGAACCTGGTGACCGGCCTGCTCCACCCGCAGGACGGCGGCCGGATCCGGGTCGGCGGCGGCGATCCGCGGATCGCCGCGACCCGGCGGCGCCTCGGCGTCGTGCAGCAGTCGCCCGGATTCCCGAACACGCTGAAGGTCGGCGAGCTGGTCACCGGCGCCGCCGTGCGCGGAGGCTTCCCCCGCGCCGCGGCAGGCCCGGTGATGGCCGAGCTGGACCTGACCGAGCTGGCCGGGCGCCGGGCGACCAAGCTCTCCGGCGGCCAGCGGCAGCGGCTGCAGCTGGCCATGGCGCTGGTGACCGAACCGGCGCTGCTCGTGCTCGACGAGCCGACCACCGGCCTCGACGTGCCGGCGCGGAGGCGGTTCTGGCAGGTGCTGGCCGAGCGCCGCGCGCGCGGCACCGGCGTGCTGGTGACCACGCACCTGATCGAGGAGTCCGGCGCCGTCGCCGACCGCGTGGTGGTGCTGGACCGCGGCCGCATCGTGGCCGCCGGGCGGCCCGAGGAGCTGATGTCCCGGCTGCCCGACCGCACGGTCACCGCGAGGACCGCGCTCGACCAGGCCCGGCTGCGCGAATTGCCCGAGGTCGTGTCGATCAGTCGCGACGGCGACCACGTCCGCCTGGGCACCCGCAGCCCGGAGGCGCTGCTGCGCGTGCTCCTGGCCGAAGATCCGCACCTGACCGATCTCCGCGTCGAGGGCGCGGGTCTGGAGGAAGCCGTGGTCGGCCTGACCGGACGGAGCGCCGCATGAACGCCAGGATCTTCGGCGTCGAGGTCGCGGACGAGCTGCGGGCCATCTTCCGCGAGCCCACCGCGCTGTTCTTCTCCATCGTGATGCCGGTCGGGTTCTTCACCCTGTTCGTCTCGCTGTACGGGAGGATCCCGGCCGGTCCGGTCCCGGTCGGGACCGGCATGCTGGCGACCTTCGGGACCTTCGCCGTGCTGTCGGTGTCGTTGACCAACCCCGGGATCACCGTCGCGGGAGACCGCGAGCGCGGCTGGCTGCGGGCGAAGCGGGTGTCCGCCGTGCCGATCGGCGTGACGCTGGCCGCGAAGCTGGTCGCGGTGCTGCCCTACTCGGCCGGGGTCCTGCTGGCCATGACCGCCACCGCCGCCCTCACCGGTTCGCTGAACGTCGCGGTCGTCGAGCTGCTGCGCGTCTTCGCCGTGCTGGTCCTCGGCGCGCTGCCGTTCGCGCTGCTGGGCCTCGCGGTGGGTTTCCAGGCCGGACCGAACGCCACCGCCGCGATCCTCAACGCGATCCTGTTCCCGTCGGCGGTGCTCTCCGGCCTGTGGATGCCGCTGGAGGTCCTGCCCGCGTTCTTCGGTCATATCGCGCAATTCCTGCCGACCTACCACCTGGCGCAGCTGGCGCTCGCCCAGCTGGCCGGCGAGGGCGCCGCGCCGCATGTGCTCGTGATGCTCGGCGCGACCGCGGTGACCGCGGCGCTCGCCGCTATGTCGTACCGTCATGCCCGATCATGAGAAGCTGCGCACGCCTCGGCCGCTGGATCCACCTCGTCTACCTGGCGAACCTGCTCTGGGGCCCGGCCCTCGACCCGAGATCGACCTGGGTGGACTGGGCGCTGGCGGTCGCCGTGATAGCCGCGGTCGCGCCGATGTACCTGCTCGCGTGGCACCGCCCGGCTCGCGCACGCTGGTGGTGCACCGTGCCGACCGCTGTGCTCGGCGCGGCCATGACGCCAGTCAACTCCGGCGCCGCGGTGCTGTTCGTCTACGCCGCGGCGTTCGCGGGCGTCTCCGAATCGCGGCGGACCGCGCTGCGCTGGTTCGTCGGCCTGTCGGTGCTGGTCAGCCTGTTCTCCGTGGTCTCCACCGTGCCGATGCCCTGGCGGCTCTACGGCCTCATCCCGTCGCTGGTGCTCCTGTGGGCCATCGGGACGATGCAGATCAACTGGGTCGAGCGGGACCGCGCCGCGGCGGAACTGCGCAGCCAGAACGCGCGCATCGAGCACCTGGCCACCCTGGCGGAGCGCGAGCGCATCGCGCGCGATCTGCACGACCTCCTCGGCCATTCGCTGACGGCGATCGTGGTGCGGGCGGCGCTCACCAACGAGCTCATCGGCCGCGATCCCGACCGGGCGCGAGGCGAAGCCGCCGAGATCGAAAGCACCGCCCGGGCGGCGCTCACCGAGATCCGCGACGCCGTCACGGGCTGGCGGCAGGCCAGCCTCGACTCCGAGCTGGAGGCGGCGCGCCACGCGCTGTCGAGCCTCGGCGTCGACGTCGTCGTGCGGCGCGATGAGAAACTGGCGATCGTGGGTTCCACCGAGCACGAAATGGCGTTGGCACTGCGCGAGGCGGTGACCAACGTCGTCCGGCACGCCGCCGCGACGACCTGCCACATCGGGCTGAAGGCCCAGGACGGCGAGCTCCAGCTGGTGATCGCCGACGACGGCGTCGGCGGCGACGCGCCGGAGGGCAACGGCCTGTCCGGCATGCGCGAGCGGATCGCCGCGCTGGGCGGCCGGGTGCGGCGCACCGGTTCGGCGGGGACCACGCTCACCGTCGCGGTGCCGCTGCGGGTGGCGACCTAGATGGGCGCGGAGATCCGGGTCGTGCTCGCGGAAGACCAGGGCATGGTCCTCGACGCGTTCGCCGCACTGCTGGACCTGCAGCCGGACGTCAGCGTGGTGGCGACGGCCGCCAACGGCGACGAAGCGCTGGCGGCCGTCGAGCGGCACCGGCCCGACATCCTGCTCACCGACATCGAAATGCCGGGGCGAACGGGGCTCGAAGTGGCCGCGGAGCTCCACCAGGCCGGCGATCCGGTGCGGGTCCTCATCGTCACGACCTTCGCCCGCAGCGGCTACCTGCGGCGCGCGATGGACAGCGGCGTCGCGGGATACGTGCTCAAGGACGCGCCGATCGCGGAACTGGTGGCGGCGCTGCGCCGGGTGCACGCCGGAGAACGCGTCGTGGCACCGGAATTGGCGATCGCGGCGTGGGATCACGCGGATCCGCTCACCGACCGGGAACGGGAACTCCTGCGCGAGGCCACCACCGGCGCGAGCAACGCCGAGCTGGCGCGCCGCCTGAGCCTCGCCGAGGGCACGGTCCGCAACTACCTGTCGACGGCGATGGCCAAGCTCGGCGCCCGCAACCGCATCGAGGCGGCCAACACCGCCCGCGAACGGGGCTGGCTCTAGAACTCGTCCTGCGGGCGGCAGTGCGGCGGTTTCGCGCGAAACCGCCATCCCGCCCCGCGCGACCACCAGGCGTCCCGGATCGTCTCGACGGCCCGGTCATCGATCGATTTCACAGCTGAATCGCAGCGAATAGAAGTGTTGGACCCGATGGGTTCCCGGCGGGAACACTGGACGCGGATTCGGTGGATCTCGCTTTCCGGGAGGGAAAATGGACACGTCGTCCTCCGACGTGGCCCGGCTGCTGCGGATCTTCGCCGCCCGCGCACTGGTTCTCGCGTTCATCGCCGGCATCACGGGCGCGACGACGCCGGCGATGGTCCTCGGGCTCGCCGGAGTGGGTCTCCTCCTGGCCCCGGTGGGAGCCGCGCACCGGCGGGACATCAGCCGGTGAGGTGGTCCAGCAGTGCCCGCGCCGCCGGGTTCGTCGGTTCCGGCAGCCGCCCGGCCAGGTAGATCGTCCTGGTGAAGTCGGTGCCTTCGATACGGGCGAAGGGCAGCCCGGCCCGCTCGGCGACGGACTGCGGGACGATCGTGACGCCCAGTCCCGTCGCCACCAGCTCCATCAGCAGCGGAACGTTGGTGGCCTCGCACACCGGGTTGTGCCGGAGCCCGGCGTCGGCGAACCGGCGGCGCACCATCGCCTGCATCACGCTCCCGCTGAAGTCCACGAACGGCTCGTCGTCGATCTCCGCCAGCCGGACCCGGCGCCGGTGCGCGAGCCGATGTCCCGGGTAGGTGACCAGGACGATGCGCTGCGTCCACTGCGCGAAGCTGATCAGCTCGCCCGGCAGCGGCCCATCGGCGGCCAAGTAGGCCAGGTCGAGCTCGCCGTCGGCGACGGCCGCCGAGAGTTCGGGCACGGCGCCGTCGCGGACGTGGATCCGGATCCCGGGATAGCGGGACTGGAACACGCCGAGTTCGCGCGGCAGGTCGACGACCGTCAGCATCTGGATCATGCCGATGGAAACCCGGCCCCGGGACAGGCCGACGACCGCGGACACCTCACCGCGCGCCGCGTCCACGTCGGCGACGAGCCGGTGGGCGACCGGCAGCAGGGCGCGGCCCGCCTCGGTCAGCGCTACGCGGCGGGTGGTCCGCTCGAAAAGCGGTGCGCCCAGCTCGGTTTCGAGCTTGCGGATCGAAGCGCTCAGCGCCGACTGGACGATGTGGATCTCCCGCGCGGCGGCGGTGAAACTGCCGCTGCGCACCACCGCGAGGAAGTGCTCGACCTGCCGGATTTCCATCCATCGACCATATCGCTGAATTCGCATCGAACCAGCACCGGAGCAGGTCGACCGCGCCCGGGCCCGCGGGGAAGGTGGTCATGCGGGGTGGTCGGCCCGCTGCCAGCATGAGGCGGGGCGCGGGTGTCTCGATGCGGCCGACGCGCCTTGCGACGTCGAGGGGGGCGAGTCGGGATGAGGATTGTCGTCGACCTGAACCGCTGCCAGGCATTCGCGCAATGCGTGTTCCTGGCGCCGGGAGTTTTCTCGCTGCACGGCGAAGAGGCCCTGCTCTACCAGCCGCGCGCCGACGACGCGCACCGCGACGACGTGTTGCGCGCCGCCGCGGCCTGTCCGGTCCAGGCGATCCTGGTCGACCGCCGGAGAGCTGGCGGCGATGTCCGCTGACAGCCAGCTGGCGGCGCTGCGCGAGGACGGCCGCATCGTGATCGTCGGCGCTTCGCTCGCGGTCTGCGGGCGGCGGAGCAGCTGCGCGAGGAAGGCTTCGCGGGCTCGCTCACCTTGATCGGGGACGAGCCCCACGAGCCCTACGACCGGCCGCCGCTTTCCAAGCAGGTGCTGCTCGGCCGGTCGCTGCCGGAGGACACCGGTCTCCCCCGCCGGCGCGCGATCGACGCGCAGTGGCGGCTCGGCGTCGCCGCCACCGGGCTCGACCGGGACGACCGCCGGGTCCTGCTGGCCGACGGCGGCGAGGTCGGGTTCGACCGCCTGCTGATCGCCACCGGCGGGCGCTCCCGCCCGTGGCCGCACGAGACCGAGGCCGCGCTCGACGGCGTGTGCGTGGTGCGCACCAGGGAGGACACCGCCGGGCTCGCGCGGCGGCTGGCCAGGCGGCCGAACCGGGTGCTGGTCATCGGCGCCGGCTTCACCGGCTCGGAGGTCGCCTCGGCGTGCCGGGAGCGGGGCCTGCAGGTCACCGTCGCCGAGCGCGGCGAAGCTCCGCTGGTGGGCGCGCTCGGCGGCGTGGTCGGCGACGTGGCCGCGCAGTTGCAGCGCGAGCACGGTGTCGACCTCCGCTGCGGGGTCATGGTGACCGCGCTGGAGGGCGATGCCGGTGGCCGCCTCAAGCGCGCGCACCTGTCCGACGGCACCGTGGTGGATGCGGAAGTGGCCGTGGTCGCGCTGGGCGCGGTGCGCAACACCGACTGGCTGGCGGGTTCGGGCCTGGCCGCCGGTCCCCGCGGCATCGCCTGCGACGCCGGCTGCCGGGCCTTCGACGTCCACGGCATCGTCACCGACGACGTGTTCGCCGCGGGCGACGTGGCGCGCACCCCGCATCCGCTGTTCGGGTACCAGTTCCTCGCGCTGGAGCACTGGGGCAACGCCGTGGCGCAGGCCGAGATCGCCGCGCACAACATGATCAGCGCCGGTTCGCAGCGGCACCCGCACCTCTGGATGCCGTCGTTCTGGTCGGCCCAGTTCGGGGTGAACATCAAGTCCGTCGGGGTGCCGTCGATGGCGGACGAGCTGATCGTGCAGCAGGGCGCGCTGGAGGCGCACTGCTTCGCCGCCGCCTACGGCTACCAGGGGCGCGTCATCGCCGCCGTCGGCTTCGACCACGGGAAGTGGATGGGCTTCTACAAGCGGCTGATCGAGCAGGCCGCGCCGTTCCCGCCAGACTTCCCCGGCGTCGACCAGCGCTCGGCCGCGCTGCGGCCGGTGCCGGCCAGGTTCCCGGATCCGGCGCTGCCCACCCACAGCCCCACCGTCACCCTGACCGGTCACTCGCCCAGCGAACGGCGGGTCGTCTTCACACCGGCCCGCGCCTGACTCCGAGGAGCGCGTCCATGCACACGACCAGCCTCGTGCGGCGGATCACCGACCAAGCCGTCCGCGCCGACCCCTACCCGGTCTACACCGAGCTCCGCGGCACGCCGGTGGTGCGCGACGACAGCGGCATCCACCTCGTCACCACCTACTGGGAGATCCGGAACCTGCTGCAGGACCCCCGGATCAGCTCCGACGCCCGCAACCTCGCCCCCGGCGCCGATCCGCTGGTCGGCACGACACCGGACGACGAGGGGATGCTGCCGCCCAGCTTCATCCGGCTGGACCCGCCCGAGCACGACCGGCTGCGCCGCCTGGCGATGCGCCCGTTCGGTCCCCCGCACAGCCCGCGGCGCATCCACGACATGCGCGGCGACCTCGCCGGGACCGTGACCGGGCTGATCGACGGGCTCGACGGCCGGGACCGCTTCGACGTGGTCGACGACTTCGCCTACCCCTTCCCCGTCGCGGTGATCTGCCAGCTCCTGGGCGTGCCGCGGGAGGACGAGCCGCACTTCCGGCGGCTGGTCGACGTGGTGGTCGCCGGGCTCAGCCCGGCCGAGGACCAGGAGGCGCAGCGGCACGCGGTGCGCCAGGGCCGCCTCGAACTCGGGCAGTACCTGGCGGCGCTGATCGAGGAGCACCGCCGCCACCCGGGCGACGACATGCTGTCCGCGTGGATCACCGACGAGGGGCCGGAGGGGCGGATGTCCCTGCTGGAGGTGATCACCAACGCGGTCCTGCTGCTGATCGCCGGCCACGAGACCACCGTCAACCTGATCACCAACGGGATGCTCACGATGCTGCGGAAACCGGCCGTGCTGGAACTGCTGCGGACCGAGCCGATGGCGGCGGCCCGCGCCGTGGAGGAGCTGCTCCGCTACGAGCCTCCGGTGCAGATACTGCCCCAGCGCACGACGTTGACCGAGGTCGAGGTCGCGGGCAGCGTGATCCCCAAGGGGGCGCCGGTGTGGCTGCTGCTGGCCTCGGGCAACCGGGATCCGGCGCGCTTCCGCGATCCGGACCGCTTCGACCCGAAGCGCGAGGACAACCAGCACCTCGGCTTCGGCTTCGGCGTGCACGCCTGCTTCGGCGCGCCGCTCGCCCGGCTGGAAACCCAGATCGCGCTGACCGAACTCGCCCGCAGACTGCGCGACCCGCGGCTGGTCGAAGACCCGCCGCCGTACCGGCCGAGCCCGATCCCCCGCGGCCCCCGCCACCTGCCGGTGACGATCGACGGCCTGGCCGCCTGACGGACCGGACGATGGCCGCCTGCACCGGCGAAGCGGAATGGGCGCCTTGAACGATTTCATGCCGCGGCGCATGGCGGAACTCTCCTTCCTCCGCTTCGCCCCGGTTTCCCTGATCCGTCTACTTCGGACGATCATCCTCGGGCTCTCCAGGCAGCGGGCCGGGCAGCTGGATGACCTCACCTGTGCAGCGGCCGTCCGGGTGCATCAGCCAGCCCACCCGCTTCCGGGTCCGCAGGATCACCGAGCTGTTCACGATTCCCCCTGCGGGCAACAGCCGTTCGAGGCTGTCCTGCATGTACGAACCGATCTACCTGCGCGGTCCGACCCGGGAACCCGGGCGTCGTTTTCGCGCGAAACCGCCACCCATGTCAGGCACCGGCGCGCCGTCGGGAGCGCGCCTAGGACGGGCGGCGTGCGAAAAGAACCGCTTGCGGAGCTTTCCCATCTGGGTCAAGCAGCATGTGGGCCTCGACCTCGAATCCCGCGTCGCGCAGCCAGGTTGCCACCTGGTCCGGCTGGCGGCGGTGGACATGGACCTTCATCGGGTGACCGCCATAGCCCGCTGTCTTCAACTGCGACTGGTCGCCGACGTGAAACAGGAGCTGCAGCGGTCCGCCTGGGCGCAATGCTCGGTGGAAGTGCCCGAACACTGTCGGCACCTCGTCGTCCGGGATGTGGATCAATGACTGCCAGGCGAGCAGGCCCGCCACCGACGCGGCTGGGAGTTCCAGGTCCGCCATCGAACCCACTTCGAACCGCAGACCGGGGTGGTCGCGCCGGGCCACCTCGATCATCCTGGGGGAGAGATCGATACCGAAGGCGTCGACACCGAGATCGCGCAGGTGAGCAGTGACATGTCCGGGGCCGCAGCCGGCGTCCGCGACCGGCCCACCGCCGGCGGCCCGCACGCTGTCGGCGAACAACGCCAGCGCCGCGCGAAGGTACTGGTGACCGGCGATGGCGTCACGCACCTGGTCCGCATAGCTGGCCGCGACCCTGTCGTACGAGGTTCGGGTGTCGGCCAACCAATCGTCCGTGGTCATGGCCGGCACGCTAGCCCATGATCACCATCGACCGGCCGACGACGACCCCGTCCAACTCGCCCTGGACGACGGCTGGGATGCTCGCCGCCCCCAGACCCCCGGCAGTCCTCCGGGATGAAGCGGAGCCTGCACGCTGCGGTCCGCTCGGGGAGGTCGACGGGATGAGGACGCAGCCCCTCGCTTATAGGCGGGGAATCACCCACGGATGAGAAACTGCGGAACCGTTGGACTTCCGGTCGTCCTCAGCGGCGGGCGAGGACCCACCACGCTTGGAACGCCGCGTAGGCGAGGATCACCGCGCCGACCGCGCTGGTGATGTGCACGCCGAAGGTGAAGGCGTGCGCCGCCGACTCGCGCAGCGCGATGCCCTGCTCCACCGGCAGCTCGGCCGCCGCCGACAACGCGCCGCCCAGCGTGTCCCGTACCGTGTCCACTATGGATTCCGGGACGCCCGCGACGTCGACGCGTCCGCGGTAGGCCGCGGTCAGCACGCTGCCGAGGATCGCCGTGCCCATCGCGGCGCCCAGCTCGTAGCCGGTCTCCGAGATCGCCGAGGCCGCGCCCGCGTTCTCGGGGGCGACGCTGTTCATGATGGTGTCGTTGGTCGCCGTCTCGGTGATGCCCGCGCCGAGGCCGACCACCATGAACGCCACGACCACCAGCCAGGTGCCGCCCTCCGCGGGCAGCAGCACCATCAGCAGGTAGCCGAACGCGGTCGCCAGGATCGCCGCGCCCAGCAGCTCGGCCAGCCGGACCCGGCGGATCAGCCGGACCGCCACCAGCGACCCGAGCACCGACAGCGCGATGCCCGGCAGCAGCGCGAGACCCGCGCGCAGCGGGCTCATGCCCAGCACGAGTTGCAGGTACTGGGTCATGAAGAACAGCCCGCCGACCATCACGAACACCGCCAGCAGGTTGCTGGTGACCGCGACGCTGAACCGCGGGTTGCGGAACAGGGCCAGGTCCAGCATCGGGGCGTCCAGCCTGCGCTGCCTGCGCACGAACGCGTAACCGGCGATCGCCGCGACCGCCACCGCGGGCAGCGCCAGTGCGCCGCCGCCGGCGAACTCCTTGATGCCGAGGACCAGCGCCAGCATCGCCAGCAGCGACAGGCCCGCGCTGGCCAGGTCGTAGCGGCCGGGCGCCGGGTTGCGCGACTCCGGGATCACCAGCGGGCCGACGATCAGCAGCAGGACCATCACCGGCAGGTTGATCAGGAACACCGAGCCCCACCAGAAGTGCTCCAGCAGCAGCCCGCCGAGCAGCGGGCCGAAGGCGGAGCCGCCGGCGAAGGTCGCGGTCCAGGCCGCGATCGCGGTGGTCCGGGCGCGCGGGTCGGTGAAGATGTTGCGGATCAGCGACAGCGTCGAGGGCATCAGCGTCGCGCCGGCGACGCCCAGCAGCGCGCGGGCCGCGATGAGCAGTTCGGGGGTGGGCGCGAAGGCCGCCAGCACGGAGGCGAGGCCGAAGCCGGTCGCGCCGATCAGCAGCAGCCTGCGGCGGCCGATCCGGTCGCCGAGCGTGCCCATCGTCACCAGCAGGCCGGCCAGCATCAGCGAGTAGATGTCGACGATCCACAGCAGTTGTCCGCCGGTGGGCCGCAGCTCCTCGCTGATGTGCGGGAGGGCGAAGCTCAGCACCGTGTTGTCGACCGAGATCAACAGAACCGGGAGGAGGAGGGCGCCCAGCGCCGTCCACTGCGTGCGGGAAATCTGAGGCGAATTCAGCTTTAACATTTTCTACTCGTTTCGACTGTACCGTCTGGACGGTATAGTAACCGTCCGGACGGTACAGTGCCACCCATGGCAGCCACCAGCACCCGCGCCCGCATCCTCGACGCGCTCCAGCGGATCCTGATCCGCCAGGGCACCGCGGCGGTGACCCTCGAATCGGTCGCCGCCGAGGCAGGCGTGTCCAAGGGCGGCCTGCTCTACCACTTCCGCTCCAAGCAGGCGATGCTCCAGGGGCTGACGCGGCGGATCGACGAGGACGCCGAGGCCGAATTCGCCCAGGCCACCCGGGAAGGCGTGGACGTCGTCCGGTACTTCCTGCAGACCTCGCTGCCCGCGTCGGACGAGGAGGCGGCGCTCTACTGGTCGGTGATCGCGGCCCTGCGCAGCGGCGAAGGTCTCACCGACGACGGCACCGAGGTGCTGGCCAGGGTCTTCAACCGCTGGTCCGAACTGCTCACCGACTACATCGGCGACCCGGTGCTGGCCGAGACCGTCCGCCTGGTCGGCGACGGCCTCTACCTGAGCGCGCTGTCCGGCCTGCCGCACCCCGACCCGGATCTGCTGCGCCGGGTCTTCGACCGGATCTTCGAACAGGTCGCGGCGGCGCGCGGAGCCTGATCGCCGCCATTCCCGGGAAGAAGCGTTTTGGGTATGTCGCTCAGAACTTGGCGGGTGTTACCCAGTTCGTATACAGAAGATCGTACCGCTGAGTAAGATCCACCCCGACCAATTTGGCTCGTCGGGAATTCCATGCGGGGGTCGCACGGTGTGGACGCAGCGGGATCAGATCCAGGCATACCGGTTCCTCCGCCGACGACTGGTATCCGCGCTCGTCTCCGCCGACGCCAACCATCCGGTCGCGCCCGCCAAGCGGGTCGTCCTCGGCACGGCGCTAGGCCTGGCGGTCGCACTGCTGGTGGGTGCCGTGTTCGGCGTGATCGGCCTGCTCGCCCCGACGCGCGCGGAGGCGTGGCGCCAGGGCGGCCAGGTGATCATCGAGAAGGAGACCGGAACCCGGTTCGTCCTCGGGCAGGACGGCCTGCTGCACCCGGCGCTCAACTACGCCTCGGCGCGGCTGCTCGCGGGCGGCGACGGCGGCAAAACCGTGACGGTGTCCGCAAAAGCGCTGAGCGGCGCGCCCCGCGGCGCCGCGGTCGGCATCGCGGGCGCGCCGGATTCGCTGCCGGGCGGCGATCGCCTGCTGACCGGCGCCTGGACCGCCTGCACCCGCGTCGCGCCCGACCGGCCTAGCGGCGAGGCCCCGATCACCACCGTCCTGTTAGGACCGAGCGGCGCGGGCGCGGAACTCCGCGAGGGGCAGGCGCTGCTGGCCCGCCTGCCGTCCGGCGAGCGCTTCCTGGTCACCGGCGGGCACCGGTACCGGCTGGGCGGTGAGCGCGCCGTGGTCGCGCTCGGCTACGCCGCGGCCGAGGAGGTCCCGGTGGCGCCGGCGTGGCTGAACACCCTTCCGGCGGGCCGGGATCTGGCCACCATCGCCGTGCCGGACGCGGGCAAGCCCGGCATCCGGGTCGGGTCCGAGACCCGTCCCGTCGGGCAGGTGCTGGTGTCCGAGGTCGGCGAGTACTACCTGGTGCGGCGCGACGGCCTGGCCGTGATCACCGAGACCGAGGCGGACCTGCTGCTCGGCGCGCCGGAGAACACCGCCGCCTACCCCGGCGGGCGCCCGCACCGGGTGGAGGTCGCCACCGCCGACATCGGCGGCGTGCCGCGATCGCCGGAACGCCAGGACGGCTACCCCGGCCGGCGCCCGGAGCCCGTCAAGCCCGGCCGCGCGCCGACGGTGTGCGCCACCGGCGAGCGGGTCACGGTCGGCCAGGCGCTTCCCTTGCGGGATGGGGAAAAAGTCGTTCCGGTGACCGCGTCCACGCCGGGCACCGCCGCGGAGGTGTACGTGCCGGGCGGGTCCGGCGCGGTCGTCGCCGAGGAACCGGCCCCTGGCGTGCCCGCCGGGGCGGTGTACCTGATCACCGACGCGGGGATGAAGTACCCGATCCCGGGCGACGAGGCGGTTTCCGCGCTCGGTTACGGAAACCGGCCGACGCACGGCGTGCCCGCGTCGGTGCTCGCGCTGTTCCCGACCGGCGCCGTGCTCGACCCCACACTGGCCGGGCAGGTGTTCCCGGGCTGATGGGATCGGCGGAACGCGGGCTCGTCCGGCTGGGACTCCGCTACGCCGTGTGGCTGCGCTTCGTCGTGATCGCCGTGGCGAGCGGGGCCTCGCTGGTGCTGGAGAACGAGCGGAAACCCGGCTGGGCCATCTTCATCGTGCTGGCGCTCAACGCGTGGAACGCGTGGTACGCCGCCCGGATGTCCCGCTCTGCCATGCGCTGGCCGGTCGCCGTCGACGTGCTGGTGATGTGCGCGATCTGCCTCACCCAGGTCTGGACGACGCCCGCCGCGCCCAGCCCGGAGGGCACCAGCTGGGTCCGGGTCGCCGCGGCGATCACCGTGGTCGCCTATCCCTGGCAGCTCGGCGCGGGGGCGTTGGGCGCGGCGACCGCCGTGATCACCGCCGCGCACCTGGCCGGGACGGCGCTCTCGCTGCCCGAGCACTGGCTGACGGCCGCGCCGATCCACCTGTGGATGTTCATGGAAGCCGGCCTGTCCTGGGGGCTCTACCTGCTGGTCCGGCGTGGCGCCCGGACCGCCGACCAGATCGTCGCCCGCGGCGAGCGGGTGCGCCGCCGGTCGGCGGTCGCCGAGGCGCGGCGCACCGACGAGCGCGAGCACCTCGCGTCCCTGCACGACACCGCGTCGGCCACGCTGCTGATGGTCGGCGCCGGGGTGGTGGCCGAGCGGCAGATCTGGCTTGCGGAACAGGCGAAACGGGACCTGGAGGTGATCCGCGGCCGGTCCGAGGTGTCCGATGGCGAGGTCGATCTCGTCGGCATGCTGCGGGAGACCATCACCAGGACACCGCTGCGGGTCCGGCTGACCGCGCCCGACGAGCTGGTGGTGCCCGCGGTGGAAGCGGCCGCGCTCTGCCACGGCACGCGGGAAGCGCTGACCAACGTCGTCCGGCACGCCGGGGTCGACCGGGCCGACGTGGCCGTCGCGCAGCACGGCGACAGCGTCGTCGTGGAGGTCGTGGACGCCGGGCGCGGATTCGACCCGGACCGGATCTCCGGCCACCGCTACGGCGTGACCGGCTCGCTCGTGGAGCGGATGCGCCGGACGGGCGGGAGCGCGCAGGTGATCAGCAGCCCCGGCGGCGGAACCCGGGTGCGGATGACGTGCCCGCTCGGGGCGGCGGAGGACGCCGGGGGCGACGCCGAGATCATCGCCACGAAGTTCCAGCAGGGCATGCAGTGGGCCGTGGTGGTGATGAACCTCGTCATCCTGTGCCTGCTCGACCTGCCGAAGCTGCTGTCGAACCTGGACGGCTACCGCTCCGCGCCCACCCAGTTCCTCGCCTTCGCCGGGTTCCTCGCGGTGACCCTGGTCGTGCTGGTCGGCCTGCGCAGGCAGCGGCCGGTCGGCCGGTGGCGCTGGCCGCTGCTGGCGCTGGTGTTCGCGTTGTCCGCGGCCGGGACCGCGTCGGTGCAGCCCGAGCACCTGCTCGGCTTTGCACACTGGTCCGAAGGGGACGCGGGCTGGACGGTGGCGCTGCTCCTGCTCGACTGCCGGATCCCGACCTTCACCCTGACGCTCGTCGCCCAGTACGTGATGACCTTCGTGCAGGTCGGGCTCGCCGGGAACGCCGCGACCTCGTTCTCCGACGCGGTGAACGCGACCGTGCTGATCCTCAGCTACCAGACCGCGGTGGGTTTGATCGCCGCGGTGCTGCGCGGGCTCGCGGTGTCCTCGGCCCGGGCGGCCAGGGAGGAGGAGCAGCTGCGGACCGCCGAAGAAGTGGCGCGGCAGCTGCACCAGGACCGCAAGAACCGCTACGCCGACCTGGAAGGCACGACCGTTCCGCTGCTCGACGGCCTGGGCTCGGGCGCCCTCGACCCGGGCGACGTGTCGGTCCGCCGGCGGTGCTCGGTGGAGGCGGCGAAGATGCGCCGCCTGTTCGCCGAGGACGCCTCCACCCCTGATCCGCTGCTGCACGAGCTCCGGGCCTGCATAGAACTGGCCGAGCGACAAGGGGTTTCGGTGCGCTTCGCCGAGTACGGCAAGCGCCCGGCGATCCCCAGGGAGGTGCGGCGCAAGCTCACCGAGCCCGCGGTCACCGCCCTGGCCACCGCCACCGGCACGGTGCGGGTGACGGTGGCCGGCTCCGGCGACGCCGTCACGGTCAGCCTCGTGGCCGCGGCCGTCGAACCGGTGCTCGCCGAACCCCGGTCCGACGGCGACGTGGTCACCTCGACGGTGGTGGACGGCGGCCGGGTCTGGATCGAGGCGAAGTGGAGCCTCCCGACATGACGTCCTCCCCCGCCCGCCGAGGCGGGATTCCCAGCAATGACACGACATCGCGCAGCGGAGGTTGGAGTTGATCACGGTCGTGGTGGTAGACGATCATCCCGCGGTGGTCGCCGGCGTGCGGGCCTGGTGCTCGCTGGCCGACCCGCCGATCAAGGTGCTCGATTCGGGCCCGGCGGTGTCGGTCGCGTGGCTGGATCCCGGTGCCACCGCCGACGTGGTGATCTTCGACCTGCAGCTGGACATCACCGGCCCCGCCTACGGCGACCTCAAGCGGCTGGTGGACGCCGGCCGCCCGGTGGTGATCTACAGCATGCGGGCCGACCGGGAAACCGTGTTGACCTGCCTGGACATCGGCGCCTTCACGTACCTGACGAAGGCGGAGGGCGAGGACCACCTGGTCGCCGCCGTGCAGGCCGCGGCGAGCAACACGCCGTACCTGCCGCCGTCCCTGTCCGGCGCGTTCGGCACCGACGACCGGCCGAACCGGCCCCGGCTGTCGCCCCGGGAGACCGAGGTGCTGCTGGAGTGGTTCCACTGCGAGTCGAAGGAAATGGTGGCGCGGCGGCTCAACCTGACGGTGCACCGGGTCAACTCCTGCCTGGAGCGGGTGCGGATCAAGTACGCCAACGTCGGCCGGGAGGCCCCGACCAAGGCCGCGCTGGTCGCCCGCGCGATCCAGGACGGCCTGGTGCGCGCCGACGAACTCTGATCCCGTTGCGCCCGTCACGGCGATGGCATGAGGCCGCAACGACTTCGAGCTCGGAGCAACCCGACTCGTCCAGCTCGCACCCGACACCTGGATCAGCCAACATGATCGGCCAGCAAGGCATCAGGACCAGCCGGAGCTCCGGCCCGCCCATTCGCTACGACGCAGTGCGCCGATGCCTGCGACACCTCGCCGCGAGCATCCACATGCCCCGCATCGGCACCGGCCTGGCCGGAGCCCGCTGGGACCGCATCGAGCCGCTCATCGCCGGCGAGCTCACCGGCCACGACATCCCCGTCACCATCTACGAGCTGCCACAACCCCGACATCGAGCACAGGATGACCATCGAGGGCGACCGGCACGTGGCGGCGGCATCGAAGGGGCCGCCCTGACAGACGGGCTGCCCGGAAATGGGGTACGAACGGCCCCCACCGCGCGCGAGCGGACCTCGCTAACGTCCTCCGCGGAGATCCAATCGGGAGGAATCGGTGGAGACCAAGCGGATTCGAGTCGGGGTGGTGGAGGACCACCCGCTGTACCGCGCGGCGGTGGCCCGGATGCTCGCCGACGCGCCGGACGTCGAAGTGGACGCGGTCGCCGAATCGGTCGCGCAGTTCGCGGCCCGCAGCCGGTGCGCCGGGAGCATCGTCGTGCTCGACCTCGGGCTGCCCGGGGTGCGGGGCGCGGCGGCCGTGATGGAACTCGTGCGCCGCGGCCACCCGGTGCTCGTCGTCTCGGCGATGGCCGACCGCACCGAGGTGGTCGGCGCGATGCTGGCCGGGGCCCGGGGCTTCCTCTGCAAGGACGCCGAGGGCGAGGAGATCCTGGCGGCGATCCGGGAGATCGCGGCCGGGCGCAGCCACGTCGCCCCGAAGCTGGCGGCGGTCGTGCTGGACACTTCGCGGGAGCGCAACGCCGGCGCGCGCATCGAGCTCTCGCACCGCGAGGCCGAGGTGCTCAGCAGGCTCGCCGCCGGCGAACGCGACCAGGACATCGCGATGGGCCTGCGCATCAGCATCCGCACGGTCCGGTCCTACTTGGACCGGATCAGGGACAAGACGGGACTGCGGCGGCGTCCCGCGCTCACCGCCTACGCGATCGAAAACGGCTTCGTCACCTGCCCGGCGCCCGACCGGATGCCGGCCTGAGAGGGGAATGCGGCGGTGCGGTCGCGCGGATCCGCAATTTCCATTGAAATCGAAGGTTCGATTTCAATGGAAATTGCGGAGGACGGAGTCCGCACCGCCGCGCAAGGTGAGCCTGGGAACAGGCCCTGACGTCGGGAGAAGCGCGTGATGATCCTCGCGTCCACGATCTGCTTGATGGCGATGCTGACCATCAGCGTCCGGCTCGCGCACCACGCCGGGTACCGGCGCGGGCGAAGGCGGGAGCGGGCCGTCATGACCCGGTACCTGCACGACACCGTCCTGCCGACGCTGGAGGCGCTGGCGCTGGCCGCCCCGTCGGATGCGGCCGCCGCGCCGGCCCGGCTCGCCGAGCTGCGCCAGGCCGCCAAGGAGCAGGCCGCGTTGGTGCGGCGGGACATGACGGCCCGCACCGAGGCGGGGCGCGCGCGGCTCGAACCCGATCTGGTGGCGCTGGCGGCGGATCTGGCGCGCCACCGGCTGCACGCCGAACTGATCCGGGGGGACGTGGACGACACGCTCCCGGTCCATCGGCGCACCGCGATGCGCGACGCCGTCCGGGAAGCGCTGCGGAACACGCAGAAGCACAGCGGGACCGATCGCGCCGTCGTGCGCGTCGAGGAGCGCGACCGCGGGATCGCAGTGGTCGTCCGCGATCACGGGTCCGGCTTCGACATGGCGGGCAGGGAAGCCGGATTCGGCATCAGGGAGTCGATTTCGGCCAGGATGGCGGAGGTCGGCGGCTCCGCCCGCGTCGAATCCCGCCCCGGCTGGGGAACCCAGGTCACGCTGTGGGTTCCGCAGTCATGACGCGCGGGGCGCCGCTGGCCGCGGCGGTCTGCGCGGCGCTCGGGGCCGGCCTGCTCATCGGCGCGCCGGCCGCCTCCGCGCAGTGCGCCGCTCCCGCCGGTGTGTACCGGGAGGCGATGGGGTGGGCGCAGCGGCTCACCGACGCATCTGGGACCTGGCCGGTCTCCGACGGAACCGGGCAGCTGCTCGCGGTCGTCGGCACCGGGATCGACGCGAGCAACGACCAGTTCGGGCCGGGACAGGTGGTGCCGGGCTCCGATCTCGGGGACTGCGACGGGCGCGGCACCTTCGCCGCGGGCATCGTCGGCGCGCGGCCCGACCCGGCGACGGCCTTCGCCGGCATGGCGCCGGGCGCCCGCCTGCTCGGGATCCGGTACACCGAAACCCGCTCCGGCGGCGGCGATCCCGACCCGGACGCGCTGGCCGGCGCGATCCGGCGGGCCGTGGACGCGGGCGCCACGGTCATCCTGGTGGCCGTGCCGGCGCCGCGCACGAGCCCGGCGCTGGAGGACGCGGTGCGGGATGCCCTGGCCGGCAACGCGCTGGTCGTGTCGCCTGCGGTGGGCGACGAGCCCGGGACGCTGTCCTACCCGACCGGACTGCCCGGCGTCGTGGCGGTCGGCGCGCTCGACCCGTCCGGCGCGGCGGTGCAGGACGAATCGGGCCCGCACCTCTCGATCGCCGCCCCCGGCACGGACCTGACCGGCCTCTCCGCCGGGGTCCGCGGCGGGCTCGGGCACCGCTGGGGCGTGGACGGCCCGGCGTTCTCGGCGGCGTACGTCGCGGGCGCGGCGGTGCTGGTGCGCTCCTACCGGCCGGGGCTGAGCGCCGAGCAGGTCGCCGAACGGCTCGCCCGGACCGCCAGTCACCCGCCGAACGGGCACGACCCCCGGCTGGGGTGGGGCGTGCTGAACGTCGGGGCCGCCGTGGCCGCGGAGCTGCCCGACGATCCTTCCGCGCTTCAGCTCCCGAACGCCCCGGCGCCGCCGGTGGCGACCGTGCGTCCGGCCGCGGGCCCGGCGCCGCTGCCCGACCACGAGCCACTCCCGGGTTGGCTCGCGCTGCTGGGCGTCGCCGCCGCCGCTCTCGCCGTCGTCGCGCGAACGACCATCCGGCTCGGCAAAGCCCGCGGCTGGCGCCCGGGCTCCCGCCGCTCCCCCTGAGCCGCATTCCCGACCGGACCGATGTTTCCGCTGGTCACAGGGCCGTGAGTCTTTTGTGCTGCGATAGCGACCCAAGGCGTTGACCTGACCTGGGGCGGCGAGCGCCAGGTGTTCGTGATCGAGCGGGGGGCTCACTCGTCTTGGTCTTGGTGTGTCTCTTCGCGGGGTAAGGGCCACCCGCGGAACGGCGGTTCCGCAGTCCCATCGAGCAAGGCTGCGAGGTCGCGACGCAGTTCCTTCTCGGTGTCGTACGCGACGATCACCTCGGCACGCCCCGGCACGCGGAAGGTGACTCGCCAGGTGCCGGTGGGGGTCCGTTCGATCTGCATCAGAAGTTCGTGCCCCGCCCCCCAGCGGATAACTGTCCCATTCACAGCTCCCCGCTCCCCTGCTCGTACGGGTTTCACGCTAAGCGTCGCGACGGTCGAACGGTAGAGTCCTTCGCCTGGGGAGGGCAGGGGCCGCGAGACGAACGCCCGTTCCACGGCCGGAGTGATGCACCTTCCATCCCGCCGACGTCGTGCACGGCTGTCGAGCGCTCGAGGCGCGATGTCATAGCCCCGGGGCACAATGCGGGGCATGTCCCAGTCATCTCCGCACCGGCACCACGCCATCGACTACGTGGAGCTCACGGTCACCGATCTCGACGCCGCCAAGCGCTTCTACTCCGAAGCGTTCGGCTGGCGGTTCAACGACTACGGCCCGGCTTACGCCGGCATCCGGGCCTCGCAGGACGACTCCGCACCCGAGGTCGGCGGCCTGCGCACCGACCAGGAGGTGCGAGCGGGCGGGCCGCTGGTGCTGCTCTTCTCGACGGACCTGGACCGGTCCGCGGAGGCGGTGCAGGCCGCCGGCGGCCGGGTGGTGAACGGGCCGTACGAGTTCCCCGGCGGGCGCCGGTTCCACTTCACCGACCCGAGCGGGAACGAACTCGGCGTCTGGGCGGAGGCGTAGCGGGGTCGGGGGGGGGGGGGGGGGGGGGGGAGGGGGAGGGACCCACCCACCAACAAAGAAAAGAAGAAGAGGGAAGGGAACCCACAAAAAGGGGGGGGCTCTCTCCCCTCGGGGGTC
>NZ_JBWKKU010000013.1:161285-182592 GCF_056431445.1 Saccharopolyspora sp. NPDC045941
TTCCCCCTCCACCACCCCAAGTGAGAACGACTTCGGCTTTTGGGCGGGGTTGCGGCGGGTTCGGGGGCGCCCTTGTCCCCCCAAACCCCCCCTCCCCCCCACGACGACGGGCGCGATGGGAAGTGGAACGGCCGCTGAGCGACGGGGGATTTGCGCTCAGCGGCCGGGTTCACGGGTCGGTCCACAGTGGTGAGGCGGTCACAGCGCGGACTGCCTTTCCCTGACGGCGCCGTGGACGACGTCGTTGATGTCCCGCCAGGACGGCGAGCCCGGGTCCAGGACGCTGCTGTGCGAGGACACGTCCGGGACGAACCAGCCGTCCGAGTCGTGGCTGGAGGGCAGCGGCGTGACGCCGGGGAAGTCGTCCGGGTCGGGCCCGTGGACGCGGCCCTGCGCCCACTGGATCGGGTCGTGCTCCAGCGTGACCGAGTACCGGGCCGTCGGGTACGGGTTGGTCAGCTCCGTCACGCCCTCGCCCATCCCCGCCGATGCCACGTGGATCACGTTGTCCGCGCGCATGCCCGCCGCGTCGGCGAGGCCGACGATCGCCCCGCCGTAGCTGTGCCCGATCACGGTGACCTGGGCGCCCTCCCCCAGCCTGGGGCGCAGGTCGTTGTTGACGAACTCCGCCAGCCGCGGCGCCATCTCCCGCGACGGGCCCGCGGAGCTCGCCTCGGGCAGGCCCTGCGGGAAGTCGCCGTTCATCCACAGCACCGACGCCGTCCGGCCGGTCGGGTCGGTGCCGGCGAAGCTGCCCACCCGGTCCGCGTAGCGCGGGAAGTCCTCCAGCCCGGTGTTCATGCCGGGCACCAGGACGGCCACCGACCGGGTGTCGGAGTCGAGCCGGCCGATCAGGCCCACGATCCGCCCGTCCCCCGCCGGGTCGAACTCGATGATCTGCGTGTTGCTGTCGAGGATCTCGTCGTACGCCGCGATCTTCTCCCGGAGGTGCCGGATCTCCGCCTCGCGGTCCCCCGGGCCCGGCCTGGCCTCCAACTCCTTCAGCTCCGCGCCGGCCACCGCCCGCGCGGCCTCGATCTGGGCCCGGTTGGCGGCGTTCAGATCGGCGACCGAGCCACCGGAGGGACCGTCGGCCAGCTCCGGGACGACCAGGTCCGGGTTCAGCCGCCGGATCTTGGCGGCCTGCTCGGCGTCCCAGCGGCGCACCGCGACGTTCGACGACGTGATCCCGTCGATGATCCCGGTCAGCCTGCTGGAGGCGGCTTGCAGGCCGCGCTCGTTGAGCTGGATGTTGCCGGAATGGCCGGCCTGGGCCGCCTGCGACCCGGACACGTTCGCGAACGCGGACGTCACCAGCGTGCGCGCGGTGAGGTTGCGGCGGGCTTCACCGAGCACCGCCACCTGGTCGGGCAACGCCTGCGCAGCGGTGTCGAGCGCGGCGTGGTTCACCGCGAACCGCGCCACCGAGGCCTGCTCGGAACGGTCCATTCTCCTGGCTCCTCACGGGAAATCCGGGCGACCGCTCAGGTCCTGAGGGTCGGCGGGGTGATGTCGTCGAGCAGGGCGTGCTGCGCCTGCTGGGCGCGGGTGGCGCGCTCGTCGTGCTGCCGGATCATCCGCGCCGCCCAGTCGAGGTCGCCGCGGAACTTCTGGTCGCGGTCCAGGGCCTTGCTGGTGGCCTCGCAGCTGCTGGTGATGTTCGACCGGTGCGCGCCCGCCGCCGCGGCCGATGCCTGCACCCGGCCGAAGGCGTTCTGCGACGCGGCGCCGTGCCGCAGTGCCTGCGAGGTGTTCAGCAGCGGATTCCTGGTCCCCTCCACGAGTTTCGCCACCGCGTCGAAGAACTTCGGTACCTCGGCGCGGAAACCGTCCGGGTTGCTGGCGGACGCGCCGGTGCTCGCCGAGTTCTGCGCGCGGCCCTGCCGGACCGCATCCCGCGCCCGGCCGAGGTACTCCCGGTACTGGCCGCCGGTGTAGGTCGACCACTGGCCCCACCCGTGCGCCTCGAAGATCGCGTGGGCGTTGCGCGCGTTGGTCGCCGGGTCGGCGTTCGCCGCCTCGTTGCGGTGCCGCTGGTCGAATGCGTTGCCGTGACCGGGATTCACCGACCGGATCTGCCACAACCCGACCGACGGGCCGTACACCTCGTTCTGCAGGGACACGTCGCCGATCGCCCCGGGGTTCCCGCGCGACTCCGCGAGCGCGACGGCGACCGCGATCCGCAGGTCCTCGCCGGTGAAGCCGGCGTTCGCGGCGCGCTCCGCGATCTGCTGGTCGGTGAGCGTCGGCATTGCGGGTCCTTTCGGGATGCGGCGGCAGCCACATGCGGTGGGGTCTCGACTTCGGGTTCGCAGGCTCTGGGCCGCTGGACGAGGCCAGCCCAGGGAATCCGCGGTCCGGACGGCGTCCGACAGCCCGCCACCCGCAAGCGCGTTGAAGCAACTTCCCGTCAGAACGAGCGTTGATCCGGTGGTTCGGCGCCGAGGACGGAGGGGGTGATGACCGAGGACTCGCCCCAGACCTCCTCGGTTTCCACCAGCCACGGCGGGATGCGGCGCGCTCCGGACATGTCCTGCCCTCCCGGCGCGAACGGCATCATCGGCATCATCGGCATGCCGCCGGCGCCGCCGCCCGCCGCGTTGACCGCTCCCGCCGCGGCACCCAGCACCCCCGCGGCTCCCATCGCGTTCGGCGCCGCAGCGACGCCGCTGAGCCCGGCCGCCGCCGTCGGGGCGGGCACGGCCGCTCCGCCGCCGAGCGATCCTCCGCCGCCGAGTCCGGGCATCGCGCCGCGCGGCATGCCGATCGGCTTGGCTTCGTCCTTCTCCTCGTTCGCGGGGTCTTTCGGCTTCCCCCACTCCGGCACCTTCGGCGGCCGGAAGCCGCCGAGCCGTCCCATCCCGGCGGCCGACGCCGCGGCCAGCCCGGCGGTGAACATGTTGCCGAACAGCGGCGTGCGCGGTTCCGCGCCGGACTCGGGCTGCTGCCCGGGCTCGGGTTCCCCTGCCCCGCCACCGGATCCGTCGTGGCCACCGGTGCCGCCGTCCGCCCCGCCGCCTTCTCCTCCGCCGGGCACCGGCGCGTCCGGCACCTCGGTCTGGTCCGCCAGCGGCATCCCCTGGTCCGCCGCGCGGTACTGGCCGCCGAGCTCGGTCATCACGGCGATCGCCTTGGCGTGCGCGGCATCCGCGGCCGCCGCCGCCTGCTGGTGCTCCTGCACCGCCTTCGCCGCATCGGCCTGCCGCTGGCGCAGCTGGGCCACGGCCGCCGGCGAGGCCGACTGGTCGACCTCCAGCGGAGTGGTGGCCAGCTGCGCGGTCTCCGCGGGCAGCTCCGCGACCTCGACCGCGGGCGGCATCTCGGTGCGGGCCTTCGCCAGCGCGTCGGCCGAGTCGTGCACCCGGTCGCGGATGGCGAACGCCGCGTCGCCGATCCGGCGGAGCCCACCGGAGAGGTCGTTGATCATCACCCGGTACTGCTCGGAGGCGCCGCCCCGCCACTGGTCCTGGAACTTCGCGAGCTTGGCCTCCAGGTTGCCGGCCTGCTCGTGCAGCGCGGCGCCGACGCTGTCCCAGGAGTCCGCTGCCGGACGCACCGATGAGTCGTCGCCGCGTTGCAGCATCGCGAAGAGCTGCGCATGGCTGTAGGCGGAGAAGTTCGTCGGTTCCCGCATCCCGCTCACGCCTTCCCCACGCCGGGCAGGCCGACCGACTGCACGGCCGCGCCGAGCCCGGACAACGATGCGGTGACCTGGTCGTCGTGCTGCTCGTACGCGGAGAGCACGGTGCCGGTGATCTTCTCGGCGAAGTCGATCGCCTCCCGGGCCCGGCTCACCAGGCTGCGCATCTCCGCCATCGCCAGGAAGTGGTTCTCCCACAGCGAATGGGCCTCGCCGAACTCGCCGAGCCGCAGCTCTCGCTCGGTGAGCGAGTCGAGCTGCCCGGCCGGCCGGTCCATCCCGGACAGCTGGGTGGCGAGTTCACCGGCGAACTCCACCAGCGACCGCAGGTGGACCGCGAACGACTCGTTGCTGGACATGGACATCCCTTTCCGCCCATCGATGCGACCGCGACTACCGACGTCGCCCCGCTCCGGGATCGCGCACTCCCCTGTCCCACGACCCCGGAGCGGGGCCCTGCCCGCCCGAAAGCTGTTCTACAAGCGGCGTAGCCGCTTGCGGTGCGGGACTCGGCTCGCACCGCCGCGGGTTCTCAGACTGTGCCCGCCCTTCGGGGCTACTGGGCGACGCCAGTCCCCAGCGCCATGTATTGGTCGTCGGGGATCCCGGAGTCCAGACGGCGTCTGCAACTCCCGCAGGGGGCCACCCGCACCGCTACGCAAGAACCATCTCTACGCGCCCTGCTGGAACTTGCCGGCCAGCGCCGAGTCCAGGGCCGCGCCGTCCATCGCCGAACGGCTCAGCAGCGAGCCGAGGTTGTTGATGATCTGCGTCATCTCGCCCAGCGCACCGCGGAGGTTGGCCTCGGCGGTCCGCGCGTCGGAACCCGACTGGCTGCCGGACTGGTACCACGTTTCCCGCACCGGGCCCAGCGCCGTGTCCAGCTCCCCGAGCGCGTTGCCGATCGCGCCGGAGTACCGGACCAGCGCGCCGCCCGCGTTGTCCACCGCGCCGAAGTTCATCGCGACGGTGTCACTCGACGGTCCACCCGCGTAGATCATGTCTGCTCCTTCCCGGACTGGTCCGTGCGCGTCAGCCGTTGAGGCCGGCGATGATGCCGCCCGAGTGCACGGCCGCGGTCGTCTGGTTGATCTGCGTGCTCTGCTGCTCGGAGAAGCCCGCGTGCTGGTTCATGACCTCGTTGAACTTCGTCGCGATGACCGTCAACGCGTTCTGCGCCCGCTGGATCTTGTCGTTGAGCAGCATCTTGTTCTGGTCGAAGGCCAGCCGGGCCGCGCCGTTGAAGTTCTGCGTCGCGCCGACCAGACCCTCCACCTCCGCGTTGAGCTTGGCCATCATTTCGCGGATCCGCGTAGCCGTGTCGTCGAAGTCGCCGGCCGCCTTGGTCATGATCGCCCGATCGACGACGACACCCTGGGGTGTGCTCATTTTGTGTCGCCTGCTTCCTTCCTCATTGATCTGAGTTGATCTTTAGTTGGATGTTTCGCTCTCCGCCGGTGGGCTGGAGTCCGGGATCGGCAGTCTGATCCGGTCGGCGATCGGCCCGTTGCTGCACGATGCTCTTCACCCGCCGATAAGGGGTGCGCGGGGTGATGTCGGGATCACCCACTCTGTGCAGGACGTTGATCGCTGCCGCGTGGTCTGCCTGCCACACCACCCCGCACCGCGTGCAGTGAAGCCGCTCCCCGCTGCGGCGCCCGAGAACGCCGCAGCACGGGGCGACTTGTGAGGTGTAGGCCGCGTTGACCAGCGTGAGCGCAGAACCTCTGCGCTCCGACACACTCGCGAGCGCCTCGGCGGTGACCCCCTTGGTCCACGCCGCCAAGCGCCGATTGACGTTCCTCCCGCGCTTGTTCCGCGCGGTGAACGTTCTGGTGAGGTCCTCAGCCGCGATCAACGCGGCTTTATCGACGACAACATGCACCGCACGAAACGTCGTGGTACGCACTGTCTGCCGCCAGCGGGACGAACGCCGGTCCCGCTTGATGGTGCCGAGATTGTTGCGGACGATCCGGTCGGCTTTGGCATGATCACCGGCTTCACGTGCTTTCTCCGCGACCGACCCGATCTTCGCGCGCCTCGCGTTCTTTGTTTTCCGGTAGTCCGACTCGCAGGTCAGCAGTACACCGAGTCCGGTGCCGTGGTGCTGGCCGTCGGAGTCGGTGAGGACTTCGGTGTAGCCCTTGTCCACACCGACCTCACGGTCACCGGAAGGCCGCGCTGAGGACTTCATCTCGGAGGCACCGATCTGGTAGTGCACCTCAACACAGCCGCCACGCAGGATCAGCCGCAGCGTCCCGGACGGTGCCACCGTCGTGTTCAGCGGAATACGCACCAGCTGGCGACGCTGCAAACCAGGCACGGCAAGCCAAACGTTGCGGTCTTCGGACCGGGTGAACGTGCGGTACTGGTCCGATCGAACCACGATCTGGTTGTGTGTGCGGTTGCGGCCACGCTTCCATTGCTGACGCATCTGCCGCGACAGAAACGGATCCTCGGTCCATGCGTCGCGTTTGAGCGCGGTGTACATCCGCTTCCGCTCTGCCTGATCCAAGGTCCGCTGGTGGATCGCCTTGCGCACGGCTGCTTTCGCCGCGGCCCGGTTCGCGGCGATGTCCGCGACCGCGTCCCGAACCGTTTCCTTCCACGCATTCGCCAACACACCGAACAACTCGGCCGTGCCGTCCGCCATCCAGGCGTCGCGAATCTTCCGATCGGACAGCCCGGCACCACTGACCGAGCCGTAGCGCTGCCACACCTCACCACGAACCCGCCCCAACCGACGAGCCTGCTCCGCCAGCTGCGCGAACTTTCCGGCATTGAGGCCCTGCGAGTACGCAATTCTGGTCACCTTCACAAGGCCGTCCAGGTGAAGTGTCGCTGTCCAGGTCGACCACACTGGACAGTGGCGGGCCTCTCTCGTTCCGATCGCCGCGCAGTGCTGACCGAACGGGCTATCTTCTGCGCGAAGTCGCCAATGCCGGGCATACCGGCCATTATGGCCAACCACGGTCAAGGGTGAACGAGAGACATGCACTTGATCGCACCTCCTTTCGCCATCAGACATTAACGACGTTCGGCGCGGTCGCCCACGGCAGAACTCACGTCGTCGCCGACGGCACTTTTGCCCGCATCGAACGGAGTCCAGGCCACCTGGACCAGTTCGTGCCCGGCGCGGCGGCGCACCAGGACCCCGCGCCCGGGCCGCTGCTTGCGCGGGCGGACGTCGCCGAGCAGGGCGCCTTCGTCCCGGCTGCCCGACATCACCAGGCCCGGCGAGCCGAGCTCCCTGATGCGCTGGATCACCGGGTCGAACATGGCGCGCGCCGCGCCGCCGCTGCCGCGGGCGAGCACCAGGTGCAGGCCGATGTCGCGGGCGTGCGGCAACAGGTCCAGCAGCGGCAGCAGCGGGTGCGAGACCTTGCCCGGCGAGGCGACGAGCTCGTAGTCGTCGATGAGCAGGAACAGTTCGCGGCCCTGCCACCAGTCGCGGCGGCGGAGCTGTTCGGGCGTGATGTCCGGTCCCGGCAGGCGTTCTCGCATGGCCTGGGAGACCTGGGCGACGACGTCGTCGAGCACCGGCTCGGATCCGGCGTAGCTGAGCAGGTGTTCCTCGGCGACCGCGCCGAGGAGGCCGCGCCGGTAGTCCACCGCGATGATCCGCGCCTCGGCCGGCGTGTAGCGGTCGGCGATGCCGTGCGCGATGGTGCGCAGCAGTGCCGTTTTCCCGCTCTCCACGTCGGCGAACGCGATGAAGTGCGGTTCCTTGTCGAAGTCGAGGAACACCGGCCGGAGGTCGGATTCCGCCACGCCCAGCGGGATCGCGCGGCCGGGCGGCGCGCCGAGCCGGTCGACGGTGATCTCGCGCGGCAGCAGCCGCACGCGCGGTGCGGGCGAGCCCGGCCAGGCCCGGGAGACTCGGGCGACGAGATCGGCGGTGCCCAGCGTTTCGGCGCGCTGGTCACCGTCCACCCTGGGCAGTGCGCCCAGCATGTGGAGGCGTTCCGGCGTGATGCCCCGGCCGGGCGCTCCGGCGGGCACGTTCTGCGCGGCGCGGCGATCGATCATCGAGTCGCTCGGGTCGCCGAGCCGCAGTTCGACGCGGGTGCCCATGCTGTCGCGCAGCGGCGTCGGCATGCTCAGCCACCAGGTGGTGGAGATGATCACGTGGATGCCGAAGCCGAGACCCCGGGTGGCGAGCTTGACCAGCGAGTCCTCCAGGGAGGAGAACTCCTGGCGCACCGTCGCCCAGTCGTCGACGACGACGAAGACGTCGCCGAATTCTCGTTGTCCGCCGGTGCTTTCGGTGAACTCCGCGCGGCGCTGCCGGAAGGTCTGGATGGAATCGATGCCGTTCTCGGCGAAGAACGCCTCCCGCTGGTCCAGCAGGGTCGTGGCCTCCGCGACGATGCGCCGGCAGCGCTCCTCGTCCCGCCGCAGGGCGTGGCCGCTGACGTGCGGCAGCCCGGCGATCGAGCCGAGCGCGCCGCCGCCCATGTCCAGCAGGAAGAACTGCACCTCCGCCGGAGTGCGGGTGAGGGCGAGCGAGGCGATCATGCCGCGCAGGAAGGTGCTCTTGCCGCTCTGCGGCGCGCCGATGAGCAGGAGGTTGCCCGCCGCGCCGGAGAAGTCCACCCACAGCTGGTCGCGGCGCTGCTCGAAGGGTTTGTCCACTGTGGCCACCGGGACGGCCAGGTTCGCGTTCCAGCCCCGGGGGCGCAGACCGCGTTCCGGGTCGAGCTCCAGCGGCGGCAGGAGCTGGTCGAGGGTAGGCGGCTCGTCCAGCGGTGGGAGCCAGATCGGGTGCGCGGCCGGGCCCTTGCCGATCAGCCTGGACACCATCGCGCCCATGATCGTCTCGCCGGTGCTCTCGCCCTGCTCCGGCGCAGCGGTCGGCTCGGGAACCGGTTCCGGATCCACGATCCTGTTCAGCCCGAACGGGATCACCCGCCGTCCCGGAGCCAGCGCCGGGGCCGAACCGGCGGCCCGGGGCGCGAGTTCCCCGGAGACGTAGGCGGCCTTGAGCCGCCGCAGCGTGTCGGTGTCGCTCTTCAGGTAGGCCGAGCCCGGCACGGCGGGCAGGTGGTAGGCGTCGGGCACGCCGAGCACGGTCCGGCTCTCCGACGCCGAGAACGTGCGCAGCCCGATCCGGTAGGACAGGTGCGCGTCCAGCCCTCGCAGGCGGCCCTCTTCGAGCCGCTGGGACGCCAGGAGCAGGTGCACCGACAGGCTCCGGCCGAGCCTGCCGATCATCACGAACAGGTCGATGAACTCTGGCCTGCTGGACAGCAGCTCGCTGAACTCGTCGATGATCACCAGCAGCGCGGGCAGCGGCGCGAGGTCGGCGCCGGATTCGCGGGCCTGCTCGTAATCCCGCACCGACGCGTAATTGCCCGCGGCGCGCAGCAACTCCTGGCGGCGCACCAGTTCCCCGTTGATCGCGTCGGCCATCCGGTCGACGAGGGCCAGGTCGTCGGAGAGGTTGGTGATCACCGCGCAGGTGTGCGGCAGCTCGCTCATCCCGGCGAACGTCGCCCCGCCCTTGAAGTCGATCAGCGCCAGGTTCACCGCCTCCGACGAGTGCGTGACGGCGAGCCCGGTGACCAGGGTGCGCAGCAGCTCGCTCTTGCCGGAGCCGGTCGCGCCGATCACCAGCCCGTGCGGGCCCATCCCGCCCTCGGCGGACTCCTTGATGTCCAGTTCCACCGGCAGCCCGTCGGGATCGAGCCCTAGCGGGACGCGCAGCCGCTCGCGGGCGGTGCGGGGGCGCCAGGTGACGGCCGGGTCGGTGTCGCGCGGATCGCCGATGCCGAGCAGGTCTGCGAGCCCGAAGGTGGTGGACATCGGCGTCTCGGCGCCGGCGGTGCCCGGGGAGTGCCACGGGGCCATCGACCTGGCCAGCGTCTCGGCGGCGGTGGTGCTCAACCGGTCCGGCTCGCCGATGTAGCGGAAGCCGACCTCGTCGTCGCGGCCGACCAGCATGCCCACGAAGCCGTCGGAGACGTGCAGGAACAGGGCGTTCGCCCGCGATTCGGCGGGCGGCAGCTCGGACAGCTCGATCACGGTGACGCCCTGCCGCTCGGCATCCGGCGGCACCCGGCCGCCGTCGGCGATCACCACGACGTGCGGCCGGTCGGCGTCGGCCTGCCTGCCGAAGGCCGCGCGCTCGCCGAAGTCGTCGCCGAGCAGCTCCGCGAGCGCGCCCATGTCACCGGCCACCAGCCGGGCCGGTCCCGCCGCGTCGGGGTCGGTGTCGTCCTGGGCGTGCGGCAGCCATTTCACCCAGTCCCAGTCGGCCCACCGCCGCGGCCCCAGGCACAGCGCGATCCGCAGGTCGGTCGGCGACTGGAAGGTGACGGCCTGGGCGAGCACCGCGCGCACCAGCTCGATGACCTCCTCGCGCTGCCCGCTGACGCCGATCCGGGCGTAGCCGCGCAGCGCGATGGCCACCGGCAGGTCTGCCACCGTCGAGTAGGTACGGATGAAATGCCGCAGCGCGGTGGAGGAAACCGGGTCCAGGTCCTCCAGCGGCGCGGTCTGCGGGGCGCGCAGCGGGGTGGCCAGCTGCTGGGGCCCGCGGCCGATGCGCACCTGCCCGAAGTGCGGGTCGCGCCTGCGCCGCTCCCAGCGCCGCGGGGTCGGCACGAGGGTCCACAGGTCCTCCGGTTCGGGCTGGGCGAACAGCAGCGCGGCGCGCTGCGCCTCGGCGGTCTCGCGCACCTGCTTGCGCAGCCCGGCGAGGTAGCGCTGGTAGTCGCGGCGCTCCTCGTTGATCTTCGCCTTGGTGGACTGCCGCCCGCCGGCCAGCGACATCGTGATCATGCCGATCATCACGACCAGGAACAGGCCGCCGAAGAGGTAGGTCATCGGGCCGCCGGATCGTCCGATGTAGACGAACGACATGGCGCCCATGCCCAGCATCATCGGCACCATGAACAGCAGCTGCATCCAGGACTGGCCGCCCTTGACCAGGCTGGGCGGCGCCTGCAGCACGATCTCGCCCACGTGCTGCTCCGGCGCGCGCCCCGGGCGCAGCGCTGGTTGGGTCCGCATCGGTTCAACTCCCCGGGCTCGGAACGCGTGCCGGTCCCGAGTGTGGTCATCTCCGCCGCTGCGCAGGTGGGTACTTTTGCCGTCCACCTGAGATCCCGGCGGACCTACGCTCGCGGAGAATGGAGGTGCGGGATGGACACCAGTCAGGTCACCGCGATCATCAGGGCAGGGCTGTCGTTGCTGGCCCAGACGATCAGCGACGTCACCGGCGACCCGGGAGAGCTGCGGTCCAAGGCGCGGGACTGCGCGGTGTGCGCCGAACAGGTGGGGGCCGCCGCGTCGGCGACCGGGCGGATCGTGACCCAGCTGGGCGAGACCTGGAACGGCCGAGGCTACGACGCCTGCCGGCAGACGTCCGACAACTTCGTCGACCAGCTCAACAACGCCCTGAAAGTGGCGCTGGAGAAGGAGAGCCAGCGGCTCACCGCCGCCTCGGACGCGCTGGTCAAGGCGCGCAACACCGCGCAGGCGCAGAAGAAGGGCTTCTTCGAGACGGCGATGGACATCGTCCAGCGGATGATGGACGCCATCAGGGCGGCGCACTCGATGTCCTCGCCGTGGCGCGAGGTGGCCATCGCGCTGGCCATCATGAACGCGGTCGTGCAGGCGCTCCAGGCGAAGTCCCAGGCCGAGGCGGACGCCGAGCAGACCAGGAACGAGCTCAGCCAGACACTGTCCACCTTGTTCGCCGACAGCGGCGCAAACGCCGCGGTGGCCGCCTGAACCGAACGGGACATCGCCGATGAACGCGCTGCACGCGCACCAGGGCCAGGACGACCCGCCGGAGCTCGCCGAGCTGATGCGGCGGTTGCAGGACCAGCAGGCGGAGATCGACCGGGCCCGGCAGGACGTCGACACCACCCTCGTCTCCGGCTGCTCCCGGGACAACGAGGTGACCGTCACCGTGCGGGGAACCGGCAGGTTCACCGAGGTCTCGATCGACCCCGATGCGCTGCGCCGGTACGACGCCCGCGATATCGGCGCGATCGTGGTGGAAGCCGCCAACGACGCGCTGGACCGGCTGGCGCAGCACGCGGCGCAGCGGCTCGCGCCGGCGCTCGACGCCGCCGACGAGTGGACGTGATGCCCACTCCGCGCCGGGTGACCGTGGTGGCCCCGGGCTCCAGGATCGATGTCGCGCTGCCGTTGGAGTGCACGGTGGCGGAGCTGATCCCGCAGCTCGTCAGGCTCACCGGGGTGCCGAGCCGCCCGGAGCAGCATCCCGGCTGGGTGCTCGCCCGCATCGGCGGCTCGGCGCTGGCGCCCGGCCTCACGGTGTCGGCGACCCTGGTGCAGGACGGCGAGATCCTCTGGCTGAATCCCCGCCCGAGGCAGGAGATCCCGCTGGTCTTCGACGACACCGTCGACGCGATCGCCGGTGCCGCGCAGACCCGTTCCGGGCCGTGGCGGCCGAGGGCCGGGCGGAACCTGAGCCTCTTCGCCGCCGTGGCGCTGTTCGTCGGTGCCACCGTTTTCGCGGCCGCGGCGCTGGCCGGCGGCCTGGCGGCGCCGATCGGGTGCGCGGTGATCGCCGTGGCGCTGGCGGTCGCGGGCGGTGCCCTGTCCCGGGCCCGGGGCGACCTGGATTCCGGCAGCGCGACCGCGGGCGCGGGCGTGGTCGCGGCGCTGCTGGCGGGGATCACGGCCCTGCCGCCGCACCTGCCCTGGCCGATCGAGGTGGGATCGTTCGCCGCGGGCCTGGGCGCGGTGGCGCTGCACGCGACGGCGGCGGCGATGCTGGTCCACCGGTTCACCGTGTTCGCGCCGATCGTCGCGGCCTCGGCGCTCGGTGCGCTGATCACCGCGAGCGTGCCGCTGTTCGACCTGCCGGGCACCTCGGTCGCGGCGGTCTCGGTGGCGCTGACGGCCGCGCTCACCGCCGCCGCACCGATGATCGCGCTGCGCCTGGCCAAGCTGCCGATGCCCCGGGTGCCCGCGGACATGGACTCGTTCCGCGTCGACGAACGACCCACGCTCGACTCGTCGGTGCTCGGCCCGACGACGACCGCGACCGACGTCCTCACCGGCCTGGTCACGGCGCTCGGCCTGGTGACGGCCGGAGGCTGCCTCGTGCTGCTCGGCGACCCGTCGCCGTGGGCGGCGGTGCTGGTGGCGCTCGCGGCCACCGCGTGGCTGCTGCGCTCGCGCTCCTACGCGGGCACCGCTCAGCGAGTGGCGGTGATCGTCATCGGCCTGTTCCTGCTGATCGGCCTGAGCGCGCGACTGCTGTCCACACTGGACCACTACTGGACGCTCGCGGTCGCCGCGTTCGCCGTCGTGGCGGGAGCGGGCTGCCTGCACTACGCCGCGCGGAACCCGGCGAGCCTGCCGTCCCCGCTCCGCGCCCGCTGGCTGGACATCCTCGAATACCTGGTGCTGATCGCGCTGATCCCCACGGCGGCAGCGGTCCTGGACCTCTACAACACGATCCGCGACGCGGTCGGCTGAACCGCCTGGCCAACCACGTTCCGGCGGCCGTCGTCCCGCAGTCCCGCAATTTCAATGGAAATCGAAGGTCCGATTTCCAATTGAGCGTTTTTCGTCCTGGTCGGCCCGCAGCCGCGGGTCGCAAAGCCACACGTCGATGAGGTGTCGCATGCGCCGCAGGCGCATAGCCCACCTACGACACCTGCACCGCCGCGGGTTCTCAGAGGCTTCCTGGCGAGGACGGCCCCTCCGCCGTGTATCGGACATACATCAGGAGGGGCACCCACAGACCAGGAAGCCTCTGAGGTTCCGCCACCCGCACCGCCACGCAAAACGAGGTTGGAAAAACCTCAATGAAATTGCGGCAGCAGGAGGGTGCGGCCGTAAGAGGAGGCTTGCTCCTGCCGGGTGCGGTGTCGCCGGTCCCCGGCCGAAGCCGGAGCGCGCTCACCGACCTTGCGGGTCGAGGTCGGCGTCGTGCACGAGCAGGGCGACCTGCACGCGGTTGTTCAGGTCCAGCTTGGTGAAGATGGCCGATACGTGGGTCTTGACCGTCGCCAGGCCGAGGTGGTGGCGCGCGGCGATCTCGGAGTTGGACCGCCCGGCGCCGATCTCGATCGCGACGGTGCGTTCCCGGTCGGCGAGCAGGCCGAGCCGACGGCGTGCCGCATCGCGACGGGTGTCCTGTTCGGACCCGGCGACGCGGTCGATGAGCCGTCGGGTCACTTCCGGTGAGAGCACCGGACGTCCTTGTGCCGCGTGCCGGATCGCGACGACGAGCTCGTCCGGCGGGGTGTCCTTGAGCAGGAATCCGGCTGCCCCGGCCCGCAGGGCGCGCAGCACGTGCGCGTCGGCGTCGAACGTGGTGAGGACGACGACCTGCGGCGCGTGCGGGCGGCGGCGGAGCGTCTCGGTCGCGGCGAGCCCGTCCGTGCCGGGCATCCGGATGTCCATCAGCACGACGTCCGGTGCGTGGCGGTCGGCCAGCTCCACCGCCTCCGCGCCGTCGCCCGCCTCGGCGACGACCCGCAGGTCGGGGGCGCCGCGCAGCATCATGGTCAGCCCGAAGCGGACGATCGGGTCGTCGTCCACGACCAGCACGTCGACGGTCGGTGCGGGATCATTCACGCTGGCCACGGTAGCCGCATCCCGACCCGCCATCCGCCGGAACCGGTCGGCCCGTGGTCGAGCCGGCCGCCGACGAGCGTGGCCCGCTCGGCCAGCCCGCGCAGCCCTTCCCCGGAGCCGGCGGGTTGCGTGGAGGGCGCGGACTGCCGCTCGTTGACGATCTCGGCGGCCAGGTGGTCGCCGGGCTCACCGGTGATCCGGACGACGACCGGCGCGCCGGGCGCGTGCTTGCGGGCGTTGGTCAGGCCTTCCTGCACGAGCCGGAAGAGCGTGCGGCCCACCGTCGCGGGGACGGCCCGCCCGCCGGTCGTCACCCCGGAATCGTCCCGCAGCTCGACCGGGGTGCCGGCACGCTCGGCCTCGTCGATCAGGTCGACGACGTCCTCGACGCCCGGCAGCGGGAGTTCGCCCACCGGGGCGCGTAGCACGCCGATCACCTCGCGCAGGTCCTGCAGGGCGCGGTGCGCGTTCTCCCGGACCACCTCCGAGGCGCGGGCGACCTCCTCGGGCGACGCACCGCGGTGGTAGGCCAACGCGCCCGCGTGGACGCTGAGAATCGACAGCCGGTGGCCGAGAACGTCGTGCATCTCCCGCGCGAGCGTCTCGCGCGCCTCGTGCTGGGAGCGCTCGGCCCGCAACCGGGCCTCGACCTCGGCTGCGGCGGCTCGTTCGCGCAACGATGCGATGAGCTGCCGCCGACTGCGGACCAGCAGGCCCCACGCGACGGCCGCGACGTGCACGGTGACGATGAAGGCGAGCGTGATCGACAGCGGCGTCGCCGGCTCCGGCCGCAGCACCAGGTAGACCCCGATCGAGAGCACGCTGCCCACGGCCAGCACCGCAGTGGCCCTCGCCGAGCGATGGACGGCCACGGTGAACAGCGCGATGAGCGCGGCAGCGGAAACCGATTCGGAGAACGTGACCAGCACGATCAGGGCGACGGCGAGCGCCACCGGGCAGCGGCGCCGCCACCACAGCGCGAGGCATCCGAGCACACCGGCGACGTGGTCCAGGTGCAGCAGCCACAGCGGCACCGTTCCCGGGTCCTCCCATCGGTGCGCAGCCACGTAGAACCCGGCCAGGGCCGCGATCACGATGAACCCGCCGTCCGCGATCCGGTCCCGGACCGCCCCTCGCCGCGTGCCTGCTGTGTCGTCCATCGCGGCCAGCATAGGCAGGCCTGCACGTCACCACCTCCTCCCGAAGGACGAGGCCCGCTCCGACTTCGGTCAGGCGATCCGAGCCCCTCGATCGATCCGCACCGCCGGGTGGCCGCCCTACCGTCCACGGCATATCCCGAATGCCCCTTCCAGCCACGCCGCGGGCCACGCTCGTCCGCGTCGCACCCCGGAAGCCAGGAGCCGACAGCGCCGTCGCCCGTCCCGGCTGGCCGGAGATCGTCGTCGGTCTCGCCACCATGGCCGCCGTCCGCTGCAGCAGCACCAGGCCGCGCTCGGCCCCGTCGTGCAGGCGTTGGCCCTGGCCGGAATCCCCGGGGTGGCCGGGATCGCTGGTTTCGCCAAGGCGGCACGGTCCACCGTGGCGCCGACAACCTTATGGAGACATCGTGTTTCGTGTTCGCTCGACGCTCGTCGCCCTGGGTGCGGCGTCGCTGGTCCTCATCGGCGCCTGCGCCGCACCTGCGCCGTTCGAGACGAGATCGGGGCCGCCCGGCTCGGCACCGACGGGAGAACTGGCGGAGTTCTACGACCAGCAGGTCGCGTTCGAGCCGTGCGCGCCGTACGCGACGACGGCGCTCGCCGAGAAGCTCTTCGCCGACGACCGCTACGACTGCGCGCGCGTCCAGGTCCCCCTGGGCTACGCCGACCCGGACGGGCCGCGCGGGAAGGTCGCCCTTCTCCGGGTCAAGGCGCGCGGGGAGAAGATCGGGTCGCTGCTGGTCAACCCGGGCGGTCCCGGCGGCTCGGGGATGAACTTCGTCGCGCTGCTGGGGCCGCTGTGGGCTGCCGGGCCGGTGGGGGAACGGTTCGACGTGATCGGGTTCGATCCCCGGGGCGTGGGCGCCTCCACCCCGCGGGCGGACTGCTACACCGACGCCGAGTACGAGCGCGGTGAAGGCTTCTCCGGCGCGCTCGTGCCGGACGTCGCCGACGAGCAGGAGGCCCGGGTCGTGGCGCAGCGCTGTGCGGAGGGCTCCGGTGGTCCGCAGGCGCTGGCCGGTTTCGGCACCAGCGACGTCGTACGGGACATGGACGTGCTGCGCGCGGCGCTGGGTGACGAGAAGCTGTCCTACCTCGGCATCAGCTACGGGACCCAGCTGGGCGCGATGTACGCCGAGGCGTTCCCGCAGAACGTGCGCGCGATGGCGCTCGACAGCGCCATCGACCCCGGCCTCACCGCCACCGAGTTCAACCTCGCGCAGATGACGGGATTCCAGAAGGCCTTCGAGCGGTACGCCGCGGACTGCTCCACCAGTGCCGACTGTCCACTGGGCACCGACCCGGCCCGGGCGACCGAGGCGTTCCAGGCCATCGCGCGGCCACTGCTGGAGCACCCCGCACCCACCGCGGACGGTCGCGGTCTGACCTACGACGACGTCATGAACGCGGTGACGAGCGCCTTGTACGCCCAGTCGCTGTGGCCGAAGATCACCGAAGGACTCGCCGAGCTGGCCGCCGGACGCGGCGACGTGCTGCAGGCGCAGCGCGACAGCGCCTTCGGGCGTGGTCCCGACGGCCGCTACGACAATTCCGCCGACGCGGCCTACGCGATCCGGTGCATGGACTCGCCGCGCCGCACTCCTGCGGAGCAGACCGAATTGGCCCGGCAGATCCGCGCAGCCGCCCCGTTCATGGACTCCGGCCGACCGGTGCGGGAATCACACCACGAGTGCGAGGCCTGGCCGCAGCCGCCGACCTTGCCGCAGCCGTGGGTCACCGGCCCGGTCGGGCTGCCGCCCACGCTGACGATCTCCATCACCGGCGACCCGGCCACCCCGTACCAGGGCGGCGTCAACCTGGCCCGCGTACTGGGCGGAAGCCTGCTGACCGTGGAGGGCGCCCAGCACGGCATCGCGCTGTTGGGTCAGAGCGAGTGCGTCGACGGCCTCGTCGCCGACTACCTGATCGACCTGCAGACCCCGCCCGACGACGCCCGCTGCACCGCGTAGCCGATGCGTCGGCAGACCCGGTGGACTCCCGCGCCGGGTCTCGGTGCCCGGGAGCATCCCTGAGGAGGGAACGTGTTCAAGAAGTACCGGCGGCGCTGGCAGCTCGCCAAGGTCAAGCCCGGGGACGGGAGCGCACTCCAGGAGTACCGCATCTGGCAGTTGTTCTCTCGTTCGCTGTTCGTCCTCGAACTCCCACACCATTCGGGGAGCAGTCACGTCTTCGAGGTCGACGTACGGCACATGGCGGACAGCACGACCAAGAAGAGCCCTGCCGCGCTCTACCGTGACGGTGTTCAGGTCTATCGCGCCAACCTTCCTGTGGCATTCCCGGTGCCCTGCGGCGTCATCGAGGTCGCCACCAGCCAGTACGGGCTGAAACGCATGCACTACGTCACCGAAGACGGCAGCGAACACGCGCTGCGCCCTCACCCCCGCTCGCAAGAAGGACTGCGAGCCAGGTTCGACCAGCTGTTCCCCCGCACGGGCGCCTTCGTCGGCGCAGCAGCCATCGCCATACTCCTCGCAGGACTCGCCGTCAGCCTTGCCCTGGCCGTGGAGGGCGTCACCCGGATCCCTGTCGTCGCCCAGCACACCGGCACGTTCACCTCGCCGGTTCCCCTCCCCCAGTGGGCGAAGATCGCCCTACCCGTCGCAGGGGCCATCGCCGCTACCGAACGCGCCCTGAGACTCCGAAAAACCTGGCTGGTAGGCGGATGACCGTCGAGCACGTGCGCGCACCTGTCCCGGCTCGCCGTGATCCGGGTTGATGGCGGGTCACCCTGAACGCAGAAAATGCCTCGTGGCCAGGTAGGACAGGACTTGCTCAGCCACGAGACCGAGTCGGTGCGGTTGTGTGCCCGTCCGGCCGAAATCGACGACGGCCACGTGGTCGCCGCCACCGGGCTCAACGCCACCAAGCGCTCCTACCACGGGCCGCCGCCCACCCGGCTGAACGGGTTGCTGCACAACGAGATCGGCTTCACCGCCGTCCACCTGCAGCCGATCCTGATCGGCGTGCTGTTCGGCGGCCTGCCCGAACGGGCCCTCCCGGCGAGCGGACCGTGGTATTTTCCCCGCGATCTGCAACAGGGGGTACTGCGGAATGGCACACGAGTCCGTCGAGATCGACACATCCGTGCCGCACTCGGCGCGGATGTGGAACTACTGGCTCGGCGGCAAGGACAACTACGCCGTCGACCGCGCGGCCGGCGACGATTTCCGGGCCCTGTTCCCCGGAATCGACTTCGCGGCGCGCGCCGGGCGGTCGTTCTTGGCGCGCGCCGTGCGGCACCTGGTCGTCGAGGCCGGGGTGCACCAGTTCCTGGACATCGGAACCGGCCTGCCCACCGCCGACAACACCCACGAGATCGCGCAGCGGCACGCCCCCGGATGCCGGATCGTCTACGTCGACAACGATCCGCTGGTGCTGGCCCACGCCCGGGCGCTGCTCACCGGTACCCCCGAGGGCGCCACCGACTACATCCACGCCGACATCCGCGACCCGGAGACCATCCTGGCGTGCGCCGCCGACACGCTGGACCTGGACCGGCCGGTCGCGCTGGTGCTGTTCGGCGTCCTGGGCCTGGTCCCGGACGAGGACGATCCGTGGTCCTTGGTGCACCGGCTGCTGGGGGCACTGCCATCGGGTAGCTACCTCGCGCTGTTCGACAGCCCGGACACCGATCCGGGGCTGCTGGCCGCCCGCCGCAAGCAGGCCGACGCCGGCGCGATCCCCTACCACAGCCGGAGCCCTGAGCAGATCGCCGCGTACTTCCGCGATCTGGAGCTCCTCGAACCGGGGCTGGTGCCCTGCACCCGCTGGCGCCCCGACGAGCCACCGGTCGATTCCCCGGCCGACCTGTCCACGCTCGGCGGCATCGGCCGCAAACCCTGACCGTCCGGCGGGGGCGTCAGCACGCGTACCGCCAGAAGTCCCGCATCCACTCGGGCGGGACCGGGCCGTCCATCGCGACCTGGGCGAACAGGATTGCTATCGCGCCCGTGGACGGGACGATGTGCGCCGAGGTCCCGGTCCCGCCGACCCAGCCGTAGCGTCCCGGCACGTTCCGCGGATCGATGGCCGCGATGTCGACCGAACCGCCGAAGCCCCAGCCCTGGCCCTCCAGGAACACCTCGCCGGTCTCGCGCTGGGCCGCAGTGGTGTGATCGCTGGTCATCATGCGCACCGAATCGGCCGACAGCAGCCGGCGGCCGTCGGCGGTGGTGCCGCCGGCCAGCAGCATCCGGCCGAAGGCGAGCCAGTCGTCGACGGTCCCGACCAACCCGCCGGAACCCAGCGGGAAGGCGGGCGGGATGCTCCACTGCCCGTCAGGGCCGTCGGCGAGCTCCAGCCCGGCGGGGCCGCTTCGGTAGTAGTTGGTGAACCGCGCCCGCTTCTCGGCAGGCACCACGAACCCGGAGTCGACCATGGCCAGCGGCCCGAACACCCGCTCCGCGAGGAAGTCCGGCAGCGAACGGCCGGAAACCCGGGCGATCAGCACGCCCTGCAGGGCCGAGCAGGTGTCGTACAGCCACGCCTCGCCCGGCTGGTGCAACAGCGGAACCCGGGACAGCTCGGCCATCCACTCGTCCGCCGCCGGGCAGCTCTGCGGCTCGCGACCGTCTCGCTGCACCGAGAACAGGCGCTGGACCGCAGGCAGCTCGAAGTCGGATGCGAAGCCGTAGCCCGCCGTGGAGCTGAGCAGGTCGAACACCGTGATCGGCCGGGCCGCCGGAACCACGTCGTCCACCGGGCTGCCGGGGGTGCGGACGACGGACGGCTCGGCCAGTTCCGGCAGCCACTCCCGGACCGGGTCGTGCGGCGCGATCAGGCCGTCGTCGACCAGCATGAGCACGGCCGCGGCGACGACGGTCTTGGTGACCGAGGCGATGCGGAAGATCGAGTCCCGCGCCATCGGAGCGCCGCCGACGGCGAGGGAGCCGACGGCGGCCACCTCGACCCGGTCGCCGCGAGCCACGAGGCCCACCGCCCCCGGTACCGATCCATCGTCGACGTGCTTCCGCAGGATCTCGTGCAGGCCGGTCATGATCCACCTTCTAGTCGTGATGCCTGAGCAGGTAGACGACCAAGCCCGCCGGAACTCATCGGCCCGGATCACGTGCCCCCGCGAAGTACCTGTTGTCCTCCTTCGGTCGTAGATGAGTTTTCGCGCGGCCGGGGGTCTGTACGGTTGGGCCACCGGCATGTCGCGGGCCCGGACCGCGTGCCACCACCGAGACGGGAAGAGACCGACATGGGCGAGATCCACGTGCACGAGTTCGTCAGCCTGGACGGCGTGTTCGAGAGCCCGATCTGGACCGCCGAGTACGGCTTCACCGAGGGCATGGCTCGCGCGATCGGCGGCCTGACGGAGGCCAGCAGCGCGATCTTGTTGGGCCGCAAGACCTTCGAGATGTTCGCCCCGGCCTGGTCCGGGCGCACCGCCGAAGACGACCCGGGGGCGCCGTTCTTCAACGACACTCCGAAGCACGTGGTGTCGTCGACCCTGACCACGGCCGACATTTGGAACAACTCGACGGTGTTCGGGGCCTATGACGCGCAGGCGATCCAGAAGCTGAAGGACGACGTCGACGGCGACATCTACATCAGCGGGAGCGGCACGCTGGTGCGCGCACTGCTGGCCGACGGCCTGGTCGACGGCCTGCACCTGCTGGTCTACCCGCTCGTCCTCGGTTCCGGGGAGAAGCTGTTCCCGGAAGGCACCGCGCGCCTCCCACTGGCCCTGACCGGGCAGGAAGTGTTCGAGAACGGCGTGGTCCACCTGACCTACGGCCCCGCGAAGTCCTGAGCCACCACCCGGAGCGCACGACAGCGGACCAGGTCGAGGTGAACGGCCCGTTCACCTCGATAGACCCGGATCCGCCGGTGGTGGGTTGGGTTTTGTGGTGGTGGGGGTCGTGTCGTGGTGGGGCAGATGCCCTCTGGCCTGGGATGATTGTTCTTGCGA